>CAZSRK010000004.1:35808-61613 GCA_964609305.1 uncultured Oscillospiraceae bacterium
GCGGCGGCAATAACCGTACGCTTTCTGCTTCTTACAGTGGACTGGGAACAGCTCTGTGCGCCCTGCCGCTGAGTCAGCGAGGCGATGAGTTTGTTTTTGCTTTCCTCTGTCAACCGTATCCTGTCCAGTTTTTCATGATAGAGCTTACTCAAAATAATCATCTCCCAGAATTGCTTTTAATTTCGCCTTCGCCCGAGCAAGGTGCGTGCTTACAAGCGCGGGGGGAATACCCAGTGCCGCGGCGATTTCCCGCACCTCATAACCCTCATAGTATCGCATATATATCACCCTGCGGTATTTTGCGGGGAGTTTTCCTACCGCCTGAAGAAGGGCGTCGTTTTCCGCCTCCGGCTCCTGAATACACAGACCGGCAGCGTCGTCAAGACTTACCCGGCGGCGAGACCAGGCGCTCTTTTTCCAGTCCTTGCAGGCGTTGATGGCAACACGCAATACCCACGCCCGCTCCTGCTTGCAATCGGAAAAACGCTGTTCGCTTTCCAGCAGCTTTAGCAGCACAGTCTGGCATATATCCTTTGCGTCGTCGATGTTTCCCAGCCATGAATAGCCGATGCGAAGTATGGCGTCGGAGTACTGCCGGACAAGATATTCGGCGCGCCCATTGTCCATTGCGTTGCCCCCCTTTCACTTATAAAACGAGACAAAAGCATCAAATCTGTCACCGGTGCGCAAAAAAACCGGAGGCTGCTTTTTTAATAAAAAGCGCCTCCGGGGAGATGTTTTTCAGGCTATGCCTGGACTATTTTATTTACCACCCATGCCCTTTTCGGTGGTATAAGTGCTGCCGAGGACCTTGAGGGCCTCTTTCTCGGACTCGAGATACTCGATGGTAATCTTGTCGAGCTCTGCGCAGATGGCGTCGTGATCCAGCGGCTTGAGGCTTAGCATCTCACGGGCCTCTGCGGGAGTGGCGACCTCGTTGCCAAAAGCCTTTATGGCATTGGCAGCGCGCTCGACGAGCATCATGTTGGTGGCCATGATTTTCTTGCCTTCCTTGTCGTAGCCATAGACGACGTTGTCCTCCATACCGACACGGATTGAACCGCCGTTGGCCAGAGCGGTGAACATTACGGGCAGATGGCCGCGGCCAATTCCAAAAGCACTCCAGGTGCACTCAGCGGGCAGCTTTCCGGCGGCCTGCAGCTCGTGCATCTCGTCGAGCAGGAGCATGAGGGCCTTGGGAGTAGCGTCCATGCCGCCCATTACGCCCAGGCAGAACTGGAAGTGGAAGGGAGGCTTGATTACGCCCTGCTTCCAGTAAGCGCCGACAGCGCGGAGCATACCGAAGTCGAATATCTCGAACTCGGGCTTGATATCCTTTTCGAGATAGAGCTTGCCGACGTCCATGAGCATCTTCGGGCTGTTGTGGAAAACGCCGCCGGGAACGCCCCAGTTGAAGGAGCCGGCGTCAAAGGTGCCCATCTCTATACCGGGGACTATACGGTGATGGATGCAGCGGCAGGCATTGCCATAGGGACTGTCATCCGAGACGCGGTTGTCGCCGGAGGAGGTGCAGTTTATAATGATATCGCAATCCTTGTAGGAACGGATCGCCTTGATGGTCTGATAGAACTTGACGGGGTCCATGACGCCGGCGCCCTCATCGTCACGCATATGCAGATGGCATATGGACGCACCGAGCTTCCAGCATTCATAGACCTGAGCGGCGATATCCTCGGGTTTCTCAGGGATATTGTAGCCGGCGGGGGTTACAGCGCCGGTCATGGCGGCGGTAATGATAGTTTTTGCCATAGCTAGCTTCTCCTTAATATTAGAGTCTGTTGTGCATCTTCAGCACATTTATAATTAGATTGTCGCGGAAGGAGGAAATCTCGGGCTTGGTGTGGCCGATGACCTCGGGGAAGCCCTCCATCAGGGGCCCGATTTCCTCTCCGGACTGGTCTGCCCAGGTATCCGGGACCTTTTTCATATCGCTGATATCGGCGAAGACCGCGTCGGTCATTGCGCCGAACTTGATCGCACAGCCGCGCAGGCCAAGCTCGCCGCCGCCAAGCTCATAGTTCATCGCCGGTCCGAAAGCGGCAAGGCGAATGCCGGGGCCAAAGGTCCAGGCGTCGTCCGCGTCGGCCATGGAGCAGACACCCTCTGTCACAAGCGCGATCTCCTCACGCCAGAGCGCATGCATGAGACGGTTTGCAATAAAGCCGTTTTTCTCCTTGTTGAGAACGACGGGAGCTTTATCGTGCATCTTGTAAAACTCGCGGGCCTGTGCAATGACATCGGGAGAGGTCTTGTCTCCGCCGCAGATCTCGATAAGAGGTAGGAGATAAGCGGGGTTGAAAGGATGGCCAACGATGATGCGCTCGGGGTGCTTTGCGCCCTCCGCGATCTTGGTGACGCTCATGCCGGAGGAGGAAGAGGCGATGATAGCATCCTCGGGAAGATACTTCTCCATGACGGCTATCATCTCGTGCTTCTGGTCCATGTCCTCAGCGCCGTTTTCCTGAACGAAATAAACGCCGGTGAATGCCTCGGCGGGGTCAGTAGTGATGTGGATCTTATTCCAGATCTTTGTGCCGTCGTCGTCAACGATGCCATACTTGACATAGGAGTCGATGGGGCCCTGGATCTTGGGCAGAGCACGTTCTTTGGAAGCCTCAGAGCGGACATAGACATTTACGTCCAGACCCTTGAGGGCAAAATAAGCAGCAAAGCCGCCGCCGATGGTGCCGGCGCCGTACATTGCGATGGTCTTGATGTCAGAGACGTTCATTTGACTAATTCCTTTCTCTGGAGTTAGCGGCAAAGAGGCGTCAATGGATGGTGCCCCCGTTGCAGCAGTTATTAGGTTTAGCCGATATTGGTCAGGCCGCCGTCAGGATAGATGGACGAGCCGGTAACAAAATCGGATGCCGGAGAGGCGAGGAACAGAACCGAGCCAACTATATCGATCTCACGGCCGATACGCATTGCGGGCTGGCCGGCAGCGATGCCGTCGCGGGTCTTCTCATCGGGTGGAAGCATGCCGACCATCATCGGAGTGTAGGTGATGGTGGGGCCGACGAGGTTGACCTGGATGTTCGGGCGAAGATCGGAGGCAAAGGCCTTGGTCAGCATCTCGACAGCGCCCTTTGTAGTGTTATAGGGCACGTTGCCGTTGCCGCCGTTGGCGACGGCGCGGATGCCGCGCACGGAGCCGATGTTGATGATCTTGCCGTATCCCTGGCAGGGAGTGGCCTGTCCGGCGACAAAGGTGGAAGGATCGGCGACGGTGCCGTCCTCGGTGTTGTGCTCCTTCATCCAGTTGCCGAAATACTTGCAGGTGTACATGAGGGAGGTGATGTTCGTGTCGAGCATTCCCTTCCAGACATTAGTATCGATTTCCCAGGAAAACATCTTTTTGTTGTAGCCCTGGGAGTTGACGAGAATATCGCATCCGCCGAGACCTTCGGCACTCACAACGTAGTCGCGGAAAGCGATAATGGCCTGCTCGTCGGTGGCGTCGCAGGCATAGTACTTGACGGCAACGCCGGCAGCGGCAGTCGCCTTGATTTCCTCGCATGCAGCCTTGAGCGCATCCTCACGGCGGGAGGAAATGCACACGTCGGCGCCGTTTGCGGCAAGTGCGGTGGCGATGGCTTTGCCGAACCCGCCTGCGCCGCCGACCACGACAGCCTTTCTGCCGCTGATGTCAAACATTTTCGTCAAATCACCGCTGTAAACCTTGGGCATGACTAAAATCTCCTTTTATTGATATTATTTTTTCCGGGGATGCGGGGGAGATGGGCTCCCCCGCAGGCTGGGATAAAAACCGAAATTAAAATGCGTTGTACCAGTCGGGCTCGTTGCTGTGCTCGAACTCGTAGGGGTTCGGGATCTCACCGGACTCGACTTTCTTGAACCACTCGGCCGCACGGGCAGGCATGCCGCGCCAGAGCTCAGTGTTCATGGGCTGCTCCATATCCTTGGTCGCATAACGATAGTCATTTACACGGCTTATGTACTTCTCATCCTGCTGAGCAGAATTCTCGTCGCCGAGCTCGCCGGCGGCGATACGCAGCAGGGAACCATACTGCTCGGAAACGGTGTGCAGCTTGAGGTCTTCCATGAACAGCTTCATCAGAGGGCGCTTGGCCAGATTGGACATGATGCAGCGGTTCTCATAGGACATGGTCTTCCACATGCGGGCGATCTCCCACGCGCGCTCAACGGCCTTGCCCTTGGGCACGACTTCGGAGACGATGCCCCAGTCGAGCATCTGCTGAGCGGTGACCTGGCGGGAAGTCATCATGTAATAGTTGCCCCTCTTGGTGCCAAGATAATGCTGGAACATAAGGCCCATGCCGTCGCCGGGGACAAGGCCGCCCTGAGCGTGCGGGACCTCGATCTTGGTGTCCTCGGTGCAGATGGTTACGTCGCAGAGCATTGCGCTGTCCCAGTGGAAGCCGGGGCCGGGCATTGCGCCGATAGTAGGCACCTGGAGGTCGAACACCATGTTCTTAATGAGGTTGGTGTCGTCGAAGTACTGATGCTCGAAGCGCTGACGCGGAAGCTCCGCATAAGTCTCCCAGCCGTTGGCGTCGGACTCGATCATCCAGTTGTCGCCGATGTGAGTATAAATGATGATCTCGTTCTCAAGGTCCATGGAGATGTATCGGGTGAGCTGGCTCATGGCCCTGTGAGACATGCCGCTGTGATGCATGGGACCGTCATTGGTCTTCCAAGTGATCTGAAGGATACCGTCCTCGCGCTTGAGATCGGCGAAGTCCTTGAACCACTCCTTGTACTCGTCGAATCCGGGCAGCTTTACATAATCAGCCAAAGGTCTTCCCATTATAAAATCCTCCTATAAATATTTATTTTCCTGTTATTTTATCAACACACGGGGACGCAGGCCGCCGTGGGTCAATCATGACGTTGCGGTGCTTTAATCCTTGAGACTGTCGTTTTCGATTATCTTGCGGAACACCTCCGCCGCAAGCGCTTTTTCCTCGCCGGTGAGACCCTTGAAAACGACCTCCGGTTCGCAGCTCATAAAAGCGTCCAGTTTTGAGTAGATCTCGGCACCTTTCTCCGTGAGTCTTATGTTGTTTGCGCGGCTGTTCTCCTTTGAGGTGAATCGCACTACCAGCCCGTCGCGCTCCATCCGGTCGAGCATGATGCTTATGGTGGCGGGCGTAACCTGGCGGAATCTTGCCAGCTCGTTCTGCGTAAGACTGCCGTAGCGGCCGAGAACGGAAATAACGCCACCCTGGCCATTGCTGAGACCGAGAGCCGAGAGCTGCCTGTCCATGTATGCGGTGTGTGCACGTACCATATCAGTGAAAAGGTTGAGAAGCTCTTTATCGTCCATGAGGGCCTCCAAAATCATATGTTTAGCCAGCTAATTAGCTGACTAACAATAGTATAGTAACTCATTCAATACTTGTCAAGAGCAGTAAGCGTCCAGAATGGTAAAAAAACAGTATTTCATTGTGCAAAATATGAAAAAACAACCTCTCGACAAAATGTCGAGAGGCATGTTGCACAAAAATATGTATACGATTTTTACGATAGAGACAAAGCTCAATTCCTGCGCCGTTTTGACGGACGCTTTTCATACAGGCGGTTTCCGCTCATGCGGCTGTCTGAGTCATGCATGAACTGCCGGAGCTTATCCTCAAAGCTTTTATCGGCTGTCTGTCCGTATACCTCTCCGGTCGGAGGGGAGGACGCAGACTGTGAAGCATTGGTCTGACGCTGTGCAGTACGCCGCGGCGCAGCCGAGGCGCCGTGCTCCTGGCGCGTAGAGGGCGTATCGCTGGCCTTCTTGATGGACAGGTTTATCTTGCCCTCGGGAGTTATCCCGACGACTTTTACCTTTACCTTCTGACCGACGCTCAGATATTCATTTACGTCGTTTACGTAGGTGTTTGCGATTTCAGATATGTGCACAAGTCCACTTGCGCCTTCCGGCATGGTGACAAAAGCTCCAAACTTTGTTATACCGGTAACTTTTCCTTCAATGATGGCTCCCAGCTCAGGCTGCATACAATTACTACTGTCCTTTTTAATTAAATTTTTTGAGTCCTTCAGTTTCCAACGTCATAAAAAATCTTCTCTCCCGGCATGACGAGACCGAGCTTGTCCCTTGCGATGCCTTCTATGGTTGAGTCATCGCCGCTGTGTTCGATCTCGTAGCTCAGGCTGGCGTTTTCCTGTTCGGCGCTTGCGACCTCCTCCTCGAGTTGGGCCTTGTACGCCTCCGCCTCCGCGAGTCTTGTTTTCAGCTCCAGCAGGCTCACAATAGCATAGGCTGCCAGAGCAATTATAACTATTTTCGTAAAAATACTCGTTTTCCTGAACTTCATTGGTACGGACCTCCGTTCCGGCGGGCGGGGATGAGCGTGTCTTTCCTGACCTAAAAAGTTTGTTCAGGATTATTGTAAACCATTTGTTAGAAAAATGAAAGAGTTTTTCCAAGAAATTAGCAACTTTTTCAGGTATTTTTTCAGTAATTTCAGCGGATACAGGGATAAGCGCAGGAGTTTTGCGAACCCGAGTGCTAAAATGGTGCATACAGGAAGCCAGAAACGGCTGACCCCGAAGGCGTATATGACTGCGCCGAGGGCCACGAAAACGAGCATGTATATCCGCAGCTGCCCGTGCCCCTCGCTCATGCCGAAGGCGAAAAGGCACAGCGAGGCAGGCACCCAGAAGAGAACGTCGTACAGCGCAGTAAGCCAGAACGAAGCCGACAGGCGCCGGAAGGCTTTTAGAAAATCATAGAAGAGCCCGAGTCACAGTCTCAGCGCAATGCTGGTCACGCATGCCGTAAGCTGATATGCTACCGGCTGCGCCATATCACTTAAACAGCCGCGTCCAGAGGCTTCCTCCGCTGACGGACTCCTCGTATTTCAGAGATATCACAAGTCCGTCTACCGTGACCTCGCCTGCCTCAAGGCTGAGCTTGCCGACATGCAGGTCGTCGCCCTCTATGACGAGCCTTCCCTGTGAAGTCTGGATGACGATCTCGCTTTCGTCAAAACTGTCAACGCTCTCGACGCCGGATATGCTCATATGCCCGCGCTGCTCCAATACGAGCCTGTGAACGGGGACGGCCTGCCGCGTGTTCTCCTCGTATGACATGGCGATACCTCCTGAAAGCTGTGATGTTAGAGTATATGCGCTGCCGCGGGAAATAGAACGGTTTGGGGCGAAATGCGCAAATATCATTGCCAAATGCTGAAAAGGAGTTTATAATTGTGAAGAAAAGAACTATGGAGGTCGTGCCATGTATAAGACTCTCAGAAAAATGAGCTTTCACGCAATACTTCCCGGTTTTATAACAGTGCTGGTCGCCGCGTTGGCGGCGCTTGTCGTCGTGGCGCCCTGCCTTTTCAGTTTGCTGTCCGGTACCTCGGGACTGGACTCCTCTGTAAAAAGCGGCCAAATGGTGGAGTTTGACTCTATGATGGTCGTGGCCGCGTTTGCCACTGTGTCGAACGCGAACGGTGATACGATCAATACATACTATATTATCGACCTGGGCGACGATCAATACATGGCCATGGAGGCCAAGCCCAGATATGACTCACTGCTGGAATCTGCTTTGATACAGTCGGAGAGATATTACCACACCCACGCGACAGATACGCTCGAGCCCATGGGCGAGATAAGCGGAGCCGTCAGCGATATGGACAGCGAGACATGGGATTTCCTTCGACAGGGCTTGGATTCGGCCGATTTTGGCGGAGAGATCGTGCCATACATCGTTACGCTTGGAAATATCGGATATCTGCCGCAGACAGCGTTTGTGATTATCCTCTGTATTGGGATTGCGCTGCTGCTTGCGGCTGTGGCGATACTGGCGCCGGTATTTTCCGGCCGGTATCAGAAAAATGCCATGGAGTTTGCTAAGAGCTGCTGTACGCCAGAGGAGGCCGAGGAGGATTTTCTCCAGGCGCAGGTATTCGACCAGGTACGCCTTGGCAATATACTGCTGTGGTATCAGACCGGGCCAAAAACCGGATGCGCAGCAGTCAGCGAGATCCTGTGGGGATTTGAACGCATCGACGCAAGGATGATGGGCACGCGGCGATATTCGCTGTATCTGTACACCGCAGACGGAAAGTGCCACGATATCCGCACGAAAACGGATAAAGAGCGGGAGCCTCTTGCCCGGGCAGTGGCTGCCAAAGGTTATCCTTTCATCTACGGCTATTCCCAGGACAGAGCGGGGCTGTTCGCGCGCGACCGCGCCGCTTTTCGCCGTATGGCAGAAGCAGAAGTCAGAAAATAAAAACTGTAAAACAGAAAACACCTCCATCTTGAGATGGAGGTGTTTTTATCATTATTTCAGTTCAGCAAATGGTGGAGCCGATGGGAGTGTCATCCGGCAGGATGACAAGGTGCAGCTCATCGCCCTTTTCGGCGGAGAGAAGCATGCCGCAGGAATCAAGCCCCATCATTTTGCGCGGGGGAAGGTTTGTACAGGCAAGCACGACATTACCGACAAGTTCCTCCGGCTTATAGTATTTTGCAATTCCGGAGAGAATCTGACGCTCAGTCCCGCTGCCGTCGTCAAGAGTGAAGCGGAGAAGCTTTTCACTTTTCTTTACATTCTCACAGTTCAGGACGCGGCAAACGGTCATGCGCACCTTTGAAAACTCTTCGATAGTCACGGGGGGACCTCTTCCGCAGGTGATTCGTCAGAAGCGTTGCGCGCTTCTATCTCTTCAAGCTTTTTCTTCATATCTATGCGCGCGAAGAGGATCTCGGCCTTGCCGATGACGTGGCCGGCGGGCAGAGCGCCGAATGAGGACAGGCTGTCAAAGCCGCACGGCTCAATGGCGAGTTGGTCAAATATCTTTTTGCCCGTGTCCGGCAGGAAGGGGGAGAGCAGCACGGCGGCAAAGCGTATAGTCTCCAGCAGGTTGTAAAGGACGGTATCCAGACGGGCCTTGTTCGCCTCGTCCCTGCCGAGGACCCATGGCTGTGTCTCGTCTATATACTTGTTGGCGCGGCGCAGCAGAGCGAGTATCTCGTCCATAGCGTCGGCAACGCGCAGCTCGTCCATCTTCTTTTCGACCCCGGCAGGCGTGACAAGGCACAACTCGATCAACTCCCTGTCGACATCCTCGGCGCAGGCGTGGTCGGAAAGGACGCCGCCGGAATATTTGTGGCACATGGTTATTGTGCGGTTGACAAGATTTCCAAGAATGTTGGCAAGGTCGGAATTGATACGCTCGATGATAAGCTCATAGGACAGTACGCCGTCGCTGGCAAAGGGGATCTCGTGCAGCATGTAGTAACGCACGGCATCGACTCCGAAAAGCTCGACCAGATCATCGGCATAGATGACATTGCCCTTGGATTTTGACATCTTGCCATCGTTCATAAGGACCCAGGGGTGCCCGAATACCTGCTTTGGAAGAGGCAGGCCGAGCGCCAAAAGCATAATAGGCCAGTAGATAGTGTGGAAGCGCAGGATATCCTTGCCGATCAGATGAACGTCAGCGGGCCAGTATTTCCTGAAGCCCTCACCCCAGTCGCCGTCGGCATCATAGCCCAGGTTCGTGATATAGTTTGAAAGCGCGTCTATCCACACGTAAATGATGTGTTTCGGATCAAAATCGACGGGGATGCCCCATTTGAAACTGGATCTGGAAACACAAAGGTCCTGAAGACCGGGCTTGAGAAAGTTGTTCACCATCTCGTTTTTACGGGCCTCTGGCTGAATAAACTCGGGGTGATCCTCGATATACTGCATCAGCTCAGGCGCATATTTGCTCATGCGGAAGAAGTAAGCCTCCTCCTCCGCCCAGACGACCTCGCGGCCGCAGTCGGGGCACTTGCCGTCGACAAGCTGGCTCTCGGTCCAGAAGCTCTCACAGGGAGTGCAGTAGTGACCCTCATATTTGCCCTTGTATATATCGCCCTGCTCATATAGCTTCCTGAAGATTTTCTGCACACGCTTTTCATGGTCGGGATCGGTTGTGCGCACGAACCGGTCATAGCTGGTGTTCATTATATCCCAGATACGCTTTATCTCGGCGGCCACTCCGTCGACAAACTCCTGCGGGGATATACCTGCATCTTTTGCCTTTTCTTCGATCTTCTGACCATGCTCGTCAGTGCCCGTCTGGAAGTATACGTCATAGCCCTGTGCCCTGCGGAAGCGGCAGATAGCGTCTGCGAGGACTATCTCATAAGTATTGCCGATATGCGGTTTTCCTGAAGTGTATGTTATTGCAGTAGACAGGTAATATGTTCCCTTGCTCAAAATATTTATTCCTCCTGTTGCCCTTATGTATGAATTCGCTGCCCGGCCGCTACGCTGGCGTCACCGGTTCCGTTGGTACTATCGGGTCTACTGGTGTCACAGGGTCTGTCGGGGTGATGGGGGTGTCAGTCACCACGGGAACCGTCGGCGTGACGGGGTCAACCGTTGTAGTGGGCGGTATGACCTCCGTCGGTGCGCCGGTCGGTGTATTCGTTGGGGTGTCCGTCGGGGTCTCAGTTGGTGTGGGCGACGGACTGGTCGACGGACTGGGAGTCGCCTCTTCCTCATCGTCGGTATGGTAATGATACTGGCTGTCGGACTCCTTGGTGTTGCTTATCAGGTTGCCGTTCTTGTCATAGACCAGTCGGTAGGTGGTAGCGCCGGTACCGTTCGTGGTGGCCCATGTCTCGATATGCATCTCGACATAGCTGCCGTCTTCATCGGTGCCCCATATCTTGACCGTGACGGTATAGCTGTTCAGGTCGGTATATGCCTCTATTTTGATGGGATAGTTGCGATTGTTCTTAAACTTGAAGTCTGGGCTCGGCCAGCTTACGGTGGCGTCCAGCCCGGCTGGCAGATAGCTGACGCCAAAGTAGTGACAGGTACGTTCGGTAATCTCGAGATTGGAGTACAGCGCGCAGTAGTAAAGCGTTGAGCTGACCTGACAGATGCCGCCGCCTATCTCGGTCACGACCTGGCCATTTGCATATGCGCCCGCGCCCATGTATCCGGCTTCTGCGGTGCGCTGTCCGAGCGCGGCGTTATATGAAAACTCCTCACCGGGGTTAAGGATAATGCCGTTTATGGCCTCAGCAGCCTTGGTGATGTTGTTTATGCGGGCCGAGGTACTGCCTGCGAGCGTCGTGCTCTTTTGTGACAGACAGTCGGCAAAGAGGTTTGCATTGAGGTCCTCGGTTTTTACCTCCGGCTCGGTTATGATAAGCGGGATAACGACCGTATCGCCGATCTCAGCCTCATCCCACAACTGCTGCGCCAGCTCCAGATCAAAGCTGATCCCGTTCTCACTGGCCAGAGCGGTACCATTTTCGACATCGTACTTTGCGTTGACAGGCTCCTTGTAGATCTCGTCATAGAGCGCCTGCATGTCAAAGCTGTCTGTCTCGGAGACGGGCTCGTAAACAATGGGCTCGGTTTCGCCGTTTTCAAGGGCCGTCGCAAAAAGCTCATAAAGCTCATCAGCGTCCAGATCGAAGGAACCGGCGCCCTTTACGATGGTAATCTCATCTTCGCCGATAGTGACTTCGTTTTCCAGCAAAAGCGCGCTGCATTCATCGATGGCTTGGTTTATTATGCTGCGCACAGCCTGCTCGTTGATGGAGAGGGTGTCGTCGCTGGTCAACTCCTTACCGGAGATGAGACACTTGAGATAGGTCAGAAGGTTGCGGAACATGCCGCCCCCGTGGCAGTATTCGTATGCAGCGCTTGCGGCACTGCCGCTGCTGCTTTCAAAGCCTGCGTCCGCTCCTGTGACGGTAAAAGAGCAGTCCATCGGAAGCTCCACCGTGACAGAGACGTTTTCGTCCGGCGTGGACTCGGAACCGGCAAGCACAAGCTGAGCCTCGCGCTCCGTCATGCCGCCAACTTCCGTGCCGTTTACGGTTACGCGCGGGAAGATGGTGTCCATACCGGAGACGTAGAACGCACCCACGACCACCACGACGCAGATGACCGCGGCGACAGATAAGGTGGCAAGAACAGCGATCTTTGTAGCTTTTTTGTTCTTTCCTCTGGGCTTTGTCTGCTTCGGCTGCCTGGCCTGCTTTGCCTGTTTTGACCGTCTGGCCTGATTGACCGGCGCGGGACTGGCCTTTGGGACGGGGCGTTGTGTAGATGATGTCTGAGGCTTCTCTGCGGCGGGGACCGTCTCCGGCTTTCTTCCTTTATTGCCTACGAGTTTTATTTTTACTCATCCTCTCATTTCTTTATCCGGTGCCTCATCTTTATCCGGTGCCTCAGACGGAACTGCTGCTTGCCGCTGCAAAATCCGCCTGAAACTGATGCGTGCTTATCTTTTCATTAATCCATGGATTGCCGCTTAGTTTATAGCGGCTCTGTGCCTCAAGCAGCGCTCCGATTAGCACGTTGGAAAGCAGGAAGCCGGAGCTTGTGAAGAACCAGCGGTCATTTTCGGTTTTTGCCCAGCCCCTTTTCTCAAATTCCTTAAGAACATATTCGATGGGTTTAAAGTCGCTGCGATATATATTGTAGTATTCTTCGCCGGAGATACCGTGGTTCATCCTCATGCCCAGCATAAGGTATTCCCCGGCACGCTCCAGCAGTCCGATTTTTTCGTATTCGTCAATAATATTTTTTTCTCCCAAAACGCCGGAAATATACTCGGTTAAATCTCTTATGTAGCTGTATCTCACACCGTCGACACAGGAGTGGGCGCCCGGACCGAAGCCCATGTAATCCTGAAGCGTCCAATATTTGATATTATGTCTTGATTCAAAGCCCTCCTGAGCGAAGTTCGATATCTCGTACTGCCTGAAACCATAGCTGTCGAGAGCCTCGACGGTGTAGAGGTACATGTCCGCCTGTTCATCGTCCGTTGGAAGGAAAGGGGAGTCGTGGTACTGGAACATGGGCGTGCCCTCCTCCAGCTTCAGGCCGTAACAGGAGACGTGTCTCGGATGAAGAGCCAAGGCCCTGGAAAGCGTGTCGGCCCAGTCCTCCTTCGTCTGTCCGGGAAGACCGTAGATCAGGTCAATGCTTATGTTGTCAAAACCCGCGGCGCGTGCTTCCTCAAAAGCTTTTTCGACCTGCTTCCAGCTATGGCGGCGGCCGATGATTTTGAGTATATCATTGTTTGCCGACTGAGCACCGATCGACAGCCGGTTCACACCCTCGTCACGCAGGGCGCGCAACCCGGATCGAGTGACGCTGTCGGGGTTCACCTCAACGGTGACCTCGGCATTTTTGAGTATCTTTGCTTCGTGCTTGAGCGTATTGAAGATCTCGCAGATGCGTTTGGCACCATAATAGCTCGGTGTGCCGCCGCCAAAATAGAGAGTATCTATATAATAGCGGCTCATCCTCTGCGAGGATTCGCGTATATGTGCGAGCAGCGCGTTCTGGTATTTTGACATCTGACCGTCGTGTCTGGCCACTGAGTAGAAATCACAGTAGCCGCACTTGCTGGCACAGAAAGGTATATGTATATAAAGTCCCAGTGTCTGATCCATTGACGATTCTCTCCAAAAAGGCCAATCATGTAGTTAAATAATAATAGTGTATTATCTGCCGCTTGTCAACTGCTGACAGCGACTGATAAACGACGAAAATTTTGCCGCTCTACCTGTGTTTTACGGCGGGGCGAAAAAGCCGGAGCGACTTTATAAAATAAGACGTTCCGGCCTTTCAGTTTGTTTCAAATAAAAATGTAAAAAATACTTAAAACAGGCTGCACACAAGTTCTGAATATCTGCTGGGATCCTCGATGGGAAGGCCGGCTATGAGCAGGGCCTGATCATGCAGGATAAGTGTGAGCTTTTCCGCCTTGTCGCGGTCTGCCGCGAAGGCTTCCTCCAGAGCCTTGAATGCGGGATGGTCGTCGTTGAGCTCAAACACACGTTTCGCCTTTATCCTGTGCGCCTCCTCATTGGGCAGGGAGGCAAAGTACTTTTCCATTTCAAGCGTGACTTCGCCGTCGGTCGACAGGCAAACCGCGTGGCTGACAAGCTTATGGGACAGACGCACGTCGGAGACCCTGCCAATAAGGACCTGCTTCATGAAATCAAGCAGCTCGCGGCTCTCCTCCTGCTTTTTCTCCGTTTCCTGCTTTGCCTGCTCATCCTCGAAGCCGAGATCATCGCTGGCGACGTCGCAGAAAGGCTTTCCCTCAAACTCGCCGAGCATTTTGATGACGAATTCATCGTATTCGTCTATGAGATAGAGCATCTCGAAGCCCTGTCTGCGCACCTGCTCGGTCTGAGGAAGCTGCGCTGCCATGCGCACGCTGTCCGCACAGACATAGTATATGCTTTTCTGATTTTCGGGCATTGCCTTGACATATTCGCGCAGGGGCACGAGCTCCTCGTTTTCAGAGGACCAGAACAGCAGAAGATCGGTCAGTAGATCCTTCTTCGCGCCGTAGTCGGACACGAAGCTGTATTTGATCTGGCGGCCAAAGCTCATCCAGAACTGCTCGTATACATCCGGGTCGTCGTTCATGACGCGCAGAAGCTCAGCGCGTATTTTCTTTTCCAGATTGGAGGCGATAACACGAAGCTGACGGTCATGCTGCAGCAGCTCGCGCGAAATGTTCAGGCTCAGGTCGGGGCTGTCCACGACCCCTCGCACAAAGCGGAAGCACTCCGGCAGAAGGTCGGCGCAACGCTCCATTATCATAACGCCGGAGCTGTATAGCTGAAGCCCGGGCTCAAAATCACGGCTGTAAAAATCAAACGGAACGACCTTCGGCACGAACAGCAGCGATTTGTAGGAGACGAGACCCTCAGCGTTGACGCGGATGATAGCGGCGGGATTCTCCGTATCATGGAATTTTTCCTTGTAGAAAGCCTTGCAATCATCGTCCGAAACCTCAATCTTGGCTCGCTGCCAGATGGGCACCATACTGTTGATGGTCTGTTCCTCGGTCACGGTTACAGTCTCGGTCTTGGGCGTGCCGTCCTCGTTTTTCTCGCCGGTCTCCTTCTGCTCGGTCTTTTCAATGTCCATGCGTATGGGCCAGCGTACATAGTCGGAATATTTCTTTATAAGCTGCCTGAGCTTCCAGGTGTCAAGGTACTGGGAATAATCCTCCTCCTCGCCGTCGGGTTTCATGTGCATTATGACGTCTGTGCCGACATCGGTTTTTTCACACTCGGTCACGGTGTAGCCGTCGGCGCCTGTACTCTCCCATCTGAAGGCGGTTTCCGCGCCATAGGCACGGGATATGACGGTGACCTTGTCAGCCACCATGAACGCGGAGTAGAAGCCGACGCCGAACTGTCCAATGATATCGATGTCCTCATCCTTTATCTCCCCGTCCATCTCGTTTTTAAACCGGAGGGAGCCGCTGCGGGCAATGATGCCGAGGTTCTGCTCCATATCCTCTTTGCTCATGCCTATGCCGTTGTCGGATACGGTCAGTGTGCGCCTGGTTTTGTCGGGCGTTAAGCGGATGCGGAAATCGCTGCGCGACATGCCGACGTTCTCGTCGGTCAGCGACAGATAGCACAGCTTGTCGATCGCGTCAGAGGCGTTGGATATTATCTCTCTCAGGAAAATCTCCTTGTGCGTGTAGATGGAATTGATCATCATCTCGAGCAGGCGCTTCGACTCTGCCTTGAACTGTTTCTTTGCCATTATATCATTTCCTTTCAATTATTTACGAATTAAGAAACCGGAGCACCGCGGAGTTGTATTCCCCGGGGAGTTCAAAGGGCGTGAAATGCCCGCCCGGGAAGAAGATAAGCTCCGAATCCCGGATATTGCGGTGCAGGTATTCGGTGTGCGCGCGCCGTATCATGTCGTCCTGTCCGGCTGTTATGAGCGTTTTCGCGCTTATACGGCCGAGATCGGCTTTAGTGAGCCGCGGCTCTTTTACCATAAGGTCGAGAAGCTCCTTCCGACGGCAGGCGGCGGATGAAAAGGGGGAGGCTATCGTTGCGAGGACCTGGGATGTGCGCATAGGCAGGGAATACCGGAGGGCAAGGCCGCCCGGATCGCAGTTGGCGCCCGAGAGTATCAGCCTGTCCACCCGCTCCGGATGCCGGCAGGCGAAGATCATCGCAATATTCCCGCCGTCTGAAAAGCCGAGTATGCTTGCCTTTTCAAGTCCGGCGGCTTTCATTACGGAGACGATATCCTCCGCCATATCGTACAGGCTGAGCTTGACGCCCCCCGCGAGGGAGGATCCGTGGCCGCGGCTGTCGACGGTTATAACGCGGTAATATTTAGAAAATTCGGATACCTGTGCGGAAAAAACGGACATGTCTTCTCCGTTTCCGTGCAGCAGGATAAGAGGACTGCCCCAGCCCGCGCTCTCCCAGTGGATTACTGCACCGTTGGAGGGAGTGTCCATAGTCCAGCCCCCTTTGCTTTTTTCAACCTAACTATTATAGCACTGCTTTTTTAAATTTCAAGCCGTCGGGAAAGGGGCGATACCCCGGATACGGTTCAAAAATACTATGGAAATTTGTATTATTATGTGAGATAATAGGCAACAGTTAATTGAGAAAGGGTATGGGATATGGAGAAAAAGAGACGGAAAGAGAAAAAACCATGGCGTAGCCCGACCTACGATAACAACAAGAAATCCGTTTTTCTGGTGTACCTTGTACTCAGAATAGTCGTAATTGCGCTCATGGTGCTCACGATCATTGACGGCAACTATGAAAACACGTTTATCTGTGTGCTGGTTCTGGTCCTTTTCATGCTTCCGGACTTTATCGAAAAGAGACTGAGGATAAAGCTGCCGTCGACGCTTGAGATCATCATCCTTCTTTTTATATTCGCGGCGGAGATTCTCGGCGAGGTTGGCGCATATTTCGTGCGTTATGCGAACTGGGACACTGTCCTCCACTCGCTGAACGGCTTTGTTTGCGCGGCATTTGGTTATGCGCTGGTCGATCTGCTCAACAGGGAAGAGCGATTCTCCATGAAGCTCGCGCCCATATACCTTGCTATTGTCGCATTTTGCTTTTCCATGACTATTGGCGTCATATGGGAGTTTTTTGAGTTCGGGGTCGACAGATTCTTAGGCAAGGATATGCAGAAAGACACCGTTATCCACGCTTTTTCCAGCGTGATGCTCGATCCTACCAACAGCAACATACCCATTAGGGTCAGCGATATTACCGACGTAGCCGTAAACGGGCAGAGTCTCGGCCTGGATGGATATCTGGATATCGGGCTTTATGACACGATGGAGGATCTCTTCGTCAACTTTATAGGCGCTGTGGTGTTCTCCATTGTCGGATACATCTCAGCGCGGAGAAAGGAGACCGGAAAATTCGCTAGCCGGTTTATCCCGGTCATCGATGACGGGGCAACACAGGAGAAAGAGGAAGGGGCGATAGAGAATGAAGATCAGGGTGTGCCTGGCGGTGATGGCCTGCAGGCTGACTCGGTGGCTGCTGCGGATAACAGGCCGGGGCGGCACGGCTCTGCCCGGAAAAATCGCACTTAGGCTCTGCCCGGATTTGCTGGGCTATCTGGCAAAGGACATAAAAAGTGTCGTTGTCACCGGCACCAATGGTAAAACGACCAGTTCGCGCATGATAGAGCGGGCTTTTTCGGACGCGGGCAGGAGCTATTTTGCAAACCGCTCCGGATCTAACCTGATACAGGGTATAACTGCGGAATTTGCCGCCAACGCGACGCTGACGGGCAAAAACAAAAAGGAATATGCCGTCATAGAGTGCGACGAGGCGGCCTGTATCAGGGTACTCGGCTATTTACAGCCCAAAGTCGTCGTCGTAACGAACATTTTCCGGGATCAGCTCGACAGGTTTGGGGAGATAACGACGGCGCTTGGAGATATCAAGCAGGGACTTACCTCAACGCCTCAGGCCGTGCTTTGCCTCAACGCCGATTGCTCGCTGGCAGCCTCTCTCGCCGGGGATCTGCCGAATGAGTGCGTTTTCTATGGCGTAAACGTGCCTGTCTACAAGCATGAAGTAACCGAAGTGTCCGATGCCCAAAACTGTATCCGCTGCAAGACGGAGTATGAATATGACTGGCGTACCTATGGACATCTGGGAGGCTTCAGATGCCCGGGGTGCGGATACCGCCGGCCGGATGCGCAGGTCACCGTCACCGGCATCGTTGAGCTGACGGCCGACAGCAGCACTGTCGAGATGGACGTTTTCGACGAGAAGGTCACGGCCCGCATAAACCTGCCGGCAAGTTATAATATCTACAACGCGGCTGGCACCGTCGCCGCGCTTATAGAGATGGGCTTTTCTGTGCAGCAGGCCGTGCAGGCGATAGGAAGCTTTGAGTGCGGCTTTGGCCGGATGGAGGCTTTCAGCAAGGACGGATGCGATATACGCATGATACTGGTGAAAAACCCTGCCGGCTGTAACCAGGTGATAAGCTTTCTCTGCGAGCTGGAGGAGCCGTCGCTGTTTGCCGTATGTCTCAACGACAATACGGCCGATGGTAAGGATATCTCGTGGATCTGGGATGCGGAGTTTGAAAAGCTCTGCCTGCTGGAGGATAGGCTCGACGGCGTACTGGTCGGCGGTATTCGGCGCGACGATATGGCCATGCGACTTAAATATGCCGGTATGCCGGAGGACAAGATCATAGTTGTGGCCAGCTATGACGAGATGATAGACAGGATGTGCCAGAAACCTCAAAAGGTTTTTGTCATGCCGACCTATACCGCCATGCTGGAGCTGCGCGCAAAGCTCAGCCAGGCCACCGGCGGGAGCAAATTCTGGGAGTAAGGAAGTAAAGATAATAGATAATGGAAATTAAAATCTGTCATCTCTACCCCGATCTGCTGAATCTGTACGGGGACAGAGGGAATATAATCTGTATGAAAAAGCGACTTGAGTGGCGAGGCATCGAGTGCAGTGTGACCGAGCTTCCGCTGGGAGAGTGTGCGGACCTGTCGCAGTTTGACTTATTCTTTATTGGCGGCGGACAGGATTTCGAGCAGGAGGTGCTGCTGGAAGATTTGGCCAGAGGGAAGGCGCAGGAGATAAAGGCCGCTGTGAACGACGGGAAAGTGTTCCTTGCCGTCTGCGGAGGATATCAGATGCTCGGAGAGTATTACGAGACCTGGGACGGCGTGCGCTGCGACTTCATCGGTGCGTTGGAGCTGTGTACCATTGCCTCCAGGACGCGTATGATAGGCAATTTCATGTATGAATGCCTGCCGGAAAATGGCGGCTGTACAGTTGTCGGGTTTGAAAACCACAGTGGCAAGACCCGCCTCGGCCCGGGGCTGAAACCGTTGGGCAGGATACTTTGCGGCTTTGGCAACAACGGCGAGGACGGGCAGGAGGGCGTGCGTTTCAACAACGTGTTTGGCACATACAGCCATGGGCCCGTTCTGCCGAAAAATCCGCTTTTCTGCGATTTTCTGCTGAAAACGGCCATAATCCGCAAGGGAGGTACGGGAGAGCTCGAACCTCTCGACGACAGGCTCGAGAATATAGCACACGAGACGATGCGTGCAAAAATGGCAGGCGGATAACTGCGTCCGACCTCACGGGGACGGTGCTTGCCGGCAGAAACCGGTACAGTAAAAATTTCATATTGCAGGGGCCGGCTGGCCGGCCCCGCGGGGAACATGAAGATCATAGTTGTGGGAATTGGCAAAGCCGGAATGGCTCTTACGGAACAGCTTGCAAAGGAGCATGACCTTGTCGTGATAGATACCGATCAGGAGCTTATCACGAACGTGGTAAATGTCCACGACGTCATGGGCGTCTGTGGAAATGGCGGCTGCTACTCCGTTTTAAAGGAGGCCGGTGCGGAGGATGCGGATCTGCTCATCGCCACTACCGCGAGAGATGAGATAAACATACTCACCTGTCTCGTCGCGAAGAAAGTTGGGGTTTCTCACATCATTGCAAGGATCAGGAACCCCGAGTACGAGAAGCAATTGCGTTTCATGCGAGACGATCTTGGCCTTTCGATGATCATAAACCCCGAAAAGGTCACGGCGCGCGAGATTTCGCGCGTTCTTCGCTTTCCCAATGCGGTGAAGCTCGAGAGCTTTGCAAAGGGCAGGATAGAGCTTTTGGAGTTTCGCATAGGACAGGGCAGCTCGCTCGACGGGATACAGCTCACCTCGCTTTACAGGAGCCTGCGTGCACGCGTGCTTATCTGTGTCGTGGATCGGGATGGGGAAATCATAATCCCCACCGGCGAGACAGTTCTGCGCTCCGGCGACAGGGTGTATCTTACCGCGACAGCGCGAGAGCTGGAGCGGTTCTTCAGACATCTCGGCATCTTTAAAAGCAAGGCGCGAACCGTTATGATAATCGGTGCGAGCAGGATGTGTTACTATCTTGCCAAAGAGCTTATCGGTATGGGTATGTCCGTCAAAATAATCGACCGCGACGAGAAAAAGTGCCGCGAGATGGGAGAATGGCTCAAAAAAGCGATGGTAATTAAGGGCGACGGCACAGATAACGAGCTCCTGCGTGAAGAGGGGATTGACGATACGGACGCCTTTGTCGCGATAACCAGCATGGACGAGGCAAACGTGCTCATGGCGATGAGCGCGGCACGGCATAGCGCATGTAAAGTAGTAGCGAAGATAAACCGTCGCTCTCTTGTAGACCTGGTATCCAATGAGCATATGATCGACAGCATCGTATCCACTGGCTCAGTCACGGCTGAACTCATTGTGCAGTACATAAGGGCCATGCAGAACGCCTCCGGCAGCCAGGTCAAGACTCTTCACCGCATCGCTGACGGGAAAGCCGAGGCGCTGGAATTCGAAGTGACTGGCGATATGCCGCTTATAGGGATACCGCTTGCCGACCTGAAAATAAAGAGCCGGATACTCGTTGCGGGGATAGTCCGCCGCGGCGGAGAGATCATAATACCCTCAGGCGGTGACGTGCTGCATGAGGGAGACGATGTCATCATCGTGACAACACTAGGTTCGCTTCGGGATCCCTGGGATATTCTCGAATAGGGGGCGGCGTTGTGAACTACAAAATGGTGCGCTTTATAATCGGGCGTATACTTGCGATCGAAGCGGTCCTTATGGTGCTGCCGCTGATAGTTTCGATTATTTACGGCGAGAAGGCGGTGCAGGCATTTGGCATAACCATAGTTATAACTTTTGCGGCAGGCATGCTCCTGCGCTGGAAACTTCCTGCGGACACTACCATGTACGCCAAAGAAGGCTTTGTCATAGTAGCCCTGGCGTGGATAGCCATGTCACTTTTCGGCGCGCTGCCTTTCCTTCTCTCAGGCTCCATACCCAACTTTTTCGACTGCTTTTTTGAGACAGTCTCCGGTTTTACCACGACCGGTGCGACCATATTAAGCGATGTTGAGGCCCTGGAAAACGGGCCGCTTTTCTGGCGGAGCCTGACGCACTGGGTCGGCGGGATGGGAGTTCTTGTGTTTGTCATGGCTGTCATGCCCCTGTCCGATGGTCATGGTATGCACCTGCTGCGTGCTGAGGTGCCCGGCCCCTCGGTTGGAAAACTCGTCAGCAAGATGAGCGCGATACGGCAAAGATCCTGTACACGATATATCTTGTTATGACGATAATCGAGGTAATACTGCTCCTGCTTGGCGGAATGTCCCTTTTCGATGCGCTCATATGCTCGTTCGGCACCGCCGGAACCGGCGGCTTTTCAAACAAGGCGCTGAGCGTTGGCGCGTTTGACAGCGCGTATGTGGATATCGTGATAGGCATTTTCATGCTGCTGTTTGGTATCAACTTTAATCTCTATTATTATCTCCTTATTGGAAAGGTACGCGAATTCTTTTCATCCGAGGAGCTGCGTGCATATCTTATCGTCGTGGCCGTGGCAGTTCTGGCGATAGCCGTGAATATCCTGCACATGTGTTCAAGTTTCGGCCATGCGCTCCGGCTTTCGTTTTTCCAGGTCTCGTCCATCATAACGACGACCGGGTTTGCAACGACGGACTTTAACCTCTGGCCGGCTTTTTCAAAAGGCATCCTGATTGCGCTGATGTTCATCGGGGCCTGCGCCGGCTCGACCGGCGGCGGAATAAAAATTGCCCGGGTCGTCATCCTAGCAAAAATCTCCGCGCATGATATCAGCCGTATGGTACATCCAAATGCCATCTCCAACATTCATTTTGAAGGCAAGCTTCAGAGTGAGAAAGACATACGCAGTGTGCTGGTGTTCCTGGCCGTATATATTCTTGTATTTTCTGCCTCGCTCCTGCTTATGTGCCTTGAGGATTTTGATCTTGTAACCATCTTTACGGCGGTGGCTACCTGCATAAACAACGTCGGGCCGGGACTTGAGGTAGTCGGGCCCATGGGTTCGTTCGCAGATTTTTCAAGCTTGGGAAAGCTGCTTTTATCCTTCGACATGCTCGTCGGAAGGCTCGAGATATTCCCCATGCTTCTGATATTCTCTCCATCTATATGGCGGCGCCGGCGCCGCGTGAAAAAGCGCGCTGCGTGAAAAAATAACCTTCCTGTGCCGCTGATGCGAAAGCGCAGGAAGGTTTTTTATTTGGTTTTTTCTACATCAACGACATACAGCGTACCGTCGTCGACCCGGAAGCGCACCTCCAGCCCGGCAAAGCCGAAGCCGTAAATACGTCCGCTGTCCGACTGGTATGGCGGACGGGGATCGCTTTCCAAAACGCCGAAAAGAGCGCGGCGCTTCTCCTCCGGCACGCGGGAGAGAAGCTGTTCGGGAAAGCTCACTTCCAAATGGCGCAGGCCGCTGGTATCAGTGAATCCGCCGAGAGCGTCCGGATGTGAGTCGGCAAAGGGAAGATATGGCTTTATATCCAGTATCGGTGTGCCATCCATCAGATCGGCTCCCGAAACATATATGACAGGGCCTTCAGCGCTGCCCGGATCTACACGGGAAATGCGCACACATGACAGCCCGACAGGGTTAGGACGGAAAGGCGAACGCGTGGCAAAAACCCCCATTCTTTTGTTGCCGCCTAGTCTCGGCGGCCGGACCGTCGGAGACCACTTTTCCCTTATCGCTTTTGAAAACACCCAGAGCAGCCATATATGAGAAAAATCCTCAAGGCCGCGCAGCGCCTCCGGTATACGGTAGTCCTTTTCAAAAACGATCTTTGCCTCCAGTGCATCGTTGAGGCCGCTCTGACGCGGAATACCGAATTTTTCGGGAAAATCCGTATGGATGCGTGCAATGACACGCATTGAG
Organism: uncultured Oscillospiraceae bacterium; assembly: GCA_964609305.1. Classification (GTDB taxonomy): domain Bacteria; phylum Bacillota; class Clostridia; order Oscillospirales; family Oscillospiraceae; genus CAKSXP01. The sequence goes on from CAZSRK010000004.1 coordinate 58,891, forward strand.
TAGAAGCTTTGGATATCCATCAAAATACCTCCCGATATCCCGGGTGTAACTTTACAACAAAGCATATCCGTCTTTATCGGTCTTGTCAATGCCGCATGCTGTAGATATAATTGATTTCATCAATTTAGAAACAGCGGAGGGATGGACCATGGATACACGTCAGAAGCTTATGGATATGGGGGAGGAGGAATACCGCATCTTCCAGTGCCGGCTGATACCCACGGTGCCGGAGGAGACAGTCATCGGCGTGCGCACTCTGGCAAAGCAGATCTCTGCAAGCCCGGAGGCGGAGGAATTTCTGGGATCGCTGCCGCATAAATATCATGAGGAAAACTGCCTGCACGCTTTTCTTATAGAACTCATAAAGGACTACGGTGAGTGCATTAACAGAGTAGAAGCGTTCCTGCCCTATGTGGACAACTGGGCCGTCTGCGACCAGATGAGTCCAAAGGTTTTCAAAAAGCATAAGGACGAGCTTTTGGAGAGGATAAGGTTGTGGCTGGACAGCACTCACTGCTATACGGTCAGGTTCGCAATTGGAGTGCTCATGACGCATTTTCTCGATACGCAATTTCGGCCGGAATATCTGTCGCTGGTCGCCGGAGTCCGCTCTCAGGAGTACTATATTAACATGATGCGGGCGTGGTTTTTTGCAACGGCCCTTGCAAAACAATACGACAGCGCGGTCGATATACTAAAAGGGGGAATGCTTGACGAATGGACGCATAATAAAACGATACAAAAGGCGGTCGAAAGCCGCCGTATAACTCCGCAGCAGAAGCAGTACCTTAAAAGCCTGAGGTATAAGCGACGGGTGCGAGCTTTAGAAGAGAACTGAAACTTGCGCGCAATTGCATGGTTTTTCATTCTTTTCTCTTGCGTAACACACCTTACTAGTGTATAATCTTTGAGCGTGACACACAATTGAATACGCCAGATGAAATCAGCAGGAAAGCGGCCTGTGAACTATGGCCCGCCGACGGAATAACACTCTCAGGCTCTCAAGACTGCTGATGGATGACATTCTGGAGACACCTGTTTAACAATAGGGGCCGAAGGTGCAAGGTGAAAGCCAAATCTCTCAGGCAAAAGGACAGAAATATGATTTGGCAGCCCGCAGTATGCGAGGCTGTCTTTCGGGTTTTATCCGTTTTTTGGGGGAAGCGCTATGCATGGAGCACTTCCCCTTTGTTATATGGGTACACAAGAGGAAAAGGAGACAATTTGTATGGAAAGTTTTATAGCAGCCATTGAGAATATAAACGCTGCCATTAACAGCTTTGCGTGGGGTCCGATAATGCTGCTCCTGCTGGTCGGCACGGGAGTTTACCTGACCTTCCGCACCCGATTTGTGCAGGTCAGGAAGTTCGGCTACATAATGAAAAACACCGTTGGTTCGCTGTTTAAAAGGACGAATAAGGACCATGGACAGAACCTTTCTCCGTTCGAGGCCGTTTCTACTGCGCTTGCAAGCACAGTCGGCACCGGGAACATTGCCGGCGTCACCGGCGCCATATTCGTCGGCGGTCCTGGCGCCGTGTTCTGGATGTGGGTATCTGCGTTCTTCGGCATGTGTACAAAGTATGCCGAGATCGCGCTTGCCTTAAAATACAGGGAGAAGGACGAGAACGGACAGTACCACGGCGGCCCCATGTATTACATCACAAACGGGCTCGGCAAGGAGTGGAAGTTCCTTGCTGTGATATTTGCCATCTTCGGCGGCATTGCCAGCTTCGGCATAGGAAATATTGCTCAGTCAAACGAGATAGCGGGCGCGATGGAGGGCATGTTCGGCATCGATCCGCTTGTCACCGGCATCATCCTGGCTGTGCTCGTCGGCATTGTAATAGTCGGGGGAGTAAAGCGTATCGGCCAGGTTGCGTCTTATTTGGTCCCTTTCATGGCGATATTCTATATTCTCGCGGGCATCTTTGTCATCGTCCTTCGAATAACCGATATCCCCGCGGCTCTGGGACAGATTTTTGCCGGAGCGTTTTCTTTTGAGTCTGTCGGTGGCGGTATTTTCGGGTATGCCATCATGGTCGCGATGCGTCAGGGCATTGCACGCGGCGTATTCTCGAATGAGGCCGGTCTTGGCTCTGCGCCGATAGCTCACGCCGCCTCCTCAACCGAAGAACCCGTGGAGCAGGCCATGTGGGGCGTATTCGAGGTCTTTATCGACACTATCATCATCTGCACGATAACCGGTCTTGCTGTCATTCTCTCCGGCATACTGGACATCGAGGGCGGGCTGAACGCCTTTTCGTCCAACGGCGCGGCCGCGGCCACCGCATTCAATATGATTCTGCCCGGAACGATCGGCGGCACAGTTATCCAGATCAGCCTTGTGTTTTTTGCCCTGTCCACCATTATCGGATGGAGCTATTATGGCCAGTCCTGCTGGGGATATCTCACAAATAATAACAAGGTCGTTGAATACATATATAAGATAGTTTTTATACTTGTCTGCGTCGTCGGCTCCGTTGGTTCCGGCACGCTTATGTGGGACATCGCCGATACGCTAAACGGCCTGATGGCTCTTCCCAACCTTATTGCGCTCATACCGCTTGCAGGCGTCGTTTCCAAGCTTACTAAAGATTATTTTGGTAAAAACCAGCTTGAAAAATAGTTTGCCGCGTCATTTCCAAACAGCCCCCGGCCAGATGGCCGGGGATCATAAGAAAGTAATATCAGTTTTTCACAGGAACGGCATGGCTTCGGTC
>CAZSRK010000005.1:0-44587 GCA_964609305.1 uncultured Oscillospiraceae bacterium
CTTTGGGCGCTCAGCTAATATATCATTTATTCTTCCCTATGTCAACTACTTTTTTTCATCTTTTTCGCTGTTTTTGTAAATTCCGCCGTCGTACATAATGGACACCTATATGTGGCACAATTCAAGTATGAAACTTCTAAAAAAACGTAAAATACCATTTCATCCGCGGCGCGAGCCCAAATTTACGGACCCGATAAGCGCGGAGTCTCTCAAATGCATATTTTCCGAGTGTTCCGATTTTGAACAGCGCGAGGTGTTTATAGGCGAAAACCGCGCGCTGCCGGTCTCGGTCTGCTTTATAGACGGGCTTTCGTCCGGCGGCGACATATCCGAAAGCATCATACGCCCGCTCACTGAGTCGGCGCGCTTCGAAGGAGTGGGAAGCCTGCGCGCATGCTACGACCTCATCGAGGCCGGCGCGGTCTACCGCAGCAGCGTGCGCAAGGCGGACACGCTCGATGAGCTGTGCAACTGTCTGGTGAACGGCTTTTGCGCGATCGTATTCGACAAAGACCACCGCGCGCTGTGCTTTGAGGTGCGAAACCCCAATGCCAGAAGCATCGAGCAGCCATCCAATGAAAAGAGCGTGAAGGGCGCAAAGGATGCCTTTGTCGAGGTTCTGCGGACGAAGACGACGCTGGTTCGGAGAAAGCTGCGCGACCCCTCACTTAAGATCAAACAGACGGTGATCGGACGCAAAAGCATGACTAACGTCGCCGTTTTGTATTACGACGGTGTCGCCGACATGGAGCGCGTGGACGAGCTCATGCGCAGGCTGGACGATATCGAGATACAGAGCATGCTCACGACCATAAACCTTGAGGAATATGTCATCAGCCGACCAAGCTCGCCCTTCCCGCAGCTCATTCACACGGAACGCCCCGACGTTTTCGCACAGAGCCTGCTCTCCGGGCGCATAGGTGTGCTCATAGACGGCATTCCGCTGGGCTTTCTGCTGCCGGCGACCTTCTTCCGGCTGCTGTATGTGCCCGACGACGGCGCGCAGCACTATATCATCTCGACCGCGCTGTCGCTTCTGCGCTATCTGTCGCTGATCCTGGCCATATTCCTGCTGGCCTTTATGGTCGCTGTTGAGATGTACCATCAAGAGATGATCCCGACAAGGCTTCTAATCTCGATGATACAGGCAAAACAGAAAGTGCCCTTCGGCGTGTCGATAGAGGGTTTAAGCATGCTGATAGCCTTTGAGCTTCTACAGGAGGCCGGTCTGCGCCTGCCCGACTCCATCGGTCAGACAGTTAGCATTATCGGCGCGCTGATCGTCGGACAGAGCGCCGTCGAGGCACGGGTGCTCAGCCCGATCGCGGTCATAATCGTCGCGCTGGCCGGCATCTGCGGCTATACCATACCCAGCACTGACCTGAGCACGGCGGTGAGGCTGTGCCGGTTCATTATGGTGCTGTGCGCTATCGTCGCAGGCATGTATGGGCTGATGGCCGGCGTTGCGATGCTTGTGTATCACCTGGCCACGATGGAAAGTTTCGGTGTGGACTATCTCTCGCCCCTGTCCGACCGCGGCCTCGGCCGCTCGATCATGTCGCTGATACGGCCGCCACAGCGGCACAGGAAACTCAGGGATCCCGAGATGAACACCCCCGACAAAAGGCTGCAGAAGTGAAGGGCGGTCGGTACTGTGAAAAAACTTATATACATCATAATAATATCCCTTTTACTCTCCGCTTTTTCCGGCTGTTCCCTGTCGGGGATGGTCTACGAGAACTATCACGAGCTTGAGCAGCTTCGTCTTGTCGAGGTCATGGGCATAGACAGATCCGACGAGGGTACCGTCCTGTCGGTCGCGGCCGGCCCCGTTGTCGGCGAGAACACCGCGCTGATACTCATGCACGCGCAGGCGCCGAGCATTACCGACGCCGTCGAGACACTGCAGAGCTATTCGGCCAGCGAGGACCTGTTCTACTCCCACGCGCAGTATCTGATTTTCGGCGAGGAGGCCGCAAGGACCGGCCTGTCTCACTATCTGGACTACGTTGACCGTTCCCCCGGCATTCGTATGGGACTGTCCGTCTATGTCGTGCGGGGAGGGACGGCACAGGAGCTGGTCGAGGGGACGGGCGGCGAGACTTACGACGTTTCCAACGTGCTCTCCTCGCTTGAGCGCGACGCGGAAAAGCGTGGCCAGATCTTTCTGACTACCTGCCGGGATCTGGCACGCAAGCTCGCGCGCAGCGGCGCGGGGCTGGCTGTCGCGCTGGAGATACGCGACATGGAAAAGGTCAGCAGCGAGGCCGAGGGAGAGGGCAAGACCGCCGTGCCTGTCGGCTTTTGCGTGATACGCGACGACAAGGCAGTCGACTGGATAACCGGCGAGCCGGCCGCCGCCTGTGCGCTGCTGACCAACCAGTCGGCCGCGCTGCCCATTGCGCTGTCTGACGGGCAGGACGGCGAGACCACCGTCACCCTAACGGGCAGCAAATGCGAGATAACACCCGTCTGGGAAAACGGCGTGCCCACGCGTTTTGACGTGAGTTTCAAGCTCAGCGGCGCCATTGTGGAGCTTGACCATCCGCTGTCCGTGCTGGACACCGGCTCGCCTGAGCTTCTGGCCGGTCGGCTGGAGGAAACCGTCTGCGAGTGGTCAAGGCAGGTCCTCGAACACTCGCAGGAGCTGGATGCGGACTTTCTGGGTCTGGGCGTCCTTGCGCAGATAGCCGAGCCGAAGCTTTTCAGGCAGCTTGGCGGCAGCTGGCCGGAGCAGTTTGCCCGGGCAGAATTTTCCATCAGCGCGCGGGCTGTCATCGAGCGCAGCTATGACCTGACAGTCCCGGCGCAGACGGAGGGTAAGGAGACGAGATGAGCAAAAAATTTGACTGCGTTTCCCGCATACAGCTCACGGCGCTCGCGTTTATAAGCATGCTCTCTCCAACGGTGCAGCGCGTACCGGGCCAGATCTCGGCGCTCAGCGGCCGCGCAGGCTGGGTCTCCGCGCTGCTGACCACGATACCCGTCATTATTACCGCGTTGCTGTACTCCTAGCTGCGCAAGCGCACCGGACCGCTTAGCGGGGAGGAAATCGTCATTGGCGCGCTGGGCAGAGGTCTGGGCCGCATCGTGCTCGCACTGACGGGGCTGTGGCTGATCATCTACTGCGCGTTCCTGCTCTGCGCCGGGGCGGACAGGTTCATTGCGACCATCTTCCCCAACACCCGGCCCACCTTTCTGATTCTCGTGATGCTCTTCTCGTGATGCTCTTTATGTGCCTTATCGCGGCGCTGGGCGAGCTGCGCGCACTGGCAAGGACGGCGATGGTCTTTCGGCCGATCATACTCCTCGTGCTCATCTTCGTCGCGATCTGCGCATTGCCCGACGTGGATTTTAATGAGCTCCTGCCTCCGTTTGAGGACGGCGTGGCCCCCGCATTCAAAGGCGTTCTGCCGCTTATGAATATCGCTGCAATCTCTTTTTACTTCATCTTCCTCGAGGATCATACGGACGGGCGCTTCTCCGTAAAGGGTTTTCTGCCCTGGGCGCTGACATATGTCGTTATAACTCTGTTTCTGTGCATATATGTGCTTGGCACGCTCGGCCTGGAGTTGACGCGCAACCTCGCACATCCGTTTTTCGCGGTCATACGCGAGCTTTCCATCTTCAGCGCGCTGGAGAGGATAGAATCCGTCATTGTCGGCCTGTGGGTGTTCCCGGATTTTATACTGATATCCGTCATGCTCAAGATCGCGGCAAAACTGCTCTGCCGTGGCTTCGGGCTGCAGGAGCCGGGGGCCGAGGGCCTGCCGCTGCTGTCTTTGCGCAGTTCCCGCTGGCTCGTCTGGCTCTGCGCTATAATGGCGGGGATCGCCGCCCTTATCGTCGGAGGCAATTCGTATGCCCTGCTTTGGTGTTCATTAAAGCTCATCCCCTGGCTGCATATGATCTTTGCTGCTATTATAATTCCGCTGTGCTGCATTATATGGTGTATACGAAATCGCCGCACCGCTAAATAAAGTACTTGCAATATTCCCGGAAATTTTGTATACTGCACGCGGACAATTGAATACAGCAAAACAGGGTTCACCCAAAAGGAGAAAGAAATGAAAAAATCAACCCGAATTTTGGCGCTGCTCCTCGTGCTGTCGCTGATGACTGCTGCACTCTGCGCCTGCGGAGGCGGCAAGCCGGAAAACAGCGCGACGACGGAGACGCCAACGGACGTGAGTGAGCCCGCTCCAGAGGCTGCCAGCGACGGCGGAAGCATCGTCGTCGGCATCGCTCAGGAATTGGACGACAGTCTTGACCCCCACAGTATTACGGCGGCAGGAACCAGGGAAGTCCTTTTTAACGTGTTTGAGGGCCTTGTAAAGCCCGACACTGACGGAAATCTCATCCCCGCCGTGGCAGAAAGCTACACCGTTTCGGAAACCAGCGACGAGTTTACCTTCACCCTGCGTGAGGGCGTGCGTTTCCATAACGGGGAGCTTGTAACGGTCGGGGATATTGTTTACTCCATTTCCCGTGCGGCAGGTCTTGAGAGCGGTCAGCCGCTCATGTCCGGACTGGAAACAATCGCCTCCGTCGAGGCGACTGATGAGCGCACCGTTGTCATAAGGACCGATACCCCCAGCTCGGAGCTTCTGGCCTATCTCACCTGCGCGATAATACCGGACGGCTGCGACCCGAATACGGAGGTCGTCGGTACCGGCCCGTTCAGGTTCGTCTCCCGCTCGGCCCAGGAGAACATAATAATCGAGCGTTTTGACGATTACTGGGGCGATAAGGCGCACCTTGAGCAAGTCACATTTAAAATAATAGAAAATGCGGACACGCTTGTCCTGTCGCTCATGTCGGGCGCCATAGACATGTGCGCGCACCTGACCGCGGCACAGGCGGCGGAGCTGGGCGACGATTTCACCGTGCTCGAGGGCACGATGAATCTTGTCCAGGCGCTTTACCTCAACAACGCGGTCGAGCCGTTTGACGACGTGCGCGTACGCCAGGCCCTGTGCTACGCCGTCGACAAGCAGCAGATAATGGACTTTATCGCCGACGGTCGCGGCACGGCGCTCGGCAGCAGCATATATCCCGCTTTCGGCAAGTACTTCCTGCCGGAGCTGGCCGACTATTACACTCAGGACATTGAAAAGGCAAAGAGCCTTCTGGCTGACGCCGGCTATGCCGACGGCTTCAGCATGACGATCACCGTCCCGTCCAACTACACCCCGCATGTTGATACCGCGCAGGTCCTCGTCGAACAGCTCGCCGCCATCGGTGTGACGGCCACGATAGAGACTGTCGAGTGGAGCACCTGGCTGACGCAGGTGTACCAGGGCCGCGATTTCGAATCGACGGTCATCGGCTTTGACGCCGCGGCGCTCACGGCCAGCAGCCTTCTGGCGCGCTGGGCCTCTGACGCGGAGGACAACATGATAAACTTCTCCGACGCCGAGTATGACGAAACGCTGGCGCTGGCGCAGTCCAGCTCCGACGAGGAGGAGCAGACCGAGTATTTCAAGCGCTGTGAGACTATCCTTGCCGAGCAGGCCGCAAACGTCTATATCCAGGACCTGTGCGACCTTGTGGCCATGCGCAGCGGCCTTGCGGGATACGAATTTTATCCCCTTTACGCGATGGACCTGTCCACCGTGTACCTGACAGAATAAACGACCCGCCGGCGGCGCGAAACAGCGCGCCGCCGGCTCCCGGCATATATGAGGAGGTGCTCATTTGAGCTACATCCTGAAAAAACTTGCGATCCTCCTGGCGACGCTTCTGGTGATCTCGCTGCTGGTGTTTCTGGCCTTCCAGCTCATCCCCGGCGATCCCGTATCCCAGATGCTGGGCACCGAGTACACCGAGGCGCGGGCGGAACAGCTCCGTGCGGAGCTGGGGCTGGACGAGAACGTGCTTTTGCGTCACTTCCGCTGGCTGGCCGGCTTCGTGACGGGCGACCTCGGCATCTCATACAGCTACCGCACCCCGGTGTCGGAGCTGCTCTCCGGCAAGATAGCGGTCACGGCGCTGCTGTCTGTGATGGCTTTTGCTCTTGTCATCATCATATCGGTGCCCGTGGGCCTGTTCCTGTCGCGCTTTCTCGGCGGGGCTGTCGACCGTGCGGCCACCGTGGCAAACCAGGTCGTCATGTCCATCCCGCCATTCTTCATCGGGATCATATTCACATGTGTTTTTGGCTTCATGCTGAAGCTTTTCACCCCCGGAAACTACGTCTCTTACACGGACAGTGTCGGGGGCTTTGTGGTATACATATTTTTCCCGGCCCTGGCCATAGCGCTGCCCAAGAGCGCGATGACCATAAAGCTGCTGCGCCGCAGCGTGGCAAACGAGCTTACGCAGGACTATGTCCGCACGGCATATTCGCGCGGCAACAGCCGCGCCGGCGTGCTCAAGAGCCATGTGCTGCGAAACGCCGTGATCCCGGTCGTGACTTTCCTTGCCATGACCTTCGCGGACATCGTCGCCGGCAGTATCATAATCGAACAGGTGTTCACGATCCCGGGTATCGGCCGGCTGCTGCTGCTTTCGATATCCAACCGTGACTACCCCGTGGTCCAGGCCATCGTCGTCATCATCGCGTTCGTGGTAGTCTTTATGAACTTCCTTGCCGACGTGGCATACCAGTATATCGATCCGAGGATAAGATTGCGTTGAAAAAGAAAAGAAAAAGAAATTACACCCTCACGGCCGGCCTTGTGATAACGGGCGTTATGGTGCTGCTGATAGTCGTGGGCTTTTTCTGGACGCCCTATAACCCGACGGATATGGACGCTCTGGCCAAAAGCGAGGGCCCGTCGCTTCAGCACATTCTGGGCACGGATAATTTCGGCCGGGATATCTTCTCCCGCGTGCTTGACGGCGCGGGCACGACCCTTGTCATCGCCGCGGCCACCGTGGCCATCGGCACCGTTTTCGGCACGCTTATCGGCGCCTTCACAGGCTATTTCGGCGGCTGGCTGGACGAGATACTCATGCGCATAAACGACGTTGTAACCGCGTTCCCCAGCATACTGCTGGCGCTGGTGTTCATCAGCCTTCTGGGCAACGGAAAGTATAACGTCATACTCGCGCTGGGCATATTGTTCATCCCCAGCTTTGCCAGGATGGTGCGCGGGGAGTTCGCGCGGCAGAAAGAGCTTGACTATGTCCGCAGCGCGCAGCTCATGGGCGTTTCGCCGCTGCGCATAATGTTTGTGCACATCCTGCCCAACTCCCTGGGCGTGCTTTTGAGCAGCGTTGCCATAGGCTTTAACAACGCCGTACTGGCCGAGGCGAGCATGAGCTTTCTCGGCATCGGCGTGCAGCCGCCCGACGCAAGCCTCGGGCGCATGTTGTCCGAGGCGCAGAGTTATATTTTCTCCGCTCCCTGGTATGCTCTGTCAGCCGGCATCACCATCGTGCTGCTGATTCTAGGCTTTGGCCTTATCAGCGAGGGGATAGGAGGCGATGGGATATGAGCATGCTTGAGGTCAGGGACCTGTCCGTCCGCTTCCATGACTCCGCCTCCAGCCGATTCGTCGTTGAGAACGTTAATTTTTCTATGGAGCCGGGCGAGATGCTCGGCCTTGTGGGCGAATCCGGCAGCGGCAAGACCGTGACGGCGCTTGCCATCGCCGGACTTCTGGAACGTTCCCGCTCCGAGATAGGCGGGCGCATACTCTTCAACGGCCGAGATCTTCTCAAGTGCAGCCGCAGCGAGCTGCGCCAGATCCAGGGCCGCGACATCGGCGTCGTGTTCCAGGAGCCGATGACAAGCCTCAATCCCCTTATAAAGATCGGCCGTCAGGTCGAGGAGACACTCAGGCTGCATACGGATCTCTCCCGGGCCGAGCGCCGGAAGTGGGCGCTGGAGGTGATGGAGCACGTCGGCCTGAAAGACCCCGAGGCGACATATGAAAAATACCCGCATCAGCTCTCCGGCGGACAGCGGCAGCGCGCGATGATAGCCTCCGCATTCATCGCCAATCCGCAGCTTCTGATCTGTGACGAGCCGACCACCGCGCTGGATGTGACTGTACAGGCGCAGATCATTTCCCTTTTAAGCAAGATAAACGAGGCCAAGGGCGTCGGGATGCTGTTCATCTCCCATGATCTGAGCGTCGTGAGGAAGCTGTGTTCCCGCGTTATCGTCATGTACCGCGGGCACATCGTTGAGCAGGGCCCCGTCGATGAGATATACAACCATCCGCAGGATGAGTACACACAAAGGCTCATAGCCGCCATCCCCACCCGCAGAAAGAGAGGCGTTTGACGATGGATAACACCGTTTTGGAGGTCAAAAACCTCTCCGTCTGGTACAGGGACAGCAGTGTGCTCGGCAAAACCTCGCGCTTTCAGGCGCTGCACGATGTCAGCTTCAGTGTCCGGCAGGGGGAGATCCTCGGCCTCGTGGGCGAGTCCGGCTGCGGCAAAACCACGCTCACCAAGGCCATACTCGGCATGGAAAAGGACTTCACCGGCGAGATCATCCACCACACGCGCCGGCCGCAGATGGTCTTCCAGGATCCTTTCGGTTCGCTCAACCCCGCAAAGACCGTCGGCTGGATAGTTGAGGAACCGCTGCGCGTGTTTGGAAAATACGGCGCGGCCGAGCGAAAGCGCCGTGTGCTCGACATGCTCGGGCGTGTGGGGCTCGGCCCGGAGTATGCAGGGCGCAAACCTCGGGAGCTCTCCGGCGGGCAGCGGCAGCGCGTGTCCATCGCCGTCGCACTGATCCAGCGGCCGCGCTTCATCATCGCGGATGAGTCCGTCTCCGCGCTGGACGTCACGATACAGTCTCAGATTCTTGACCTGCTTATCGAGCTGCGGCGCGAGCTGGACCTGAGCTATCTGTTCATCTCGCACGACCTGAACGTCATCTATCAGCTTTGCGACCGCGTCATGGTGATGCAAACTGGCAGGATAGTCGAAACAGGCACGGTCGATGAGATTTTTGACAATCCCCGGCATGAATACACGAAAAAACTTATATCTGCGCTGGACTGAAAATGTGCAGAAAGCGCGCAAAAAGATCCCCGCCCGGCGGCGGGGATTTTTTTGCGCCTTCGTTTCCTCTGGGAAAAATGGCGCGAAACTGTGGAAAAAACTCCTTGCCTGTGATAGAGTACTTATATCAAGAACATCTTCACATAATAGAAAAAAGAAGGCGACGGAATTGAAGCTCATCCACAAAAGATTTGCGGCCTTTGCGGCGGCGCTTGCGCTCTGCATCGCCCTGTTTCCCACGGCCGGTTTTGCAGCACAGGGCGGCCCTAAGCTTGTCGCGCTTACCTTTGACGACGGGCCAAGCACCAAATACACTCCCGTTCTGCTCGACGGACTCAGCCAGCGCAATGCGAAGGTCACTTTTTTCGTCATGGGCAATTCACTGGTGGACTCTTATGGCAATATCATCAGTCAAAACGCCGAGATAGTCAGGCGCGCCTATGATGAAGGCCACCAGATCGCCAGCCACTCGTACAGCCATCCCTGGCTGACCCGGCTGAGCGACGCGCAGGTCCGGCAGGAGGTCGAGACCACCTTTGCCGCGCTCGACGCCATCCTTGGCGAGGGCGAGTGGCTGTTTCGGCCTCCCTACGGTGATGGGGCCAGCTCGCAGCGCATACAACGCCTGGTGGGCGCTCCGCTCATCACCTGGTCGGTGGACCCGACCGGCGGGGTATATCCCGCCAGTGAGGAAAAACTGTATAACGGTATTATAAACACTGAAAATGACGGCAGCATTATACTCCTGCACGATATGCACGGCATGGCGAATGTGAATGCCGCTCTGCGCGCGATCGACACACTTCGCGCCAGGGGGTATGAATTTGTGACCGTAAACGAGCTGTTCCGGCTCAGGGGCGTGGCACTCACGGCGGGACAGACCTATTCCCGCGCACCCGACGCCGTGTCCGTTTTCTTCGACGAGACACTGCTTCCCTCCCACTGGGCCTGGTCCGACATCGATTACGTGCGCCAATGCGGCGTGATGCAGGGCGACGGTATCGGCTTCAAACCCAACGAATATTTAACGCGCGCGATGGCGGTCACCGTGCTGCACCGGGCCCTCGGCTCACCGGAGACAGAGACGGCGGGGACAGCGCCGTTTTCCGACATTCCCGCAGACAGGTGGTACTCTCAGGCAGTCGCCTGGGCCAGCGAAAGCGGCGTGGCCCAGGGATATGGCGGCGGGCGCTTCGGCCCGGACGATTATGTCACGCGGGAGCAGATGTACGTGTTTGCCGCGCGCGCCTGCGCCCTTGCCGGGCAGTCCGGCGCGCCGGACGAGTATACCGACGATGACCGCATAAGCTTCTGGGCGCTCGACAGCGTCGCGCTTTTGCGGCAGGCCGGCTTCCGCTCCAAAAACGATGTGGAGCTTTTCCGGCCGCAGGCGTATATGACCCGCGCCGAATGCGCGGAGCTCATTCACTGGATGATGGAAAGAGAGGATGTACCCGATGTATGAAAAACTCGTGCTGCCCAACGGCGTGCGTATCGTTTATGAGCATATTGACCATGTCCGCAGCGTCTCGGCCGGCATATTCGTCGGCGTCGGCTCACGCCACGAAAGGCCGCGCGAGAACGGCGCGGCGCATTTTATAGAGCACATGCTCTTCAAGGGCACCGCTTCGCGTACGGCGGCGGAACTGGCCTTTGAAATGGACGCCATCGGCGGGCAGATAAACGCCTGCACCACGCGCGAGAGCACCTGTTTTTACGCTCGAGTGCTCGACAGCCACCTTGACAGCGCGCTGGACATCCTCTGCGACATGTTTTTTGGTTCCCTCTTTGACGAGGGCGATATAGTCAGCGAGCGCGGCGTTATAAACGAGGAGATCGGCATGTACGACGACGCGCCGGAGGACGTCGTCGTCGAAAAGCTGATGGCAAAGGCCTTTCCCGGCGCGCTGGGCCGGCCCATACTCGGCCGGGCCTCCACTCTCGCGGGGCTTGACGGCGCGGCGCTGCGTGCGTTTCGGGACGAGCACTACCTGCCCGGGCGCATAGTCGTGGCGCTGTGCGGCTCATTTGACGACGCGGTCATCGGCCGCCTGTCCGGGCTTTTCTCGGCTATGGAGGAGAAAAAGGCGCGGCGCCCCTCGAAAGGCGTATACAGGCCCGCGCTGTTCCTGCGCAAAAAGGCCACGGAGCAAAACCAGCTTTGTCTGGGCTTTCCCGGCGCGCCGCACGGTGACCCCGACAGATTTTCAAACCAGCTCATGTCCCTCATCCTCGGCGGCGGCATGTCCTCGCGCCTGTTCCAGACCCTGCGGGAGAAGCACGGGCTGTGTTACAGCGTCGGCTCGTTTTCCACCTCGTTTTCCGACACCGGCTTTTTCGGCGTCGCCTCCGCACAGGACCGCGAAACCGACTGCCGCGCGCTGACGCTTATCCTGCAGGAGCTGGACAGGATGCGCTCACAGCCCGTTACGGAGAAAGAGCTCGACCGCGTGCGCGAGCAGGCCAAGAGCAACATCGTCATCGGGCTTGAGTCCACCTCCGCGCGCATGAACCGCCTGGGCTACGGCGAGCTGTCGCATGGCTTCTGTCTCGGCGAGGACGAGCTTATAGAGCGCTATGACAGCGTCACGCGGGAGGATATCCTTCGCTCGGCGCAAAGGCTGCTCGACCCCGCGGGGATGAGTTTTTCGGCCGTTGGCCGGCTCGCCCCGGCGCAGGAATATCTTGATATACTCGGCAAAAGCTTTTAGGCAAGGCCCGCCGTCGGAAAGGAAGGCTGCACAATGAAAAAGATACTGCTTCTGACCACCGGCGGCACCATCGCCTCCGGCGGCGGGGACGGCCGGCTGCGTCCCCAGCTTCCGGGCCGCGCCCTGCTCGACGCGGTGCCGGCGCTGGAGCGGCGGTTTGATATCACGCACCGCGACCTTCTGAACCTGGACAGCTCGAACATGCAGCCCGAGGAGTGGCAGACGATCGCGCGGGCCGTATTTGCCGCGCTGCCGGACTATGACGGCATAGTCGTCACGCACGGCACGGATACGATGGCCTACACCGCCTCCATGCTCGGTTATATGCTGTGCAATATAGAAAAGCCCGTCGTGCTGACGGGCTCGCAGATGCCGGTGAACCGGCTGCTTTCCGACGCGCCGGGCAATCTCTCCCTCGCGTTTGAGGCGGCGGCCAGCGCGCTGCGCGGCGTGTGCATCGCCTTTGACCACCGCATCATCCGCGGCTGCCGTGCGGTAAAGGTCCGCACTCTCGGTTTCGACGCCTTTGAAAGCGTCAACGCACCCTACCTTGCAGAGCTGGACGCCGGCGGTCTGCACCTGCTTCCGGACAGGCTGACCCCCGCGCCGGACGGGCCGCCCGAGCTGCGCGACCGGCTCTCAACCCGGGTCTTCCTGCTCAAGCTCATACCCGGCACTGATCCGGAGCTGTTCCCTCTGCTTGTGAAAAACGGTACCCGCGGCCTCGTGCTGGAGACTTTCGGCGCCGGCGGCCTGCACTATATGCGCCGTAACCTGTTGTCAAAGCTTCGCGAGCTTACCGACAGCGGCGTCTGTGTCGCCGCGTGCAGCCAGTGCCTGTACGAGACAAGCGATTTTTCCATTTACGAGGTTGGCCGGCTGCTGCTTGAGTGCGGAGTCATACCGGGCCGGGACATGACCAGCGAGGCACTCGTCACAAAAATGATGTGGGCGCTCGGGCAGAGCGACGACCCCGGGCAGGTGCATCGCATATTTGGCAAAAACTACGCAGGCGAGGTCACGCTTTGACCCCGCCTGTGCTTTTTCAACTTTCCTGCTGCCGCGGGGAGGGAGCGTGTCTTTAACGACACCTTTCCTCTTTTTAAACAAAGCGTTTGCTTACGAAACGGGTTTTACTCCGTAGGGTTACTTTTCTTTTTAATTCAGCGGTTGCTAAACGAAACTGGTTATGCTTCGCAGAGGTACTTTTCTGCTCGTTCAGAAAAGTACCCAAAAGAAGCAAACCAGAGAGGGGCTTTTGCAAAGCCGCCCCTCTCTGGACTCTCCCTCCTAATGGATAAACGGGAACATCTGAAATTGGCACAGCAGTTTCCGGGGCGAAATGGCAAGTGCAGATCTGTACGTATGAACAACCGCGCTGCTCCCGCTACGCGCGGAGATCGTTTTGCTGAAGATAAACAGCACCTCAGAACGGTCATCATCCATCCCCGGGGAGATCCAAGAGGGGCCCGCAGGCCCCTCTTGTGTCGTTTGCGGGAAGAGGTTTCCAAAGGAGAGGGGGAATCGAAACCCCCTCTCCTTTGGCGTGTCTTTTGGGTACTTTTCTGAACGAGCAGAAAAGTACCTCTGCGAAGCATAATAAGTTTCGTTTAACAAAAAGGAAAAAAACTAAGTTTCAATCCCTCAGTCCGCTTTGCGGCTTGCATATCCCCTTACACAAGAGAGCTTCTTGCACCACTTGCGGCCGATCAGTCTTTAATCTTTTCATATGGCGAAAAAACATTTGTCCGTCCTAAAATATAATCCGTAGATGTCCGATAATAATCGGCGAGCTTTAATAGATGAATAACAGGTATTGTTTGAAAGCCTCGCTCATAACGAGAATATACAGTTTGGCTAATACCCAGAACCTCGGCTATATCTTCCTGCCGCAAGTCTCTATCATCTCGTAAATCTTTTAATCTGTGGAAATACATAACTCAACCCCAATAGTACTTTTTGATACTATTGACAATAATACGAAAATGTATTATCATAGCGTATATAGTACTAAAAAGTACTAAAGGAGGGATTAAAATGTCAGAAGAAAAATATGTAGAATTAAATATTAAGGTCCCAAATGCATCACACGGTGTAAATTTCCCCTCGCTCTATGAGCTCATCTGGGACAGCAAAACAATGAGCGAAATGAGTAATACGCAATCATGATAATAAGACATTTTAAGGAAAGTCAATTCCCCTCTGTCGAGCGGTACATACTCGCCGCGTGCAAAAGCAGCCCGCTTCCGGGTGTATACGAGGTCGAGCTGACGCTCAACGGGGAGTGTTTTTCCGTCTATCTCCAGCCGGACAGCCGGTGCCGTGTCAACGCCCTGTACGCCCGGCGCGTACAGAGCGGCGTGCCGGCGACGGGCGCCGGCGGCGCGGTGCTGCTGGCGATGCTAGAGCTCATCGCGTGGCAGGCCATAAGGCATGAGACGGAGCTTTCGCCGTACCGGATGTGAAAAAGAGGGGCCCCTTTCGGGTAGAGCGTACAAAGAGAGGCGAGGCCACATGGTGACCTCGCCTGTTTTTTTTCCCAAAAGCCGGCCCTGAGGGTCAGGACATGCCTCTGGAAAAGGGGCGCCGGGACGGTGCATGGCCGGCCCATGACTGCGGGCGCGGCGGCGTGTCCCCGCACGCGCCCAGGGGAGAAATGGATTCGGGAGCTTTTCGGGACATTCATGCGTTTCCGGCATATGCTGCCCCGCAGATCCCGGGAATAAAGCTATCTCAGCCGATCGTGAGGACGATCTTGCCTGTATGGATACCGGCGGTGATGTCGGTCTTGACTCCGTCGACGGTCATCTTGACGGTCTTGCCCTTCGGGGCCTTGACGACCGCGCCGCGCGCGAGCTGCAGCTTCGTCAGATAGCACTTTCCGGTGACGGTCCACTCAGAGTTCTTGTCAAGGGAGACTATCATACCGTTGTTGACAGGCGCTGCGGGCGTGCAGGTGATCTCGCCCAGCTCCTCGCAGTTTTCCTTGGAGATTTTGGTCAGGCCCTCTTTATATGCCGCGGTAGCGCAGCTTATCAGACCCTCGACCTTGGCGTTGGTGAAGGACACGTCGACGTTCTTCGCGCCCTGCAGGTCGGCGCCCATGCCGCGCACCTGGCCGAAGTCCATGGGCGGGGGGCCCTCCCTCGTCGCGTCGGGGTCAACGCGGCAGTTGGCCATAAGGTTGGTCGTGGAGTTGAACAGGTTGCCCTTGACTGTCATATTCGAGAAGCTGGCAAACACGTCCTCAGTCGGGTTGGCAACGGTCAGGTCACGGCCGCGGATCTTCTTGTCCTTCTCCCCGATGGGGATGATGAAGGCTCCGCCGCCCATGCCGGTCTCGTCGCTGTCCATGACCTGGAGGATGACGCCGTTTTCAGGGTTGAGGATGGCGTCGTCACACTCTATGTAGGTGTTGGCGCCCTTGACGAGGAAGCAGGCCCTGCCGGTGTTCATAACGGCCTTGCTCTTGACCTCGAGCTTACCGCCGCTGTTGCGGAAGATGATGCAGCCGAAGCGGCGGGAATTGATGACAGTCCCGTTTACGAAGGCGCCGCCGGACTTGCCCAGGGACATGATGATAGGATAGGTCGGTACGTTCACGACGCAGTGGTCGAGCACATCATACGCGCCGTAGTCGCCGAACTTGGCATAGTCGAAAGCCACATCGTCGGCTATCGAGAACACGCCGTAGCCGCTCTTGCCGCGCAGCTCGATCAGGCAGTCCTTGGCGTTCATACGGGTCACGCAGCCGCCGTCGACGGACAGCACGCCCCAGGAGTTGGAAATGAAGTGGCAGCGGTTGTAGTTGACGGTCGCCATGCCGGCGATATTGGTCGTGCGGCCGTATCCGCGGATGCCCATCTGCCAGGGCGGCTCGAGCATGCGGTCGTCACCCTTGGCCGCAAGCTCCTCCGCGGTCGGGTTGCCAGTGTCGAGCGTGAAGAAGCAGTCGTTGAAGGTCGCGACCGCGTCGCTTCCGACAAAAGCGGTGCCGCGGCCCATGCCGGTGGAGTGGATCTCCGCGTTGTTGACAGTGACGCGGGAGTTACCGGACACGGCAATACCGGCGCCGAGTCCGACGAAGTCATCGGTTCCGTCGCCGTTGAGGTTTATCTTGACGTCGCATATAGTATAGTCGCTGTCGCCCGTGACGAAAAAGCCGTTGACATCCCACTGGTTGGAATTTATGACCATGCCCTGCGCGGACTTTTCATCGTAGCTGCCGCCATTTATCAGGGACGGGATGGAGGATTCCTCAACATACTTTCCGTCGCAGATGACGATGCCGCACTGATAGTCAGTGTTGCTGTAACGGCCGAAACGATAGGTCTCCTTGGTGAAGATCTTCGCCACGCGCAGCACGATGTCGCCGTCGTACTGGCCGGGCTCTATCATCTCGCCGACGCCGTTGACGGTCATCGCCAGGAAATAACCCTCCGGGGCGCGAAGTTCCGCTCCCGCCTCTATCGTCAGGGAAGACAGATTCGTGGTCTTGTCCACTACCCAGACTTCGCCTGCTGCAAGTTTCTTTGTCATGCGTTTCCTCCTTACTTTCGCGGGAATTTGGGAGCCCCGCGATACTTTGATTCAATTTTATCAGTCTATCCCCACATTGTCATTATTCAAAATACAAAGCTATGGATATGTTTTTGTGCATTTGCACAAATAAATGTCTTTTTTAATGATAGGGGCTTTACTCTTTGGTTAATACCGGATATTATAGTAATATATGAACAGGCGGGCGTGTTCCTGTATAAAAAGGAGTGGCGGCATGGGAATTAAGATAAGCGACCTTCTTGTGGAGCTGAGCGGCTACCGGATGGAGCAGCTGTCCGGCTCCGGCGCGGTGGAGCTCAACTGTCCCGCGGTCACGCCGGCCGGCAAATGGGAACCGGAGACGCTTTACATCCTGGATAAGGACGCCTCTCTGCCGGAAACTCCGCCTGTGGGAACGGCCTGCCTGATATTGATGGGCCGGCGGCAGCTGCCGGAGGGTTACGCCTCGGACGGGTCAAATATCCTCGTGTGCCCCGATGAGAAGGCGAAGGATGCGCTCATGACGGACCTGCGCCGCTTTTTTTCAGACGAGCTGGCCGTTTCCGGCGCTATCTCACAGATATATGAGGCCTTTCTGCGCAAACGCACGCCCCAGGCCGTCATGGACGCGGCCAACCAGGCGCTTGAGCTGCCCATGGTCATGGCGGACTACACCCACACGATCATCGCGCATACCTGCCCGCCGGAGGTCTATGGCGAAGCCGACTGGGACGGATTCATCGCGCACGGCGTCATTCCCGAGTTTATGGGCGAAAGCCCCAGCCGTATTCTGCGCAACCTCTGCGACACGCCCGCGGGGCCTCTGCGCCTGACGCAGAACCCTGATACGGGCAGCTACAATCTGATCGGCGACATGCTCTACGACGGCGAGCGCATCGGCCGCTTCGCAATGGGGCTGCCGCGAGGCGTGCCGACCCGGAGAGAGATGCGCATCCTGGCCGTCACGGCGGAGGTGTTCGCAAGCCTCATCGGCAGCAGCCCTCAGACAGGCTTTGCGCGCGGCGATGTGATGGAGGCCTTTCTTTCCATGCTCGTCGAGGGCGGACCGGCGGCGGAAAATTTTTTCATCAGTCAGGATACCAGCCCACATTATCCTCACGAGGGCCTCTTCCGCGTAATGGTGATGGACCTTGAGGCGCACAGGCCCTTCCGCCAGCCGATACGCAGCGTTATCAGCTATCTTGAGATGATCTGTCCCGGCTCCATATCCGCCGTCTACGGCAAAAATCTCGTGATGCTCACGAATTACCAGACCCGGCGTACCTTCGAACAGCGCAGCGAAGATGAGCTGGACGGATTTATAAAAGAATATCTCATGTACTGCGGAGCCAGCCGCGAGTTTACGAACATCCGGGACTTTGCCCGCGCGTATTCCGACGCGCTCGCTGCGCTGGAAATAAGCCGGTACCTGTGCCGGCCGTCGCCCGACGGCCTGTCGTACAGCCTAGCAGAGTTTGACGCTTGCGAGAGCATGATCGACGCCAACAACCTGTATAAAGCCGGCGAGGATCTGCTCAGGCGCTGCCACCCCTATGTCCTGCGCCTGCGCGAATACGACGGGGAGTACGGCTCCGCCTATTTCGATACGCTCAGGGCTTATCTGAAATATGCGCAGAAAACGCAGCTTACGGCGGAGAAGCTGTGCCTGCACCGCAATTCGCTGGAATACCGTCTGCGCAAGATCAAGGCGCTGACCGGGCTGGACTGGAACGACGGCGATCTGATGATGAGGCTGATGCGCTCGTTCGTGTACCTGGATTTTCTGGATCTGGCCGAGGACCGCGCGAGGCTGCTCAGGGAAATCTCTCCCTCCGGCTGAGACTCAGCCGGTCCCCTTCCGGCAGAAAGGCTTGACATACTGTAAAATTCGTATACAAATAACATAAGGAGGAATACATTATGCAAAACATCCGGAAAACATACGATTTTCTCAAGGACTGCGGCGTATTCTATATCGCCACGGTCGAAGGGGATCAGCCGCGCGTGCGCCCGTTTGGCGCGACCCATCTCTATCAGGACAGGATCTACATCCATACCGGCGCGAAAAAGCCCGTCTCAAAGCAGATGCACGCAAATCCCAAGGTCGAGATCTGCGCCTTTTCCAAGGCCGGGGTGATCCGCATCGCGGCCGTCGCCGTGCTCGACGAGAGCATCGAGGCGCAAAAGAGCCTGCTTGACGCACATCCGACACTCAAGGACATGTATGCGCCGGGCGACGGCAATAACGAGGTCTGGTACCTCACCAACGCTAAGGTGACGATAGACAGCGCCGGAGAGAAGGACGAGTTTGAGTTTTGAGTTTCTGCGCCAGTCATGCCCTGTGCCTTTAGCGCCGCAGCCTGGGCTGGGCCGGCGCGGGGAAAGGTACGGGCAGAAAAATAAAAAGGAGTGTTGAAAGTGAAGTATATACATCCTGTAATCAGCAACATACTTTCCCGCGAGAGCTGCCATCAGTTCAAGGCCGACAAGGTCGACCGGGAGGATCTCGAGCTGCTCGTGACAGCCGCAACCTATGCGCCCAACGCCGGCGGCCGCCAGCCCTGGCATATCACCGTCGTCACAAATGAGGACACACTGAACCTTATCGCCGACGAGTGTGAAAAGGGCTTTAAGGCCATGCGCAGCCGCGAAGAGGCCACGGGCGAGGTCGAGGACAAACACGCCGGCGAATTCAAGCGCGGCGGAGTCATCTGCGGCCGCGAGGGCTTCCCGCCGGCGCTTTTCGTACTTTCCGAAGAGCCGGAGACGACGCCGGGCGCGGCCTGCTACCTGGCGGCGGAGAACATCATGCTCGCGTCAAAGGCCTGCGGCCTTGACTCGCTGTGCATGGGCGCCATCAACGCGACCGTCATCGGCAGGCTCCTGTCTGAGCCGGACTGCCCCGATTGTATCA
The DNA here is from genome assembly GCA_964609305.1 of uncultured Oscillospiraceae bacterium. Lineage (GTDB taxonomy): Bacteria > Bacillota > Clostridia > Oscillospirales > Oscillospiraceae > CAKSXP01. The sequence goes on from CAZSRK010000005.1 coordinate 19,135, forward strand.
GGGCTCTGGTGCCCGAGGGACATGACCTCATCTGCACGATCGGTGTGGGTTACGCCGACTGGAACGCCTTCCGCGCGCCGCGCGTTCCCCGCCGCAGTGATAACATATCGTATATTGAATAAGCGGACAGGGCATGGTCCTGTCAACCACAGAAAAGCAAAGCTGCCGGGCGCAATTGCGCCCGGCAGCTTTTTTTCAGAATATTTTCAGGCCGTGAGGGCCGGCCTTTCCATAAGCCCTCTTAATCGTCCTGAAGCGCGTCATAGCCACGCTCATTGGTCCTTATCTTTATGACGTCCTCAACGTCATAGACGAAGATCTTGCCGTCTCCGACATGCCCGGTATAGAGCACTCTCTGTACTGTGTCGATCAGCGTCTCGGTCGGGACCTTGCAGATGACGATATCGATCTGGATCTTCGGAAGAAGCCTTGTCTCGATGGGCGCGCCTCGGAAATAGTTGGTGTGCCCCTTCTGCATGCCGTGGCCAAAGACGTTGGTGACGGTCATACCGGTGATACCGATAGCTTCAAGCGCATCCTGAAGCTCTGCAAACCGTGTCTGGTTGGCTATGATGGTGACCTTTGTCATCTTTACGCCGGGACGCTCGTTGTGCTCCACAGGCACGGCCTTTTCGACCGGGACAGGCGTCGGGGCCGGCGCGGGATATTCCGGACTTTCAGCCGGTGCTGCGGACTCGAGCTTGATCGACTCGGAGGCCACGGCGGTCGCGGGCGCAAAGTCGGGATAAGCCATGTTTCCATGCTCGCCGATGTCCAGGCCGGCAAGCTCCTCCTCGCGGGAGACGCGGATGCCCATGGTCTTTTTAAGCACGACCCAGACGAGAAGCGACGCGATAAAAGTGAACGCGCCGACGGCAACTATGCCCAGCAGCTCCACGCCGAGAAGGCCGAAGCCGCCGCCGTAAAACAGGCCGTTGACAGTCGAGAGGGAGGTGGCCCCCTCCTTGGCAAACAGGCCGACACAGATCGTGCCGAAGACGCCGCAGCCGAGGTGGACGGAGGTCGCGCCGACGGGGTCGTCGATCCTGACGCGGTCAAAGAACACGACCAGGAACACGACCAGAACGCCCGCGAGCCCGCCGATAAGCAGCGAAGCCTTGATCGTGACATAGGCGCATCCGCCGGTGACGGCGACCAGTCCGGCAAGACAGCCGTTGATCGTCATGCCGAGGTCGGGCTTTCCAAGATAGAGCCAGGAAGTGGCGGTCGAGGTCAGCACCGCGGCGATGGCGGAGGTGTTGGTGGTCATAAGGATATGCATCACGTCGCTGGGGTTCTGGAAGCTCATCGTGGAGCCGGGGTTGAAGCCGAACCAGCCGAGCCAGAGCACGAACAGGCCGATGACGGCAAGGGACATGTTGTGTCCGGGGATCGCCCTGGGCTTGCCGTCCTTATCGTACTTGCCGATACGGGGCCCAAGCACGATCACGCCGGCCAGAGCGGCCCAGCCGCCGACGGAGTGAACAACCGTGTCGCCGGCAAAATCCATGAAGCCGAGATCTGCCAGCCAGCCGCCGCCCCAGACCCAGTGTCCGACGATCGGATAGATGATCAGCGTAAGTACGAATGAAAACAAGATGAAGGAGATGTACTTGATCCTCTCTGCGACCGCACCGGAAACGATGGTGGCGGCGGTACCGCAGAAGACAAGCTGGAAAAAGAACTTGCCCCAGAACGGGACGTTGGAAGTCAAAACATCGTCATAGAACGAATGGTCCGAAGTTCCCAGAATGAACAGGTGCTCGGTTCCAACGAACGGGTTGTCTCCGCCGAACATGAGTCCCCAGCCGAGCAGTATAAAGCCCAGCGAAGAGACCGCAAACACGATAAAGTTTTTCGACAGGATGTTGACGGTGTTTTTCGAACGCGCGAGTCCGGCCTCCACCGAAGCAAATCCGAGATTCATGAAAAATACCAGAATCGCCGCCAAAAATACCCATAATGTGTCGATGATCACAGCAGTATCCATACTTCTTCCTCCTCCGGAAACAAAAAAATAAAGGACAAAGGAGCCTCTCAAAAGGGCTCCTTTGTCCTTGATGCGTTAAACAATAACACCTTTTCTTCCCATTGTCAATACCAAATTTCACGCAATATTAAATTTTTTCCGGGGATCTGATGCCGGATATTCTTCCGCCGGCTTCCGCGGTTCGTCCAGTTCAGGTCCGCGCCAGACGCCGCGCAGCATTCAAAGACCGCGGGGCGAACGCCGGGAAAATCAGGTTTTTGCAGAGATTACCTTGATCCACTTGCCGGTCAGGAACCGGATAAAACAGACGACGCCCTTTGCAGGATACTCAAGGCGCAGCAGGAAATATATCCAGAACGGGCTCAGGTGCCAGACCAGGCTGGCCAGCGCGCCGAGCGGAAGCGAAACGAACCAGACAAGGCTGCTGTCCGCGACCAGAAGGAATCTCGTGTCCCCACCGCCGCGCAGTACGCCCTTGGACACGACGTAGGCCAGCGTCTGAAGCGGCAGCATCATATAGTTGCAGACCATCATGCTGTGCGTGATTGCGCGCGTTTCATCCGCAATGTTGTAAAGCCCGACGTACGGCGCTTCCAACAGCGCCAACGGGAGTATGGCGACAATGCCGAACAAAAGGGAGATGAGCAGATATGTATTGCCCTCGCGATTTGCCTTTTCCAAATCCCCCACGCCTATCGTATTGCCGATGACAACCGCGGAGGCGCCGGCCATGCCCATGTTCAGCACTGTTGTTATCTGGACGATGGAATTGACAATGGCGGAGGCCGCGCTTATCGTCTCGCCAATGTGCCCGATGATGACGTTTGTAAGCGTCAGACTCAGCCCGAGCAATGTGTCGCTTACAAGCACCGGAACGCTGTATTTGAAATACTGCCTGTGAAGGCTTTTGCAGGAGCGGGCAAAATCGCGTACGCGTATTCGAAAGCGGAATTTCTCGTCCCTGAACAGAAAATATCCAAATACAAAGGCAAACTCGAAAACCCGGGCGATTATTGTCCCAACCGCCGCTCCGACCAGCTCCAGCCTCGGCGCGCCAAGCTTTCCGAATATAAACACCCAGTTAAAAAACAGGTTCAGGAAAAACGCGCCGCCGGAGGCGATCAGTGGGATGTTGACGACGCCGACACTGCGCAGCAGGTAAGTCGATGTAGAGGCCAAGCCAGAGAGCAGGAAGGTCAGCCCGATCAGGCGCATATACGGCGCGCCGACCTCGATGACGGCGATCTGATTTGTAAAACACCGCATGATGACCTGAGGGAAAAAGGCGGCAAAAAGCGTAAACACCGCACAGAAGACGACGGTGACGCGCAGGGCGATCGCCGCCGTGGCGCACATCGGTTCCCTCTCGCCGCGTCCCCAGAATTGCGAGGACATGACCACCGCGCCAGAGCCGAGTCCCATACATATGAACTGGAACAGCGAATAGAACTGGTTGCCAAAAGACGCGGCGGCAATCTGTGTTTCACCGAAGCCGCCGATCATAAGATTGTCCAGAAAATTTACGCCGATAGTTATAAGCTGCTGGAGCACTATCGGCAGCATCAGGGATATGTTTTTTTATAGAACCCTTTGTTTTTAAGCTCAAAATACTGCACTTTTGGCCGACCCTTCCCTCATATCCTGGCAACACCGCTGTCCCGGGCCGCCTGGGCCACGGCCTGGGCCACGGCTCCGGCGACGCGGCTGTCAAACGCGGCGGGGATAATATACTCCGGCGACAGCTCTTCCGGGGATATGAGCTGCGCCAGCGCGTGCGCCGCGGCCAGCTTCATCTCGTCGTTTATATCGCTGGCGCGCACATCGAACGCCCCGCGAAAAACTCCGGGAAAGGCCAAAACGTTGTTTATCTGGTTGGGATAGTCGCTGCGCCCCGTGGCCACTACCTTTGCCCCGCCGGCCTTCGCCTCCTCGGGGAAGATCTCCGGCGTCGGGTTGGCACAGGCGAAAACTATAGCGTCCTTCGCCATCGTGGACACCATCTGCTGCGTGAGTACGCCGGGGGAGGACACGCCGATGAAAACGTCCGCTCCCGCGACCGCATCGGCCAGTTTTCCGGTTACGCAGCGGGGATTTGTGAGCTTTGCCATCTCGCGCTTTACGTCGTTCATATGGCTTTCGCGCCCGTCGTATATCACTCCCTCGCGGTCGCAGAGCGTAACGTCCCTGAACCCGGCTGTGAGCAGCAGCCGCGCGATGGATATGGCCGCCGCGCCCGCGCCGTTTATGACCACGGACACCTCGCCGCTGCTCTTTCCTACTACACGCAGGGCGTTTGTAAGGCCGGCAAGGGTTATTATTGCCGTACCGTGCTGGTCGTCGTGGAAGATGGGTATGTCGCACTTCTCCTTGAGCTTGCGCTCGATCTCAAAACAGCGCGGGGCGGAGATATCCTCCAGATTCACGCCGCCGAAGGATCCGGAAATGAGGTATATCGTATTTACGATCTCATCAACGTCATGGCTCTTTATGCAAAGAGGGAAGGCGTCGACCCCGCCGAGTTCCTTGAACAGAACGCATTTGCCCTCCATGACGGGCATACCCGCCTCCGGGCCGATGTCGCCAAGGCCGAGCACCGCGGAGCCGTCCGTCGCGACAAGGCACATGTTCCAGCGGCGCGTGAGCTCAAAGGATTTGTTTATATCGTCCTTTATCTCAAGGCAGGGCTGCGCCACACCGGGGGTGTAGGCCAGAGACAGGTCCTGCGCGTTTTTGACCGGAACGGTGGAGCACACTTCGATCTTGCCGCGCTTTTCATAGTGCAGGGCAAGGCTTTTCTCGGCTATCGTCATTACTGGTTTCCTCCTGAAAATTCTTATATCCGCATAATCTTATCACAGAGATTTTGGCCGTTTACAGGCCCCTTAAAATCTCCTGCCTTTTCGCCTCATATTCCGCCTGTGTTATAAGCCCGCTCCGGCGCAGATCCTCAAGCTGGCGCAGGCGGTCTGCCGCCGCCGTTCCGGGGACGGGCTGCCCCGGCTGATAAGACGCTGGTGGCGCAGACTGCGCCGGATCCTCGTCCTCGATGCTTATCTCGGGGCCAATATACTTGCCGCTGAACGCCTGATAGAAATTGACGGCAGTTACCCCTATGGCGATGAGCGTCCAGAGGATGCCGAAAAGCCCGAAGTTCGGTATCGCGACGAATATGCCAATGAACACAAATATGACGCCGACTATTCCCGCAAAAACGGACTGCGTCTTGCTCGGCCGGTATGTCACGCGCCTTCTTCTCATATATGTCTCCTCTCCGGGCGGGCCGGCGCCATGTAAGGCTCTCCCGCCTCCGCACGGCCTCTTCACTTGCAGATACAGTTTTTTGACATGCTGTCGGGCTTGAGAAAACGGCGGCCCGTTTTACAGATTCGTCCGGTTTTTTTCCCGCCGGGTACTGTTATTCGTCTGTGCTTTCCGTCTCCCCGGTCTTTTCCGCCGATGTGGCCTCGTCAGACCCGGCTTCTTCGGGCTCGGCCTCCTCACTCTCCTTCTCCGTTCTGGCAATGGAGATGAGCTTCGCGCCGTCGTTGAGCCGCATCAGGCGTACGCCCTGGGTGTCTCTTGAATATACGGATATGGTATCCGCCGCGACGCGGATTATCGTGCCGTCGTCGGATATCATCAGGATGTCGTCATCTTCGTCGACCACCTTGACGTCCGCGACCTTGCCGGTCTTTTCGGTTATATGATAGTTTTTAAGACCCATACCGCCGCGGTGCTGCGGTTCGCCGCCGCCGCGGATATAATCCGACAGCGGGGTGCGCTTGCCGTAGCCGTTCTCCGTCACGGACAGCAGGCAGCCGTTTTCGCGCGTTCTGGCCGCGCCGACGCAGTAATCGCCCTCGCGCAGCTTTATACCGCGCACTCCTGTAGCGTCGCGCCCCATGGGCCGCACGTCAGTCTCAGCAAAGCATATGGCATAGCCGTCGTGCGTGGCGATAAGGATATTCTGCCGTCCGTCCGTCTGACGCACGGAGATAAGCTCGTCCCCGTCGTCGAGATGCAGCGCACGGATACCGACGTTCCTGATATTTTTGAGAGCGCTCTCGCGCATGCGCTTTACGGTGCCGTTTCTTGTGACGAACACGAGGTAGGCGTTCTCATCCTCAAGAGAGCGGGTGTGTATCATCGCGCTGACTTTCTCGCCCGGCTCGATGGGAATCACGTTTATGATATTCGTGCCCTTGGCCGTCCTGCCTGCCTCCGGGATATGATACCCTTTCTTGCGGTAGACCCTGCCGTAATTGGTGAAGAAAAGGATATAATCATGCGTCGACGCGGTGAACACAGTCTCGACATAATCCTCCTCCTTGGTGGACATGGCGCGGATGCCCTTTCCTCCGCGGCGCTGAGTGCTGTATCCGCTGGCCGGCAGGCGCTTTATATAGCCGTCGTGCGTGAGCGTGAATACGCACTCCTCCTCCTCGATGAGATCCTCAAGATTGATCTCTTCCTCCACATCCTGGATCTCTGTGCGGCGCTCGTCCCCGAACCTGTCGCGGATAGCGGTCAGTTCGTCAATAAGTACGCCGCGCAGCTTGCCCTCGTCGGCGAGAAGCCCGTTGTAATACCCGATTTTCTCCTCAAGCTCCCTGTACTCGTTTTCCAGCTTTTCGCGGTCGAGACCCTGAAGAGCCTTCAGCCGCATGTCGAGTATGGCCTGGGCCTGTACCTCGTCAAGGCCGAAACGCTGCATCAGCCGCTCCCTTGCGTCGTCATAGCTGGTGCGGATTATGCGTATTACCTCGTCTATGTTGTCCTGAGCTATGATGAGACCTTCGAGCAGATGGGTGCGCTCCTTTGCCTTTTGCAGGTCGTATTTAGTGCGGCGGGTTATAACATCCTCCTGGAAGGCGATGTATTCGTCAAGTATATGGCGCAGCGAAAGTATCCTCGGCTGGGTCTGGTTCTGCACTAGCGCGAGCATGATAACGGAGAAATTTGACTGGAGAGCGGTCTGCTTGAAAAGCTTGTTCAAAACGACCTGCGCGTTTGCATCGCGCTTGAGCTCGATGACGATACGCATACCGTTGCGGTCAGTCTCGTCCCTCAGGTCAGAGATACCCTCAAGCCGTTTTTCCTTGACCTGCTCGGCAATGGTACGGATGAGCTGGCGCTTGTTGACCTGATAGGGAAGCTCGCTGACGATAATGCGCGTGCGGTGGTCGCGGCCGAACTCCTCAAACTCGGTGCGCGCGCGCGCGACGACCTTTCCCCTGCCGGTGGCATAGGCCTGGCGGATACCGCTGCGGCCCATAATGAGGCCGCGGGTCGGGAAATCGGGGCCCTGGATATGCTGCATCAGATCCGTCAGCGTCGCTTCGGGGTTTTCTATCACACAGATGCAGGCGTTTATCACCTCGCGCAGGTTGTGCGGCGGGATGTTCGTGGCCATACCGACGGCGATGCCGCTGGAGCCGTTTACAAGCAGGTTCGGAAAGCGGGACGGCAGAACACGCGGCTCCTTCCGGCTCTCGTCAAAGTTGGGGTCCCAGTCCACCGTGTCCTTTCCGATATCGCGCAGCATCTCGTCGGCGATTTTTGACATCCTCGCCTCGGTGTATCGATAGGCAGCCGGGGGATCGCCGTCGACGGAGCCGAAGTTGCCATGGCCGTCGACGAGCATATAGCGCATGGAAAAATCCTGCGCCAGTCGCACCATCGCGTCATAGACCGAACTGTCGCCGTGGGGATGGTACCGGCCGAGCACGTCGCCGACGCAGGTCGCGCTCTTTTTAAACGGTTTGTCGGAGGTCAGGCCGTCCTCATACATCGCATAGAGTATGCGCCGGTGCACCGGCTTCAGTCCGTCGCGCACGTCCGGCAGAGCACGGCCGACTATCACGCTCATGGCATAGTCTATATAGCTGGTCTGCATCTCGCTGACAAGCTCCGATTCGGTTATCACCTGATCGGGAAAGGCGATATCCTCGGGCTTGTAGTCTCTGTTATGTGCCATATGTGTTATCTCCTTTTTGGAGTTTTATTTTTTCCCTTGTACCTTTCGGTTTTTGGTAAAAAACATGGATCAAATATCCAGATTCACAACGTATTTCGCATTTCTCTCGATCCAGTTACGCCTCGGTTCGACCTCTTCACCCATAAGTATGGTAAATATCTCGTCGGCCTTGATGGCATCGTCGAGGGTTATGCGGCGCAGGGTGCGGGTCTCGGGATTCATCGTGGTGTCCCACAGCTCGTGCGGGTCCATCTCGCCCAGGCCCTTGAAGCGGGATATCTCCACCTTTGCGTTGGGGTTGCTCTCTCTCATTTCGGCGGATATCCTGTCTCTTTCCGGATCGGAATAGGCAACGCGCTGCTGCTTGCCGCGCGTGAGCTTGTAAAGCGGCGGAACCGCCGAGTAGACATATCCGTTTTCTATAAGCGGGCGCATATACCGGAAAAAAAACGTCAGAAGCAGCGTCCTTATATGACTGCCGTCAACGTCGGCGTCCGCCATGATGATTATCTTGTGGTAGCGCAACTTTTCAATGTTGAACTCGTCCCCGATGCCCGCGCCGAGCGCAACTATCATCGGGTACAGCTTGTCATTGCCGTATATCTTGTCCGCGCGGGCCTTTTCGACGTTGAGCATCTTGCCCCACATGGACAGTATAGCCTGGAACCGGGAGTCCCGGCCCTGTATCGCGCTGCCCGCGGCGGAATCGCCCTCGACGATATATATTTCGCACAGGCTCGGGTCCCTCTCGTTGCAGTCCTGGAGCTTGTCGGGCATCTGTCCGGATTCCAGCCCCGTCTTGCGTCGGACGGATTCCCTTGCGCGGCGTGCCGCTTCCCTCGCCCGATTGGCAGTCAGCGCTTTTTCAAGGATGACCTTGCCGACGGACGGATTCTCCTCCAGATACTCGTCCAGCGCGGCGGTGACGACATTGTTGACCAGGGTGCGTATCTCGCTGTTGCCAAGCTTTGCCTTGGTCTGTCCCTCGAACTGGGCGTCGGTCAGCTTGACGGAGATTATACAGGTGAGCCCCTCGCGGCAGTCCTCGCCGGAGACTTTTTCGTCGTTTTTGAGGATGTTCATCCTCTTGCCATAGCTGTTAAGCGCGGTCGTCAGCGCGCGTTTGAAACCCTCCTCGTGCATGCCTCCCTCGGGAGTATGGATGTTATTTGCGAAAGAGACGATTATCTCGTTATAGCTGTCGTTATACTGAAGGGCAACCTCGGCGACGGAATTTTCGCGCTCTCCGGACATATAGATTACATTCTCGTGCAGGGGCGTCTTGCTCCTGTTGATATACTGCACGAACTCGCGGATGCCGCCGGCGTAGCACATGGAGTCGGCTCGTTCGCTTTCTTCCCTGTCGCCTGCCTGCTCACGCCGGTCCTCGATGCTTATGTGCAGCCCGGCGTTGAGGAACGCCTGCTCGCGCATGCGAGTGTGCAGTGTTTCATAATCATAGACCGTGTCCTCAAAAACCTCCGGATCCGGTTTGAAACGCACAACGGTGCCCGTATGATCGGTGGTCCCGACCACCTTCATATTCTGCGTTATATTACCGCGGGAGAACTTCATCTCATAAATCTGACCGTTTTTGTGGACCTGGACCTCCAGCCATTCGGACAGGGCGTTGACAACGGAGGCGCCGACTCCATGCAGACCGCCGGAGACCTTGTAGACGCCGCCGCCGAATTTTCCACCCGCGTGCAGGACGGTGTATACGACCTCGAGCGCGGGCTTTCCGGTCTGTTCCTGTATATCGACGGGGATACCGCGGCCGTTGTCCGAGACTTTTATGACATCGCCCGGCTCTATGACGACTTCGATCTTCGTACAGTATCCTGCCAGGGCTTCGTCTATGGCATTGTCGACTATCTCATAGACCAGATGATGCAGTCCGCTGGAGCTGGTCGAGCCGATGTACATACCGGGACGTTTCCGGACGGCTTCCAGCCCCTCAAGCACCTGTATCTGTGAGGCGTCGTATTCCTGCGTGATCTTATCTGTTATTTCGGACATTTTTATCTCCCTTCCGGGTAATTTCATAAATTATTTTGTTTTTTTCCTGCCTACTCGACGCCGAGTCCCTCGCTGCGCCTGAGCAGCGTCGCGCTCATAAGCTGAGACAGATATACCGTCTGCCCATCCCTGCCGCCACAGACGACAAAGGATTTCGGCAGATCGTCGCCAAGTGTGACGACCTGACCGTTTTTTTCAGCGTTTGCAAGATACTGCCGTGTCCGGAACGACTGTGAGCTGACGTCCAGATCGAATACTCCGATTATTTCCTCGTCGGGCACGACCATGTTGTTTCCAAGATGAAGGTACATTTTTATCCTCTTTTACAGCGTGATATTCCCGTTTTTAACTGTCAGCACCCGGCCGCCGGTGCGCCGGGCGATTCCCTCATCCTCGCAGCAGGTGATCAGCGTCTGCCCGCCGCCGATGCGGTTAAGTACGAATTCCTGCCTGTCCGCGTCCAGCTCGGAGAGGACGTCGTCGAGCAGAAGCACAGGATACTCTCCCGTCTGTCCGAGAAATATCTCCCTCTCCGCCAGCTTCAGCGACAGGGCTGCCGTGCGAGTCTGTCCCTGGCTTGCAAAGGCGCGCGCCGGACGGGAGTTGATATCTATCTCCAGATCATCCCTGTGTATCCCGGTCAGGCACGAGCCGCTTTCTATCTCCGCCTGACGGTGGGCAGCCTGATGCTCATATAGTTGTTCAAGTATCGTCTCCGCCGGGGCAAAGGGGTCGCTGACCGTCGAGACGGTCTTATAAAAAAGCTCAAGTTTTTCACAGGAGGCGGAAAAATCCGCGTGTATGGCCGCAGCCTCCTGTCCAAGACGCTTTACAAAAGAGGCACGGTAGCGTATAAGACGGGATGAAACGCGGCACATTTCCCTCGAAAAATCGTCAAGCGTGTCCAAAAGAGAGGGCTTCTCCCGCCAGTCCCGGAGTATGCGCCCCTTGCTGTCCAGAAGCCTGTTATACCGGCTCATTAGAGAGGCATAGCCCGGTCGGAGCTGTCCAATGGCCAGATCCATCATACGGCGTCGGGCCGCGGCTCCTTCCCGGATAAGATTCAGGTCGTCCGGGCAGAACAAAACCGCCGTCAGAGCACCGGACAGCTCGGACGCCGTTTTCTTTGCGCCGTTTTGAAAAATCTGCTTTCTCTGGCCGCGGCGAAGGATTATCCTGAGCGTAAGATCGCGGCCCTGTGTGTTCACGTCCGCGAGAATTTCGCCCATGTCATAGTCGAATCCTATTATTTCGCGGTCAAATCGAGTGCGGAAGCTGCGTCCGCCCGTGAGCATATAGACGGCCTCGAGCAGGTTTGTTTTTCCCTGTGCATTGCTTCCGGTTATGACATTTATGCCCGGGTCAAACTCTGCCAGCCCCTGCTCATAATTTCTGATGCCGGAGAGAAATATTCTGTCGACTCTCATATCGCGGCGGCTATTTCATATTCCCCGCCGCCAAAGCTCACCCTGTCGCCCGGATGCAGCTTTTTCCCGCGCTGAGTACATACCTCGCCATTGACGGAGACAAAACCGTCCTGTATAAGAAGCTTTGCCTCGCCTCCCGTGCCGGCCAGGGCCGCGAACTTCAAAAAAGCGTCAAGCCTTATGAATTCTGAGCTTATTTCAACCTTTTCCATTAATTATTTCCGCCTTTCGGACTGTCAGCCGTCGGCCCGGAGACGGACGGGAAGTATCATGTAAAGGAAGCTGTCATCCTCTTCGTTCTCCGGCTTTATGATGCAGGGCATCGAACCGGTGTTGAAGCACAGCCTCAGCTTATCAGAGGGCGCCGCCTTCACAGCGTCAAGCAGATATCGGTTATTAAAGCCGATTTCAAGCCCGTTCCCACTGCCCTCAACGGCGCAGACGTCCTCCGCCCGGCCGAGCGGGGTCACACAGTTGAAGAGGATTTTACCTTCGCCTATGGTGCAGCGAAGCGGATTTTTTGTCTTTTCGTCGATTATGAGCGAAACACGGTCCGCGACCCTGTAAAGCTCCGTCCTCTCGGCCAGCATGGTGAAAGCGAAGCTGTCCGAAATACTCTTACGATAATTGAGAAATTCCCCCTCTAGCCGCCGGGAGATGAGCACCGTATCCTCGATGGCAAATGAGACATGTTTTGCCCCGACGCAGACTGTCACGTCCCCGTCGCTGTCGGAGCATATCTTTTCAACATCCGAAAGGGCAGAGCCGGGCACGATGAAGCTCTCGACCGCCTCTCCCTCTGTCTTTTCGCGGCGCATCGCAAGACGGTATCCGTCCACTGTGACGATGGACAGTTTTTCACCGTCCGTCTCAAAAAGTGCGCCGGTATATATGGGTCTTGCCTCGTTATCACTGACTGCAAACAGAGTTTCCGATATCATTTTTTTCAAAAGTTTTTGCGGGATGCTGACGCTTTGCCTGTCCTCGACGGAGGGAAGTTCAGGATAATCGTCAGAAGCCGTGCCTATGATGGAAAACTCCGCGCTTCCGCCGGAGATAACGGTCATATTATCCTTTTTCGTTTCTATCGTCACTACGCCGTCCGGCAGGCTTCTGACGATTTCTCCAAAGAGCCGGGCGCTGAGTATTACGGAGCCGGTCTCCGAAATATCTGCGGGAAATGTAGTATATATGCCCTTTTTTAGGTCATAGCCCGTAATCCGGACCTTTGCGCCGGCTTCTACGAGAAGCCCCTCGAGAGCTTGGATAGGACTTTTTGCACTGGCAGCGCGTGACGCTGTTGTAATAGCGTTTTGAAGAACATATTTTTCGCAGGAAAATTTCATCTTCTGTGACCGTTCCTTTCTTTTCTCCAGAAGTAAGAGAGATAGAATAAAAGATAGTAGTAGCAATAGTAGTAAAAAAAGTTGTGGAAAAGTTGAAAAAACCTTTGATTTTACAGGAATTTTACTGTTAAAGAAGTTGTTTAAAACATTTTCAAGTTATCAACAGCCTTTTTCCGGGAAATTTTCAACACATTTTTCAATAGCCTGGATAAAAACAATGATGAAAAAAATGTGGAGAAAAATAAGATGCAAATGTTGATATGTTTAAAACCCGATGTTAATTTCTCGAATTGATGTTGGAAGTTATGTCGCGAATCGTGCCGGGCATCTCCGAGTCTGTTTTGATAAGATCTTCGATCTTTCGGATTGAATTAAGAACGGTTGCGTGATTTCTGTCCTCGTATTCGGCGCCGATGTCCTTCAGTGACAGGTTCGTAAGGTTTCGCATCAGATACATGGATACCTGTCGGGCAATGGCCGTATTTTTGTTGCGGCGCTGTCCGCGCAGATCTTCGGGCTCCAGAGCGTAATAACGCGCTGTCTCCTCGATGATTATCTCAGGTGTTGGGACATATGAACCGATGCGGATTATGTCCTTTATTGCGCGTTTGACCGAATTTATGCTTATGGTATCGTCAAGGATATCGCGATAGGCGGTAAGACGTTTTACAACGCCCTCTATCTGACGGACGTTCGAGGTTATGTTTTCCGCGATATAGGCCACGACGTCGTCCGGAAGTGACATGCCGAGCTTGCCGGCCTTATTGCGGATTATGGCTGTGCGTGTCTCAAGATCGGGTGCCTGAACGTCTGCCATGAGCCCGCCTTCGAATCGTGTGCGCAGCCTGTCTTCAAGTTTCATCATCTCCATCGGGGGCCGGTCCGAGGTTATGACGATCTGATGCCCCGCTTCGTAAAGGGAGTTGAATGTATGGAAAAATTCCTCCTGCGTCTGCTGCTTTCCGGCGATAAACTGTATATCATCGACGAGGAAAAGATCGGCGTTTCTGTATTTCTGCCTGAAAGCCTCCGCCGTGCCGGACTGGATGGAATTTATCATCTGGGTCGTAAATTCGTCTCCCTTTATATAAACGATGCGCTGTGAGCTGTCCCGGCTGCTGATGGCGTGGCCGATGGCAAAGAGGAGATGCGTTTTGCCAAGGCCGGAATTTCCGTAGATAAACAGCGGATTATAGGTGTTTCCAGGATTTTCTGACACCGCGACGGCTGCCGCATGCGCAAATTTGTTCGACGGGCCGACGACAAAATTGTCAAAGGTATAAGCGGCCATCTCGGGAAGATTGCTGATGGTCGCTTTTTCGGTGCGGTAATCCTCAAGCTCGTCCCCGGTGAGAACTAAAAGATCGATATCGCTGGAGAAAAGGTCTTTAAGGATTTCCTTTATGCTGTCTGAAAAACGCTGGACAATGATGCCGCGCTTGAAGCTGGCCGGGCAGTAGAGGACAAATTTGTTCTCGGTTATATCGATGGGTTCACACTCGTCGAACCAGGTGATCATCGCCGTCGGCGTCACGCTCTCCCCGAGTTTGTTAAGCACGCTTGTCCACACGTCAGAAACGGAATTCATCATAGTTTTTTTGATACCTCATATATGTAATATGAATAATTATCTGACTTACAGTATAGCCAGTATAGCAAAATCGGCGAGTTATTGCAAGTATAACCGACGGATATATATTATATAAGTAGATATCGTATACTTAAGTTATTCATATAACTTGGACAAAGCCGCAGCAGACTTTTGCGCCGCCGTCAAAATCCCTCTTGAAATCGCATCGCCGCGGTAGTAGAATTATTTCTCTGTAAAGGAGAGACCGATGCAAAACCTTTGTGATTTCATTTTTAATAATCCCGCTCTGGCCCCCCTCCCCGCGATGCTGGAAGGGGGCGCTTTGCCTGCCCTGGTTTCCAATCTCGGCGCGGTACACAGGGCGAATCTGGCCGCCGCGCTGCGTCTGCGTCTGGAAAGGCCGGTCTTTATTATCTGTCCGGATGAGAACGCGTGCGAGGCCATGCAGCGGGACGTGGAGAGCTTTACGGGCGAAAAGGCCCTGCTTCTGCCCGGAAGGGAACTTACGCTCTACACAGCCGACAGTGTATCGCGGCAGAGCGAGCAAAGGCGTATCGCCGCACTGGCGGAGCTGGAAAACGGCGAGCCGGGGCTAACTCTGTGCTGCGTATCCTCCCTGCTTCAGCGCGCGCCGGACAGGCAGAGCATGGCAAAGCTTACGCTCACCCTTGAACCTATGCAGCAGATATCTCCGCAGCAGCTTGAAAAGATACTTTTGAGGAATGGATACTCCCCTTGTGAACAGGTCGAAGGGCCCGGACAGTTTTCCCGCCGCGGTGGGATACTGGACCTTTTCTCCCCGTCTTATTCCGATCCCCTGCGCATAGAGTTCTGGGGCGATGATATCGACAGTATAAATCTCTTCGACGTCGATACACAGCGACGTACCGAGATGCTCGGCTCGGCCCGTATCCTGCCCGCTGCCGAGTCCCTTCCGGCACTGTATAAGGGCGGGGAGCTTTCTCTTGCCGCGGAGCTTGAGTCCATGGCGGAAAAAAGCATGCCGCGCGCCGCCAAAATCGATGTGCAGAGGCTTTCAGCGACACTGCTCGGGGACGCGGAGAAGCTGCGCAATGGGGTACAGCTCACCGCGGCGGACAGGTATATGGAGCTTATATACCCCAAATTTTCCACGGCGCTGGACTATATACCCGAGGGAGCCGTTGTTTTCCTCGATCAGCCGCCAAAGCTTGCCGAGCGGGCGGAGGGCTTTCTCAAACAGCTTTCCGAGGATGTGAAAAGCTTGGTGCAGGCGGGCTATGTCCCAGGCAGGATAGCAAATTTTGCAATAAGCTGGCAGGAGTGCTGTCAGAGGCTTGCCGACTGGCCGGTCGTGATGGGCGATACGTTTACCGTCGGCAAATACCCGCTCGAGCCCAGGTCCATCATGAGCCTTACATGCAAGCAGCTTCCCGGCTATGGCGGCAGCGCGGAAACCGCCGCAGGCGACGTCTCGCACTATGTGAAAAGCGGATTTTCCGTCGTCGTGCTCGCCGGGGATGAGCGCAAGGCTAGACTTCTGGACGAATTTTTCCGCGAAAGGGATATCCCGTCCTATACAGACGCCGGACTTGCCGCATTGCCCGAGCCCGGGAAATGCTGTATTGCCGTCGGTGCGCTCTCCGCAGGGTATGAGTATCCGGAGGCGAAGCTGGCCGTCATAACCGACACACAGCTTGCCTCGTCCGGAACAAGGCGTGCCCGGCACAGAAAGGCGCAGTCCGACCGAGTCCGCATCGGAAGCTATGCCGATCTGTCCGTCGGCGACCTCGTCGTGCATGAGCACCACGGCATCGGCCGCTTTGCCGGTATCTTTAAGCTGCCTGTGGACGGCGTGCAGAAGGATTATATCAAGATAAGCTACGCCGGCACCGACAGCCTGTACGTCCCGGCCACCCAGCTTGACCTCGTTTCCAAATACATAGGCACCGGCGGCGACAAACCCGTGCGTCTGTCGAAAATGGGAGGCACGGACTGGGCCAGGACCAAATCCCGCGCAAAAGCCGCCGCACGCGACATGGCCGACAACCTGATAGAACTCTACGCCGAACGCAAACGCACCCCGGGGCACGCCTTCGCGCCCGATTCGCCCTGGCAGACGGAGTTTGAGGAGCGGTTCGGCTACACGGAAACGGAGGATCAGCTGCGCTGTATCGAGGAGATAAAAAAGGATATGGAAGCCGAGGCGCCCATGGACCGGTTACTGTGCGGCGACGTCGGCTACGGCAAAACGGAGGTTGCGCTGCGCGCGGTGATGAAATGCGTGCTCGACGGGAAGCAGGCCGCCATCCTCGTGCCGACAACGGTGCTTGCACAGCAGCATTACCAGACCGCGATGCAGCGGTTTTTCGGTTTTCCCGTAACGATATCCGTGCTCTCCCGATTCCGCAGCCAGCAGCAGCAGCGCCAGACGCTCGCCGGACTTGCCGACGGGTCGGTCGATATTGTGATCGGCACGCACAAACTGCTTCAGAAAAACGTCAAATTCAAGGACCTGGGGCTGCTGATCGTCGATGAGGAGCAGCGCTTCGGTGTCAGCCATAAGGAGCATATAAAGGAGCTCAGCCGCAATATAGACGTGCTCACGCTCTCGGCCACGCCCATCCCGCGTACGCTGAATATGGCTCTTTCCGGACTTCGCGACATGTCGACGATCGAGGAGCCGCCGCAGGACAGGCTGCCGGTGCAGACCTTCGTCATGGAGCACGACTGGAACGTCGTGTGCGATGCCATCCGCCGCGAGATACAGCGCGGCGGGCAGGTATATTATCTGCACAACCGTGTCGAGAATATAGAGCAGACAGCCTCGCGTCTGGCATCCATGCTGGAGGATGTGACTGTGTCCGTAGCTCACGGACAAATGGATGAGGACGCGCTGTCTGAGGTCATGGAGAGCGTCATCGACGGCACGACGCAGGTGCTTGTGTGCACAACGATAATCGAGACAGGTATCGACATTCCCAACGTCAACACACTGATAATCGAGGATGCCGACAGGCTCGGCCTGGCACAGCTTCATCAGATACGCGGCCGCGTCGGACGCTCGTCCCGCCGCGCCAGCGCGTACCTGACCTTCAGGAAGAACAAGGTGCTCTCGGAAGCCGCCGAGAAACGGCTTGAGGCGATACGCGAATTTGCCGAGTTTAACTCCGGCTTTCGTATCGCGATGCGCGACCTTGAGATACGCGGAGCCGGAAATCTGCTCGGCGCTGAACAATCCGGATATCTGACCGATGTGGGATATGACATGTATCTCAAGTTGTTGGAGGAGGCGGTGCTTGAACAGCGCGGTGAGAAGCCGGAGACGCGCACGGAATGTGCGGCGGACCTGGCCGTCTCGGCCAACATCCCGGAAAAGTATGTCGCCTCCCCCGAACAGCGTATGGACCTTTACCGGCGCATTGCGCTCATCCGCACAGAAGAGGATGCCGACGACCTGACCGACGAACTGATCGACCGTTTCGGCGACCCTCCGGCGGATGTCAATTCCCTTATCCATGTCGCGCTGCTGCGCGGGGAGGCCTCGCGCGCGGGAATAACGGATATCAGCCAGAAGGCAGGCTCCCTGCGCTTTAAGCTCAGTGAATTCGACATGGCGCGTGTGTCCGCGCTGTACGGACAGGAGGGCTATAAGGGAAGGCTCCGTGTGGAGGCTGGCAGCGTGCCATGCCTGAGTCTGAAACTCAGGAGCAAATCTCGCATCCTCGACGAGGCCCGCGCTTTCGTACGGGCATATGAGGGCACGAAAAGCGAACAAACTGTTAATTAACAAAGGCGATTGTTGCTCTTTTCCCGGGATGATGTTATAGTTTTTCAGCAGATGGCAGCGATCGGCTGCGCGGTTATTTTAAGGAGAACCCCATGAAAAGAATTATTTTGACAGCTCTGGTTTTTTCCCTGCTCATTTCGGCCCTCGCCGGCTGCACGGGCAGCCAGGTCAGGACATATACCGATCCGACGGCTACCCCCTCCGCGGAGGCGGCCGACGACACCTCGCAGGAGACGGCGACTCCCGATGCGCAGGCAGAAGAGACCCCTGACTATGACTATGCATATGAGAAGTACGAGCCGGACACCGTCGTCATGACCGTTGACGGGCAGCCGGTGTACTGGGAGGAGTATTTTTACTGGCTAACGGATGCCATGTACCTTGTCGAGTACTATTACGGCACTATAACCGACTGGGACGCCGCGTGCGAGTTTGTCACGACGATGACCTATGCCGAGTATGTCAAGGAATATGCCGACGGCACGGCGCGGATGTACCACAGCATGGAGAACAAGGCCGAGGAGCTGGGCATCACCCTCACCGATGAGGACAACGAGTATATCGACTCCCTCTGGCAGAGCGATATAGACAGCGTGGGCTCGGAGGAAGAGCTTATCGAACAGATAGAGACGGTTTATCTGACTAAGGATCTGTATTATTATATAAACACTGTGTCGGTACTGGCTGACGCCGCGTTTACTGAGCTTTACGGTGAGACCGGAGAAAAGCTGGACGATGAGGAAGTCATCAGCTATGCCGAGGACAGCGGCTATATGCGAGCAAAGCACATCCTCTTCATGACAGTCGATGAAGAGGGCAACGCGCTCCCGGATGAGGAAATCGAGGCTCAGGAGCAGGCCGCGCAGGAGGTGCTGGCCCAGCTTCGTCAGGCTCAGGAAAACGGCGAGGACACAGAGACGCTGTTTGACGAGCTCATGAACGAGTACTCCGAGGATACCGGCCTGACAGCCTATCCTGACGGCTACTGCTTTATATGCGGCGACATGGTCGAGGAGTTTTCAACGGCTGCCGAGGCTCTGGGTGAATATGAGATCTCCGATGTGGTGACCAGCGATTACGGATACCATATAATCCTGCGCCTGCCATTGCGCGCGGACGATATCCCGATAAACGACGGAACCAACAGCCTGCGCATCCTGGCCGCGTCCGATATGTTCAATGCCAGCGTCTCCAACTGGAGCGAGGAAGCGGAGCTTGTCTGGAGCGAGGGATTTGAGGAGCTGACCCCCGCGGATATTTTTGACGAGATCGGATAAAGGTCTTTCCAATCTAAAAATGCCATTACTTTTTCTCTTGTGGAAGCAGTTTTTCGACATGATCAAAATGAAAAAATCAGGACGTGCCGCAGAGGCAAAACTCTGCGGCACGTCCTTTATATGTGTATCACCTTGCCCGGGGTCATTCTGATATGCTCCAGAGCTGTGCCATCTGCCCCTGCAGCCGCGAGAAGGTCCAGGTCATCTCACTTTTTTCGACGCTGCTCGGGTCATAGACGCAAAATCCCGAGTTGGTGTAATCGTGTATGACGATAAAATGGCCGTTTACCGTAAAATCCCCTTCGTTCATCGAGGCTATAAGCACCTCGCCGGCATCAAGCCTGGCGCGCATCTCATTCTCATCCGCGGGGATTATTGTCCCCGTAAGGCCAAGCTGCGCCGCGCCCTCGGTAAACAGCAGCCACGACGTCCCGGTTCCCCAGACGTAATAGCCCGCGTTCTCGGCAAAGTCCGAGATGTAGACAGGGTCGTACTTCCTGTCTCCGGTCACTCCGATCGCTGCCATCGAAAGACAGGTCGGCCCGCAGGCGGTGTAGCCCATGATCGAGCTGCCATAGGGGTGGAACGCCTAGCGGTTGTCGTATTGCAGCAGGAACGGTACTCCGCCGCTCAGCTCGTCCGCGCTTAGCTCGACGTCGCCGTATGTACGCTCCTCAGAGGGTTCAAGAAGAACGAAAGCCGTCTTTTCCGGGGAGACAAGCACAGCGTTGACCGCATCCTGGGAATACGCATAGATGTGTTCTATTAGAAATTCAATCTCTTTTCGGTACGCCGGATTTTCATCTGCCAGCTCGCGCAGGGCCGTAAGATCGCTCTCTGTCGCCTGGAAGTCCCCTCCCGAGCTGCCGCATTGCTGCTCAAGGTTCTCATAATCTATCTCGAACTGCACCGCGTCGGGCGGCTCCTGTCCGTCCGCCAGAGTGCCGCGGCCGAAAGCTCCGGAAAGGCCGCTGCCTTTTATTAAATAGAAACCCAGCACCAGAGCAGCCGCGCCCAGCAGCAGGATGATGAAAATCTTTGGCGCCCTGCTGCGGCGTCGCGCGTATCGCCTGTACGGCTGCCGGTACTGCGGATTATTTGTGTATGTCTTCGCCAATTTGGGAGCGCCTCCTTCATATGTGTATTAGTTCGATTAATACGCACTATATAAACAAAAGGCGGCATTGTCAAGCCTGTTTGCGACGAATTAATAAAATCTTAACTCTTTTTGCACTCTTTTAGCACAAAACAGTACAAGAGCTTCTTTTTTGATTAATAATCTGCGGAGCAAGATTTGTCCTCCTCTGTAAGGGGGGTGTTTTCGTAAACTGTTTTAATTTTGTCTTTTACAAAGATAAAACGCAGAAACTTAAACTTTCTCTCCCGGGCAGCATAAAAAGGAAAAACCCCGCGTCCTGTCTGGACGCGGGGTTTTCAGGGGCTTATTTCCCCAAACGGCTATCGAGTCACTGGGCCATGCCGTTGAGCTTGACGGTCATGCTGGACTTTTTATGAGCCGCGTTGTTCTTGTGGATAAGATTCCGTGCAGCAGCGCGATCCACGGCCTTGACAGCAACTTTATAGGTGCTGACGGCTGCCTCACGGTTGCCCTCGGCAACAGCGGCGTCGAACTTCTTAATAACGGTCTTGAGCTCGCTCTTCCTAGCCTTGTTCGCTGCGTTGCGAGCCTTTGCAAGCTGGTCCCTCTTGGCTGAAGACTTGATGTTGGGCATTGCTAATTCGCCACCTCCTCCTATAAAAGTCGTGTCTGTATAGACCCGCGGATGATTATAATAACACCATATCTCAAAAAAATCAAGCTTTTTTCAGCTCAAAATCTTAAAATTACAAACCCTGACATACTTTTATCTTTTACGCGCAAGATATTCATAGTACAGGACTTTTTGTCACTAAATATGGGAGGTAATTATGGCCAATCTATTCAGAACCGATATGGCGGTCGAACTCAACCGCCTGTCCAATCCGGATTCAAACCTGCCCGGCGTTCGTGTGGACGAGCAGGAGCGCGGCGGCATACGGCTCACCACGATCAATATTGACAGCCCGGAGGCTGCAGAAGCGTTATGTAAACCAATCGACGAATATATCACGCTCGAAGTTGGCGCGTTCCTTCGCAGGGAGGAAAACTCCTTTGAGACGGCGGCGGAGCTGTTTGCGGAAAAATTACGCGGCCTGCCGGCACTGGGCGGAGGCGGCGGAGTCCTCGTGGTCGGGCTTGGTAATCGCGCAATAACTCCTGATGCCGTCGGACCTGAGGTTATAGACGGCGTTCTTGTGACACGGCACCTGCGCGAGCGCAGCCCGGAACACTTCGGCGATTTCCGTGACGTTGCGGCCTTTTGCAGCGGCGTTCTGGGCACAACGGGTATAGAGAGCGCTGATGTCATTAAGGCTTTGTGCGGTCTGACGCGGCCGGACTGCGTAATCGCAGTCGATGCGCTGGCAGCCATGAAAATTAGCCGCCTCTGCCGGACTGTACAGATCTCCGACAGCGGGATAGTCCCCGGCTCCGGCATAGGAAACAGCCGCGCGGCGCTCAATCGCGATACTCTGGGAGTTCCTGTGATTGCCGTCGGCGTGCCCACTGTGGTGGATGCGGCCACTCTGGTCCGCAATTTCGTATCTGAGGCCACAGGCCTTGAGGGCGTCGAGGAGGCTGGTATGATAGTCACCCCCAAGGATATAGACGCAAATGTGCATGACATCTCCCGTTTAATCGCGTATGGAGTCAACCTCGCCCTGCATGAGGGGCTGACAATGGCTGAGATCGACATGCTAATAGGCTAAACGTTTCACGTGAAACATCTCTGCCCCCGCGGAGATGTTTCATGTGAAACATTTTTAATTGAGCGTTGAAAAGCACATCGAATGCTGGTATAATCTTCACAGATAAAAAACGGGAGAAAAGATATGGGAAAGGTTATAGCCATCGCCAACCAGAAGGGCGGCGTCGGCAAGACTACAACTTGCATAAATCTTAGCAGTGTCCTCACCGGCCGAGGGAAAAAAGTGCTATGCTGCGACATGGACCCACAGGGCAACTGCACTTCCGGTCTGGGGGCCGACAAAGCGGCAGAGCAAAACATATACGACGTGCTGATAAACGGTGAGAGCATAAGCTCTGCGCTCGTGACGACGCCCTATGGAGACCTGATTCCCTCAAATGCCCAGCTTTCTGGAGCAACGGTAGAGCTCGTAGATATGGATGAACGCGAATACGTGCTCAAAGACGCGCTTGCTGAGTTGAGGGACAGTTACGATTTTATACTTATTGATTGCCCGCCGTCGCTGGAATTGCTGACAATTAATGCCCTGACGGCGGCGGACAGCGTGCTTATCCCCGTCCAGTGCGAGTATTTTGCGCTTGAGGGCATTCGCGACCTGCTCACGACGATAGAGATGACGCAAAAGCGCCTGAATCCGGGACTGGAGATCGAGGGCATCGTGATGACTATGCATGACAGCCGGCTAAAGCTCTCTTCCCAGGTGCAGGGCGAGGTACGAAAATACTTTGGGGATCTGGTCTATAAGGCGGCCGTGCCAAGAAACGTGCGTGTCAGCGAGGCGCCAAGCCACGGAAAGCCGGTTATCGCCTATGACAGAATGTCGACAGGCTCGCGCGCTTATTATAAAGTTGCCAGTGAATTGTTGTGGAGAGAACGCAAGAGGACAAAAAATTGATACCGGAGGTCAAATATGGCTGATAAAGGTAAAAGAGGATTAGGAAGAGGGATGGGCGCATTGTTTGGAGAGGACAGCTCAAAAACTGACGGCAGGGATATTTTGACTCTGCCTATTACGAAGGTTGAGCCGCGCCAGGATCAGCCGCGCTGCAATTTTGATGACGAGTCGCTTGCAGAGCTGGCCGATTCCATCAGAAATTACGGGCTGATACAGCCGATTACAGTCCGCCGGCTGGACAGCGGCTATTATCAGATAGTGGCTGGGGAGCGGCGCTGGCGGGCCGCGCGGCTGGCTGAGTTGAAAGAGGTGCCCGTGCGCGTCATCGAGGCCGACGACCGCCGGGCGATGGAGCTTGCTCTGGTAGAAAATCTGCAGCGCGAGGATCTCAACCCGATTGAGGAAGCGCGCGGCTTCAGAGCCCTGATGGACGAGTACGGCCTGACACAGGAGCAGGCGGCTGCAAGCGTTGGAAAGTCCCGGCCCGCCGTGGCAAATTCGCTGCGGCTGCTGTCCCTGTCGCCTGAGGTGCTGAGCCTTGTGGAGGAGGGCGAGCTCTCCGCCGGTCACGCCCGCGCGCTGATCCCGATATCATCCCGGGAAATACAGCTCGAAACGGCAAAGACAGTCATTGACGGTGCGCTTTCGGTACGGCAGTCTGAGGAGCTTGCGGCCAAAGTAGTCCGCCGCCTTGCCCAGGAGGAAAAGGCATCGCAAACGCCGGAGCAGACGGCAAAGCCGACAGTCGACTACTCGCACGAGGTCGAAAAGGCGCTTGAGACCGTGCTCGGCCGCAAGGTAAAGCTGGTCGACGGACGGAAAAAGGGCAGGATCGAGCTGGAGTTCTACGGTGCGGAGGACAGGGAGCGGCTGATTGCTCAGCTTCGAGGGCTGAATGCGGCCAAAAATGAAAATTGACGACTTTATAAAAAAAGAGGAAAACTGACATGCTGGACATCAAATTTATCAGAGAAAACCCTGAAATAGTCAAAGAGAATATCAAAAAGAAGTTTCAGGACGAAAAACTTCCGCTGGTCGATGAGGTAATAGAGCTCGATGGCCTCAATCGCGCCGCCATTGCGGAGGCGAGCGCGCTGCGCGCCCGGCGCAATCAGCTTAGTAAGGCAAATGGGCCCCTGTTTGGCAGACTCAAAAAGGCGGAGGGAGCTGAAAGGGACGCCATTCAGGCCGAAATTGACAAAAACATGGCCGAGGTCAAAGTTAATGACGACCGTCTGGCCGAGCTGGAGAAGCAGGAGGACGAATACGCCGCAAATATTCGCCGTATTCTGCTTGTTATCCCGAATATTATCGATCCCAGCGTCCCCATCGGGCCGGACGACAGCCACAATGTCGAGGTCCAGCGGTTCGGCGATCCTGTCGTGCCGGAGTTCGAGATACCGTATCACACTCAGATAATGGAGAGTCTCGGCGGCATCGATATGGACGCCGCGGGAAGGGTCTCAGGCAACGGGTTTTACTATCTGCTGGGCGATGTGGCACGCCTGCACGAGGCCGTGCTTGCCTATGCGCGCGATTTTATGATCGACAAGGGTTTTACCTTCTGTATCCCTCCGTTCATGATTCACGGCAATGTTGTCGAGGGCGTAATGAGCCAGACGGATATGGAGAGCATGATGTATAAGATCGAGGGCGAGGACCTGTACCTCATCGGGACGAGCGAGCACTCGATGATAGGCCGGTTCATAGACCTGATCATCCCAGAGGCAAGCCTGCCGCAGACGCTCACGAGTTACAGTCCCTGCTTCCGCAAGGAAAAGGGCGCTCACGGCATCGAAGAGCGCGGCATATACCGTATCCACCAGTTTGAAAAGCAGGAGATGATCGTCGTTTGCAAGCCGGAGGACAGCATGGACTGGTACGAAAAAATGTGGCGGTACAGTGTTGAACTGTTCCTGTCCATGGGTATCCCGGTGCGCCAGCTTGAGTGCTGCTCCGGCGATCTGGCCGATCTGAAGGTCAAGAGCTGCGACATCGAGGCATGGTCCCCGCGCCAGCAGAAATATTTTGAGGTCTGCTCCTGCTCCAACCTCGGCGATGCGCAGTCCCGCCGTCTGAAGATGCGCGTCAAGGGCACCGACGGGAAAATGTATCTGCCGCACACGCTGAACAATACCGTTGTTGCCCCGCCGCGCATGCTCATCGCCTTTTTGGAAAACCACTTGCAGGCCGATGGCAGCGTCACAGTCCCCGAGGCCCTCTGGCCTTACATGGGCGGCACAAAAATCCTTGTTCCAAGAAAATAGAAATATAAATAGAATACAGGAGGAGAAGATATGGAGGAGAAAAAGAAAGGCTTTTTTGCAGAATTTCGGGAGTTCATTTCCCGGGGCA
>CAZSRK010000005.1:44687-61248 GCA_964609305.1 uncultured Oscillospiraceae bacterium
ATATTCGGCGGTGCAAACTTGACCGACGCGCTTGACATCATGCTCACACCGGCGGAGATAGATCCAGCCACAGGAGAGGTCATCAAAGAGGCCAACATACTCGGACTTGGGACTTTCCTGAACACCGTGATCGATTTTCTGATCATCGCATTCATCGTTTTCTGCATAATCAAAGCGTTTAACAAGGCCCACGATCTCGCCGAGGCGAAACTCCAGGCCAGGAAGAAAGCGGCTGAAGAGTCTGCGTCGGAGGAGCCGCCCGCGCCCACGACGGAGGAGCTGCTGACCGCAATTCTCGACGAGCTCCGCAAGGAGAATAATAAGGCATAAAACCCAGAGGTGCGCCCATGAGTAATTATATCAAAGCCGTGATAATGTCCCTGGCAGCCGTTTTCCTGGCGTATGCGGTAAAAACTGCCGGAATGGCCGCGCTCGGGCAGGACCCGGAGACCAATCTGCTCAACGATTACAGCGATATGATGCTCGAAGCGCGGGAGCTGTTTCTTGAGTATGACGAGGAGATACGCGAGCTTGCGTATTTTATCGCGGATATGGACGGGCTGCGCCTGCGCCGCTGTGCCGACAGCACGGCGATCGCCTGGACAGACGGACAGAACCTTCCCATGGAGGAGGCCTTTGCGCAGTTCGGCGCAGAGGATCCGGCGAGACTGGCAGACCTTGCCAACACGATTTTTGCCGGAGCAGAGGTAAGTTCTGAAAATTCTGAAGGAGAGGTGCTTGTCAGTGGCTTTGCGCAGGTCATAAATGTAAGCGTTTCCGACGGCGAGGTGCTGTTTTTTACGCATTACACCCCGACAGGCTGTGTCGGGATCGCCAGTACGGTGGACGGCTATGCCGGCGGATACGAATCGATAGAGCTTATCGAGGAGTGGCGCATCTTCTACGAGATGAACGCCTGACTCAGGGCGCAAAAAAGGAAGATGCGGAGTTTCTCCGCATCTGCCTTTTTTGGCAAATAAGGGCCGCGCAACAAATCATTACTTGACACTCAAAGCGCAAAGGGCCTAATCTGGCCATGAGGTGACTGTAAAATGTCGATTGGAGAAAACCTTCGACGCCTGCGCGAAAGCTCCGGAATGACCCAGCAGCAGGCGGCCGACAGGCTGGGCGTTGTCCGCCAGACCCTGTCCGGCTATGAAACCGGCCGCGTGCGGCCGGACATTTACATGCTCAGCCGTCTGTGCCAGCTTTACGGCACCGACTTTGACGGCGTCGTATACGGAAAGGCCCGCGTGTTGAAGGAGCGGCGCAGGCTGAACGTGATTGCCGTTACGTTTTTTGTGCTGCTCGCCCTCCTGTCGCTGGCCGGTTCCGCGATGTTATGGTGCTTTAACTGGTTTTTCCCGGCCAGAGAAGCCGTCGCATCCGGGGACAATACGGCGATCGAGCTGCATTTCTTGCTCGTCGACGCGAGGGAGGTCGTGGGAAGGATAATGATGGCAATATCGCCGCTGGTGCTAGTGGCGCTGCTGGTGCTGGGACAAATCGAGCCGCGTCTTGTGTCACGGGGGAGGAAGGCGATCTATTTTGCGATGCTCGTTGCTGCGGTTTTGCTGCCGCCGCTGCCCTTTGCGTTCACCGACCCTGTTTATAAGGCCGTGGACTACTACATCATAGCGCCGATGAACGTGATGCTTTACCTGCTCGCCTTTTTTGTGGTCGACGGCCTGATAGACATCATCAGGCGACTGTGCAGGCGCAATTAAGTCACTTTTGGCAGGGTTATCCATTTTATATTAAGCGTCAGTTTTTTGCACAGAAGTTACGGCTGCTTTTATATATCGGGGCCTTTGAGTTGAATATCAACGACTTCGCTGTTTGTGCCTATACGCACAGGCAACTGGAAGAAACCTGCTCCAGAGGAAATAATAGCGTGGGTTTTCCCGAATTTCTCGAGTCCATAAAAATAATGCCTGCCATTCGCCAGTTTTGTAAAATAAGTGATTGGGAAAAATTGGCCTTTATGCGTATGACCGCACAGTACCAGATCGGCGCCGAATTCAACAGCTTCCGGTATATCGGCGGGGTCATGGTCCAAAACTACGACAGGCTTTGCCGCATCGATTTGACCTGAAAAATCAGTTATGGGGCTTCGGTGGTTGTTACTTGCGTTTGTTCGGCCGATCAGGTTTATTTTTGAAAGGTGTTTGATCTGGTTATGCAGAAGCTGAATGTCCGAAGCGAGCATAAAATCCCTGAATTTCTCGTCGTCCGCTTTTGGGTCATGGTTACCCAACACAGCAAAAACGCCCTCTTTTGTATGGATTTTTTTAAAAACTGCGCTGATTTTGTCAAGGGCTTCGTTGTTTGCAAGGATGTGGTTATTTGAATCAATAATGTCCCCACAGATCACGACAACATCCGCGTCTAATGTGTTTACTGTATCCACCATATTCCGGATCTGCTTCTCTCCGACAAAGACCCCCAGATGAAGGTCGCTGAGCAGGGCGATTCGATATGGAGGGTCCTTCAGCCCAACCTCTATTTTATATGAGGCCAGTTTAATGTTCTTTGCATGCAGGAATCCTAAGGCAACCGTTATAGCGGCGAGGAGGTCCGCGCACAGAACACCTGCTGCAGCCGCTGTTTCCGGAATTGGGAGAATGGCGATAAGAATTCCCCAAAGCGCCAGAAACATGAAGTCGTATATGAATAAACAGGAGGAAAAGTTGATTATTATTTCCAGTATCCTGTTCCTCCACTTTTCTGTTATACTTTTCTGTGTTAAGCCGCAGATACCCATTGCGATATATAAAAGGCCGATAGCAACGGACAACCATATATTCCCAGACAGTGACCCAATGGCATAGCTGTTCATAGCCGCTCCATAAATCACACCCACGGAAATAAGAAGCAATAGGATTTTGCCGAATATGTTTTTACCGATCAATTTCCCAAACGGGGTGTTCATTACAAATGATACTCCTTTTAATCTACACGGGCTCGCTGACCGAACCCTTAGAGGCCCCGGCGCAGGACAAGTCGCTGCTTGTGTATTAGTTCGCACTATATAGACGAATTCCAGTGCTGTCAAGCCGTATTTTAACGAATTAACAAAAGATTAACTCTTGTTATAAATTAAGGACTGAGGCTTAAACCCGCTCCCGGACAAAAAGCCTCATCTTGATCCTATGCCCTAAGGGCCCATTTGTTTAGTACAGGGTCGGCGCGCCGGCCTAGCGGGGCCGCCGGATACGGCGTTTTTTGCCAAAAACCCAAAACCGGGAGAACGCGCTGAAAATGCAGAGCTTATGCTAAAATGCGCTGAAAATGCATAAAAAGTGCAAAAAGTGCTTGTGCTAAAAAAGCTGAAAACAAAAATCCCTCCGGCCACAGAGGCAGGAGGGATCTCTGTTTATTTACCCCCCGGGGCGATTGCCCCGGACAGCTTCGATTGGATCAGGGATGTGCGGGACGATTCTCGGGGGCCCAGAAGCGGAATTTCTCATCGGGCACGAAATCGCCGACCTTGGAGGCGTCCTGTGCAATGGCGCAGGTGAAACCGCTCTCCGCATTATACATCATCCAGACCTCGGGCACGACGTCGGCATAGCACACAGCCATCGGGACGATGTTGGTGTTTGTTGCAACGCCATAGAGGTAGACGGGCTTATCCGACGCAACAGGCGGAACGGTCGTGTACTTGACCAGTTCAAGGTCAAATGCGTGGCCGTCGTTGTCCTTCGTCCTGTGGGAGTAGCGGACATAGATGCCATCCGCGTCCTCGGTGACCTCATAGATAACATCGGATCGGTCGTCATTTTCGCCCATCTTGGCCACAGGCACTTCGACGGTGGAGATACCGTCGTCGCCGCGGAAAGAAGGCACGACCATTTCAAGCTGTTCGGGCCGGATGGCGTTGATTATTGCCGAGGGCACCCACGAGGAGCACCTGTGCCAGTCATGCAGCTCGACCTTGGGCGCGATGCCCTTGAGCTCACCGGCCAGTTCAACCGCGCGCTGCAGACTCTTCTTGTCCCAGACACGCTGCGGACCCATCGGGCCTTTCTTGAGCTCAACGCCCGCAAAGTCGCCAAGCTTGTCTATGCTCAGCACGCAGACGCCGTCGCTCACGGAGAAGTAATCCTTTATGGACTCTGCCATCTCCTTCTCATCCTCGCCGACGACGAGGACGATCTTGCCCTCGTACTTGCCGGGCTTGAGCTCGACGGGGAGGGTGTTGACGAACATCATCAGCTTCTTGCCGTAGGGCGGCTTGATGACCGCGCCCTCTTCAACGGTGAGGCTGGTCAGATAACTGGTGCCCGCGACCGTCCAGACGCTATCCTTATCGAGCGTGACGATGACTCCGTTGTTGATGGTCGGCGCCGCTTTCTGCGTTACCATGTGCATGTCGAACGCGTTGGAACGGTTAATGTACTTCAGGCCTTCCCTGTATTCCTGGGAAGCGGAGCTGATTATACCGTCGACCTTTGTATTGGTGAGATGTACTTCAAGATTGTGGGCTTTCTGCTGGCCGGCCGCCTGCTCCTCATGAGCAGGCGGACCGCCTGCGCCAGGGCCGCCGGGACCACCAGGGCCGCCGGGACCGCCAGGACCACCGGGGCCGCCAGGACCACCGGGGCCGCCAGGACCACCGGGGCCGCCGGGACCGCCAGGACCACCGGGGCCGCCAGGACCACCGGGGCCGCCAGGACCACCGGGGCCGCCGGGGCCGCCGCCGGCCGGCATATCACGATGCGCATCCGGCCCGCCGAGCGGTCCGGGAGGCAGCGGGTTCGGGGGAGGGGGACCATTGAGCTTGACGCCCGGTTTTATGTTGGGAGGCGTGGACGGAGTATTCCTTGCCGCCTCAAGGTTTGTTGTGGAGTTGAAGAAGTTGCCGCGCAGATCGCAGTTGGAGATGTTCATGAAAACATCACCGTCGGGCACGCCATGGAGCAGGTCGCGCTCAGGATCGGGGGTGTCGACCTTGCCGACGGGGATCCAGAATTCGTCCTTGCCCATGCCGCCTTCATCGTTGTCCATGAGCTGCAGGATGGTGCCGTTGCCGGGCTTGAGCACCGCGTCGTCGACATTTATCGTCAGGGCGGAGCCCTTGACGCAGAAGGTCGAGTTGCGGGACTTTATCTCGGTGCCCTTGTCGACGGTCAGCGTGCCGCCGTCATCGCGGAAGGCGAGGACGCCGAACAGTCCGGAGTTTATCTTGCAGTTGGAGAAGGCGCCACCGCCGTGCTCTTCACTCGTGAGCAGGAGGGGGAAGCCGTTGACCCTGATGCGGCTGTCCTTGAAGCCGATGAAGCAGTCGCCGATACAGTAAGCGCCGTAGCCGCGGGCGCGCGTGCCGGTCAGGGACATGTCGCAGTCGTTGAAATAGACGCGGTTTTTGATGTTGCCGTCGACGGAGATGACACCCCAGCCGTTGGACGCGAGGCGGCAGCTGTTGAAAACGACGGTCGAGCTTTCCGCTATCTGGAAAGCGCGGTTGGTCCCGGAGATACCCATGCACCAGTTCGGGCTCATGGAGTCCGTCGGAGGGCTGAGGTTGAGCAGATCGGAATTGTTGATGGTGACGGTCGCGTCACCGCCCGCCTGCACAGTGCAGCGGGTGACGCCGCGCAGGTGTATGCTCGAGTCGTTGATCGTGACCTTACTGGTGCCGTGCGCGATGATGCCGGCTCCGCAGCCGATGAAGTCGTTGGAGCCATCGCCCTCGAACTCCAGTTCGAGATTGTCGATGGTGACCTGGCTGTCGCCATCGATGGCGATGCCGACGAAGTCGTCCTCGTTGGAGCGGATGCGCACGTCCTTGATGTGGCCGGCGTCGACCGCGCCGCCCTCGGCCATATCGAGTACGGACTTGTCCTCGTCGAGCTTGCCGTTGACGATGCAGATGGCGGCCCTCGTCGGCTCCGGGGGATTGCCGCGCATTTTGTGCATGCCGCAAGGAGGGATACCGTAGGTCTCAGACAGGGTGATACGGACATCACCGATGTACTTGCCCGGTTCAAGCGGGATACCGACACCGTTGACTATCAGCGTCAGCTCCTTGCCCTCGGGCGCAGAGATCTCGACTCCCTCTTCGATTGTCAGCTCCTGGAAAGCGCAGGGCTCCTCAATGAGCCATTTGCTTCCGGAGCTGACGGTTTTTGTGATGTACATTCGGGTTTCCTCCTAAAATGTTGTCCACTCGGCCCGGGCGGTGCCACATCGTGGAGGAATGCAGGCTTGCCACCCGGCCGTCCGGCAAGACGGCAGAAATGGCATTTTTATTCTATCAACCCGGCGGATAGTTTGTCATCGTTCAAATGACAAATTGTCCCCCAAAAATTTTGTGCAATTGCACAAAGATTCTGGGGGACAAATTTATCCGGATTTAATTTATGACAGGGAAAACAACGCAGCCGGCTCATCCGGCGGGCAGTGCGCCGCTGTTGTAGGCGTCGCGTGCGCGCAGGTACATGAGGATGATGATAGAGAAGAACAGCCGGGACATCGTTTCCCCGTCGTCCCAGGAGAACTCGACCAGCTCCTGAATCTTTTTGAGCCGGTAGTCAAGCGTGTTCCTGTGGACAAACAGAGCCTCGGCCGCCTGCGGCTTTTTCGGCGTGCGTATGTATTCAAACAGGGTCCTGACGTATTCCGTGTCGTGCTCCATGTCATAATCGTTGAGCGTTATGGTAAAGGGGTGCACAAATTTGCGAAGATCCACACCGTGCTCCGCCGCGTCGTGCATCATCACAAACGGCTCGCACCGCTCGTAATAGTTGAGCTTGCCGCTGAAGCGCTCATTTTCGATAAATGCGGTATATTTTGCGATCTCTACGCTGTCGAGCGACTCGAGATAGTGTTTGTGCACATCGTACAACTGCTGGAACGGGCGGCTCATCCCGCAGCGCAGCCTGTGGCCGTCGATAAGGGTCTCCAGCGCGGAGTAATCCATGTTGGAAAAGCCCCGCCTGTCGCCGTAATTGACAAGTACGATGATCTTACCGTTGTGGTTGACTGCGCGGCTGTCGCCCAGAGCCGCCTCCACATTGTCTATCAGCTCGCGCAGCGGAAGAGAATCGGCAGAGCCGCTGTTCTCCGTCAGATCCAGCGCGAAGACAGCGAAAAAACCCTCCACCGGCATGGATATCTTGCTTGCAAGGATCTGGATATGCTCGTGGTTGACGGAGCGGGACTCCATGAGATTTATCAGAAAACCCTCGTATGAGAGGGCGCGGGCCGTGTCCGGACGGCTGCGGCTGCTCAGCTCCAGCCGGATGGCCTGGCACAGCGCTGCGATTATGCGATATTGTCCCCTGCTCAGCGGCTGACCGTCGGTCAGTATCGACAGGCTGGCCGCCTCCCGTCCGCCGGAGGTGATATCGCATATAGCATTGTACACTCCCAGACGCGCGTTGTACACAAGGTTCAGCACGCAGCCGGGCAAAAGATCTATTTTTTCGTAGATATGGCAGCCGGAGCTGCCGTTAAAGGCGGGAACGATGCCGCGGCCAACGAAAACATCCCATCTCGTCTCACCTACCAGGATGTCCGACACGTTATGCACCAGTACGTTATGCGAAGTGTCGCCGAGCACCATCTGGCAGCCCAGCGCCTCGCCCGCGGTGCGCACTATACTGTCAAGCGCGCTCTCGCTGGTGAGCGTGGCGAGCATCTGTTCACTTACCGAAGCGGCGTAGGCCGCGTCCGCCAGCTCGCGCATGACGATATTGGCAATGTTGGTCAGGACGGCGCCACGCTTGAGGATAATGACGTCCGCGCCGGAGCTGCTGCCTGGGGAGAAAGGCACATCCTCGCAGCAGATGAAACAAAGTCCGTCCCGCTCCGCTGTCTGGAAAAAAGTACTCAGCAGACAGAGGTTTACGGAGTCCGTCTCAGCCCCGTCGCCTGGCTGCGACAGGATGTGCAGCCCGCTAATTTGTCGGTCCGGGTCGGCAAAAACGCCGAAGCCAACGCCGTTTTCGGACAGAGCCTGGCAGATATCGCCCAGTGTGACTTTCATGGATTTTCCCTCCTTCCAGGGAGCCTTTCAGGGCGCTGCGGCGCCCAAGTTACACATCTACACCTCTTTTTTGTAAATATTTTATAACAATTTCGATTTTGTGTAAAGACATTTATGAGAATTACACTAATAATTCCTATAAATTTTGTGAAACGGAAAATTCAGGCGCCAAAATTACGGCTCAGTTTCGGCTGTAATTCCTGAATTCCTCCTAATTAAGGCAATTTTAGACATAGTTTACAAAGCTTATCCTTTACAACAGGGACGGGTTTATGAAACTTTCATATAAAATCGCATTTTCTTTGTGTTGCAGTAATATTGTGTTTCGGAAAGCTCCATGCTATAAATTATAATGTCGGTATAGGCCGATATATTGGCCTCCGCCAACCCGGCGAAACCGGTCGGCTACCGGGAGGATGCAGGCAACATCCAAGCGCACAATACAAACGACATGAAAGGGGGACATTACCGAAAAATGAAACTGCATAGACTTTTCGCGCTACTTCTGTGCATCGCAATGCTCCTTGCTTTCGCGGCCGGCTGCGGCAACAGCACGGCAGAGGGTGAGGAACAAACCGAAACATCGGCGGAGACGACAGATCCTCCGGTCGATTCGGGAGAGGAGACCGTAGCTCCGGGTGAGGTATTCACCAACGAGAATGGAGATCTGGAATATATGCTCCCGCTGACCGAAGAGCAAGAGGTCCTTACCGTCTGGGCTCCGATGACCCAGGAATTCCAGCAGTATCTCGACAGCTATGACCAGGTGGAGTCCATCCAGCGACTCATGGAGGAAACCAACATCACGCTTGAGTTCACCTCCCCCGCCAGTGACCAGAAAAACACCCAGTTCATGACCATGGCGGCCAGCGGCGATTACATGGATCTGCTCGACGGAGTTTCCACGCTGTACACCGCCGGGTTGACCGGAGCCTATGAAGAAGGCGTTATTATCGACCTGACCGACCTTCAGGCTGAGAGCGCGCCCTTCTACACCGCGATGGTCGAGGAGCTCGGCGTCGAGAAGGAGGTCGTCGATGACGAGGGCCGCTCCTACGTCTTCGCTATGCTGCAGCCCGATGGTGTGCAGCTTACGACCGGCCTTGCCGCCCGCAAGGACTGGATGGATGAGCTCGGCATGGAAAAACTCGAGACCTATGACGAATGGCACGAGTACCTGCTCGGTATAAAGGCCAACCACAACGCCACCATGTGGGCGACTCAATCCGGCACGCTGTCCTACAACTTTCTCTCCAACGGCTTTGGCACCCAGATGTTCGTGTTCTCGAACCCCGGTGCCTCCGAGCCATACATAGTTGAGGATGGCGTCGTCAACTGGGGTCCGCTGAAGGAAGAAGCCGCTGTTGAGTACCTGACCATGATGAACCAGTGGTACGAAGAAGGCCTGATTTATGAGGACTTCCTGTCTGTCACCACGCCCTTCCTTGCCGACGTCACCCCGATGACCAACAACTCCGTTGGTATCGCCGTCATTACCGCCGGCCTGTTTACATCCCTGACGGAGGCCGGGCTCGTCGACGAGGGCTTCGAGCTTTGGCCGATTCAGGATGCCGTTAAGGAAGAGGGTATGACCTACACGACTGGCACTGAAGTGTCTGTTGCCAGCTTGCAGGGCTACTCTATCAGTACCGCCTGTGAAAATGTCGACCTGGCAATCAAGCTCTGCGACTACATGTACTCCAAGTCTGGATATTACGGCCTGAGCTACGGCGTTGAGGGCGAGACCTACACCCTCGACGAGAACGGCAGCCCGCACTACACCGACTTCATGGTCAACAACCCCGATCACACATTTGCTGAGCAGAAGAACGTGATCATCTCCATCATGTCCTTCCGCGGAGCAGCCGGCTATGCAGCCGAGATAAACGAGTACTCCGACGCCCAGAAGGAAGCTCTCGAGCTCTGGAGAAAGCACTCCAGTGAGAACACCTACCCGGCCTCCGCGACGATGACCGCGGATGAGAGCTCCGAACATGCAACGTTGTATTCCGAGGTCGAGACCTATGCCGCCACTGCGCTGACCGAGTTCATCATCGGCACACGTGACATAAGCGAGTACGACGAGTTTATCCAGACCTGCATCGACCTCGGCATCGAGGAATGCATCGCCATCAAGCAGGCGGCCTATGACCGCTACATAGCAAGATAAGCTTTTGTTTCCTCCCCCCACAGGGTCCGGTTCTCCGGGCCCTGTTTTTTGCGTCTGAGGAATACTTTGCATACAAAGAAGTGGTAAAAACATCCGTTTACTACTGTTTTTTGGCTTTTTTCAAGTTCATTGTAACATTTTCACATTAATCCCTTCTTAGCTTATGAAAAAATAACAGTGTTTTTATTAGTTAGCTATGTTAAAATTGAATTATCGGAATCGCCGTAAGCGGCATCCGTGAGGCCCGATAAAAGGGCGGTGTCCGGAGGATGCAGGCAGCACCTTAACACAACCCTAGGAAAGGAGACATCCACGGAGAAAATGAAATTGCATAGACCTTTCGCGCTTCTTCTGTGTGTCGTGATGCTTCTTGCGCTCCTGGCCGGCTGCGGCAACGGTACGGCGGATAACGAGACGGATCCGGCAGACGACGTTGCAAACGAGACTGACGACGGCACCGTCGCCTTGGGCGAGGTGTACACAAATGAAGACGGTGAGCAGGTATATATGCTCCCGCTTGTTGAAGAAGAAGAGTTCATCACCGTCTGGGCCCCGATGACCCAGGAATTTCAGAACTATCTGGAAACCTACGACCAGATTGAGATGATCCAGAGGCTGATGGAGGAGACGAACATCACGCTTGAGTTTATCTCCCCGGCCAGCGACCAGAAAGAGACCCAGTTTATGACCATGGCCGTCAGTGGGGAGTATTATGACATCCTCACCGGCGTCAACGACCTTTACAGCTCCGGCCTGACCGGAGCCTATGAAGAAGGGATCATCCTTGACCTGACCGATCTTCAGGCAGAGAGAGCGCCTTTCTATACCGCGATGGTCGAGGAGATGGGCGTTGAGAAGGACGTCGTCGACGACAACGGCCGTTCCTATGTCTTTGCCCAGATAGCAAACGACGGACTCCAGATCACGACCGGCCTTGCCGCGCGCAAGGACTGGATGGATGAGTTCGGCTTCGAAAAGCTGGAAACGTATGACGAGTGGCACGAGTACCTGCTGGCCATAAACTCTGAGTATGGCGCGACCATGTGGGCGACCCAGTCCGGCACGCTGTCGAGCTTCCTGTCCGGCGGATATGGCACCCAGATGTTCGTGTTTGCAAATCCGGGCGCAACCGACCCGTATATAGTTGAGGACGGCGTTGTTACCTGGGGACCGCTGAAGGAAGAGGCGGCTGTCGAGTACCTGACCATGATGAACCAGTGGTACGAAGAGGGCCTGATTTACGAGGATTTCCTGTCTGTTACGACGCCTTTCCTTGCCGACGTCACGCCTATGACCAATAATTCCGTCGGTATCGCCGTCGTCATCGGCGGTCAGTTCACCTCACTGAACGAAGGCGGGCTTGTAGACGAGGGCTTCGAGCTCTGGCCTATCCAGGATGCCGTAAAGGAGGAGGGCGACACTCACAGCTATGCCGCTGTGACCGGTGTTGCCTCGCTCAACGGCATGTCGATTGGCTCCACCTGTGAAAACGTGGACCTTGTTGTCAAGTTCTGCGATTTCCTGTACTCCGAGGCCGGATACACCCTGCTGAATTACGGTGTTGAGGGCGAAACTTTCAATTATAACGATGAGGGAAGCCCGGAGTATACCGAGTATGTTACAAACAACGCTGACGCCGGCTATACCGAGATGACAAATGTGCTGTTCTCAACGAACTGCTTTGTTGGCGCGGCGTCCTATGCGGCGGTAATCAACGAATATTCCGACGCGCAGAAGGAGGCGATGGAGCTCTGGAACAAGCACTCTAGCAATAATACCTACCCGACCTCCGCTACGATGACCGCGGATGAGAGCTCGGAACACGCAACGATGTATTCCGAAGTTTCAACCTACGCGGCGACCGCGCTGACCGAGTTTATCATCGGAACGCGCGATATAAGCGAGTATGGCGATTTTATCCAGACCTGCATCGACCTCGGCATCGAGGAGTGCATCGCCATCAAGCAGGCGGCCTATGACCGATATATGGCGAGATAGAAATAACCTTTCCTCACAAAAAAGCCCGGGAAACCGGGCTTTTTTGCACGATTTTAACCCATGCCGTGCATACATGTGTGGAAAGACCCGGGCCCTGACCAACAGCCTTCCTTATTTAGCAGATTCTAACGAACGAAGGTAGTGCAGATTCTAAAGGACACGGTACGGCCGTTGTCGCAGGCTCACATATTTGTCCGGCCTGTTTATGAAAGAAAAACAATGCTTTTATTGTTTAGCTGTGTTAGAATTATATCGTTGGAATGGCCGGCCATGGTAAGAAGGTCTTGCTTCCCGTTTGTCGGAAGTTGTGCACTGCTTCCGGCCTTCCTGCCGGGGCCGCCGCACAGGCGGACGGCGGCGGCCTTCGTACACGCCCGGAGGCCAATGCCTCCGCCTTTGGGCGCGCCTGCGGGATCGGTTCGTTTAAAAGCGCCGTATGGCGCTTTTCTGAAAAGAACAGCCGGGCATGGTCCCGGTGTGACAAGGCCCGCGGTACCCTGGGTACCGCGGGCCTTCAGGCTGTAAAAAGCCAATCAGGCTTTTTTACAGCCTGAAAAATGCCGTTACTTTCACACTGTGCAGCAGTGCGAAAGTCCTCGCTGCGTAAGCTGCACGCCTTGCTTTGCAAGGCTTTGCGGGACATTCGATCCGACTCGAGGCAGGCTGCCGACCCCTCGAGCTCCCCCATTGGAGCATGGCTCGTGCGCTTGTGTAAATAATTTTTCGACAGGCTCAAGGCCCGGTCGAATGTCCGGCGTCTGATAATAGCGGTATATTTAAATGGTGTATAGTCTTTGAGCAAAAGCCGGCGCAGGGATGGCGCGGCCGCAAAAAACTTACACGATGTCCATGCCGCCATCAGCGGTCACTACGTTGCCGTTGACATACTTGCTCTCGTCCGAGCAGAGCCACAGGACCACCTGCGCCACATCCGCTGGCTTGCGGAAGTCGGGCCTGGGCCCTCCGCCTTCCTGCTCAGGTGCGGAGCCGAACATGCGCTCAGACATACCGGTGCCGAGCGTCGGCCCGGGGCAGACGACGTTGC
Organism: uncultured Oscillospiraceae bacterium; assembly: GCA_964609305.1. GTDB lineage: Bacteria > Bacillota > Clostridia > Oscillospirales > Oscillospiraceae > CAKSXP01. The sequence goes on from CAZSRK010000005.1 coordinate 57,894, forward strand.
AGCGGATGCCTGCGTCCCGATTTTCACACGCTGCGGCTTTGGTCAGCTGGATAAGCCCCGCTTTGGCCGGTCCATAGGCCCCGAAGCCGGGCATCGCCTTCAGCCCGGCGGTCGAGGCGGTGTTTACGATGCAGCCGAATCCCTGTTCCCGCATGACGCGGAGCTCATGCTTCATGCAAAGGAACACACCCTTGCAGTCCACGTCCATGACCCAGTCCCAGTCATGCTCCGTTACCTCGGTCAGCGGAGCGAGCGGGATCGTCACACCGTCCGGCCCGACGCCTGCGTTGTTGAACGCAAAGTCCAGCCGGCCGAAGTTTTCGACGGCGGCGGCCACCATGGCCTCGACGTCGGCCTCGACACGGACGTCGCAGCGCAGTCCGATGGCGCCCACGCCATATTTTTTGCGCAGCTCGGCCGCCACGGAGCGCGCCCTGTCCACTATCGTGGAGGTGCCGATAACGACATTGGCTCCCTCGGCCGCGAACATCTCCGCTGCGGTCCTGCCGATACCGGAGGCGCCGCCCGTCACGATGACGGTTTTTCCTTCAAATCTCTTCATATCATGCTTTCCTTTCGATTCAGATCATCATGGCGGCGTTGTATGCGTCGTGGTTTGCGTCGGCTATCAGCCGGCCCGTACCCGCGCAGTCGCCGGCGGTTGCGGCGGTCGAACAACGGCGCGCCAAGCTCTTTTTCCAGGCGCGTGATGCTGCGGCTGAGCGCGGGCTGCGTCATGTGCAGGTTTTCCGCCGCCTTTGACACGCTGCCTGTCAGCGCAACCTCCTTGAAATACTTGAGCTGGATAAATTCCATATTTCACACCCCGCGAAGAAACGTGAGTATCTGCTTTTCCGTTGCGGAGGGCACGAGCTGTGCACAGCGCTGCTTCAGCCGCTCGAGCGAGTCCTCAGCGCTCTCGCCGTAATATGCGCGGACGAGTTCTTCGCCGAAAACGTCCTCCGGCCTTGCGTAGACGGCCACCGGCCAGCCATATCCCTCTCCGCGCCGGTTTTTCTTTGTCTCAAAGCCCGATATGACAAGGTATGTACGCATCATCAGCTCAGTCAGCGCGCTGTCAAGCCCCTTTTTGTTCGAAAAAAATGTCTTCAGCGCCTGCGACATAAATCTTTCGCCGTTTTCAAACCGGCGCATGACGGGCTCGAGCCGCAGCGGGGCGCGTCCGTCGTCGCACAGCGCGTCAAAGTCATAGCCATCGCGCCGGTAATTTGCAAGGATGGGGAACCATTGCTTTGACACGAATGACATTTTTTTCAAAAAACCTGCCGTATACGACGCGCCCGCTCGACGCGGCGTAATAGCGCCATTCCCAGGGATTGTCGTCGGACCGGCCTATCCAGAATTCCGGCGGCGTCATTGCCTCGACCGAGAATCCGGAAAAGCCGGATAAGCCGCTGTCCAGAAGCGGCAAAAAGCCCAGCTCGTCAACGACCTGGCATAACTGTGTCCATGAACGGATTTCCATTAACCCCACTCCTTTTTTGCTTACGCCCCACCGGGGCCCTGCGAAAAACATTATTTGCTGCCCTGCGCTAAAAATTTTCCGGCAAAAAATCCTCGTGGAAAAACCTGATAAGCTCGTCTATAACGAGCTTTGCCGTCTCGCCGCAGCCCGGCAGCCAGCCCACGGCGATGTCAAACTCGGCGTCGACGCGGATAAAGCGCATCTGAGGGCTCGAGCGAATGGCGATCCAGTCGTCGACAAAGAAAACGCCGTTGTTGCTTTGCATTTTGAGGAAGGCGTTTGTGACGGAGGGAACGTTGAGGATCTCCGGCTCAAAACCATGGCGGCGGCATTCGCTGCGTGTGAAGCCGCTGGTGTTTTTGGGGCCCTCCGGCTCGTTGATACTGAAAAACACCTCGTTTTTAAAATCCTCCCAGCGCAGATCGGGCTTACCAGCGAGGGGATGCTCGCGAGAGAAGATGATGACCCCGCCCGTGGTCGTCAGCTCCGCCGTCTCGAGCTCGGCATAGTCCCGCAGGCTGCTGCCCAGGGAGATCAGCATGTCGACGTCGCCGCGTTTTATCGCCGGCAGCATGTCCGCAAAGCTGTACCCTTCCAGATCCAGAGTCAGGTTCGGGTATTTCAGGGAAAAATGCTCCACGATGCGGCCGTAAAACAGCGACATGTCCCAACCCTCGAGCCAGCCGATGCGCACGGTCCGGCACAGCGACAGCTCCCGCGCTTTTGCCAGCGCGGCGGCATACTCCGAGTCGAAGCGCGAGAACAGCTCGAACAGGAGCCTGCCGGCCCCGGTAAGGACGGCACCGCCGCGGCCGCGCTCAAACAGCGCAAAGCCATATTCCTCCTCCAGTGCGGAGATCTGTTTGCTCACGGCCGGCTGGGAGATGGACAGCTTTTCAGCCGCGCGGGAGAAGCTGCCGCATTCCGCAACGGCGAGAAAGCAGCTTATTTGGGAAAGCGTCATGGTTTTTCACCCTTTTGCAAACCGGTCCCGCTGCGCTGTGGCCAGCTCGTCGCAGCGGTTGTTGTTCTCGTTGTCGGCGTGGCCCCTGACCCAGTGCAGGCGCACCTTGTGGGTATGCAGCAGCCCGTCGAGCCTCTGCCAGAGATCGACGTTTTTAAGCTCGCCGCCCTTGCGTTTCCAGTTTTTCTTTTTCCAGCCCTCGAGCCAGCCGTCATTTATCGCTTTTTCGATATACTGCGAATCGGTGTAGAGCTCGACGGCGCAGGGCTCCCTGAGCGCCGACAGCGCGCTTATAACGCCGGTAAGCTCCATGCGGTTGTTGGTGGTGGAGCTCTCGCCGCCGGACAGCTCCCGCCGGTGGCCGTTGTATTCGAGGATGGCGCCCCAGCCGCCGGGACCCGGATTCCCGGAGCAGGCGCCGTCGGTATAGATGGTCACGGTCTTCATGAGTCTCTCCTTATTATTTCGGTTGTCTCCCGCCTGTTGGTTTTCCTCACGCGGCGAGAGCACCCTTTTCCGAAAGCTGATATTATCATTTGCTGTATTTTTCCCGGTCGGAATCCGTTATGGAGATGGGCCCGAACTGCTTTTCATAGTCGTCTATACAGTTTTGAACGATATACTCAAGCTGTCCATTCAAAGACCTGTGATTCTTTTTTGCAATATATGTTATTTTTATAAGCATCTCTTCCGTAAAACGGATGCCTGTCTGGATTTTACCGTTTGCCATAATAACACCTCAGCAGCATTTTGTTATTATTTTAAGCACAAATTTCCGGGATGTATACAAACAATATGTTATCATTTTGTTTTCATAATACCTTTTCTCTTTTTAATCCAGCGGTTGCTAAACGAAACTGGTTACCCTTCGGGGAGGTACTTTTCTTTGTTTGAAAGAAAAGTAC
>CAZSRK010000006.1:0-10177 GCA_964609305.1 uncultured Oscillospiraceae bacterium
ACAGATGCCATAATCGTAATTCTTTCAAATCACTTTCTTATGAGCACCTGTCCGAGGCCGGGGGCTGTTTGCATTTTTGTGCTTTTGCGCTTTTGCGCATATTTTAATATTTTCCGCATGACGGTAAATACTATGAGCAGGGAATGAGGTGATCCTTTGTCAAAAGAAAAACGTCGCGGAAGCCAGACCGCGGTATTGACAAACCCGCCTGTCGTTGCGGGATATGCAAGCGTTGTCGGACGCAAGGAGGGCGAGGGCCCGCTGCGCGAACTGTTTGACTATGTCTCACAGGATTCATACTTCGGGCAAAAGAGCTGGGAAAAGGCCGAAAGTTCGATGCTGGGCAAGTGTTTCTCCCTTGCATGCGACAAGGCGAAAGTTGCCCCTAGCGACCTTGACTATATACTCTCAGGAGATTTGCTTAACCAGTGTACCGGCTCCGCCTTTGCCATGCGCGATGCACCGGCACCGTATTTCGGACTCTATGGGGCATGCTCGACCATGGGCGAGAGCCTGTCTTTGGCATCCATGCTGATAGATGGAGGGTTTGCAGAGCGGGTCTGTGCCGCCACAAGTTCACATTTCTGCTCAGCGGAACGACAGTTCCGGCTGCCTCTGTCGTACGGCGGACAGCGTACGCCGACGGCACAATGGACCGTCACCGGCGCGGGCACCGTCGTGCTGCAGAGCGGCGGAAGCGGCGTGCGTGTGACACATGTCACAACAGGGCGCATCGTGGACGCTGGTGTGACAGATGCCAATAATATGGGAGCAGCAATGGCTCCAGCGGCCTACGAGACGCTTTCTGCGCATTTTGCCGATACAGGACGCGCTCCGGATTACTACGATGCCATCGTGACGGGCGATCTGGGAGAGATAGGCCACCGTATCGTCATCGATCTTTTCAATGATGACGGTATCGACCTGGGACCTGCCTACACTGACTGCGGCATACTTATCTTTGCCAACAAAGCCCAGGATACTCATGCCGGAGGTTCGGGCTGCGGATGCAGCGCGTCGGTGCTCTGTTCACAGTTTCTCAGAGGGATGGAGCAGGGCAAGTGGCAGAAGATACTCTTTGCCCCGACCGGCGCGCTCATGAGTACGACTACAAGCATGCAGGGCGAGAGCATCCCGGGCATATGTCATGACATCGCGCTGGAAATGGGGTGAGAAAATGGATATATTCTTGACTTATCTAAAAACCTTTCTGGTCGGAGGCGCGTTGTGCGCGTTCGGTCAGATACTGATAGACAGGACTAAGCTGACCCCCGCGAGAATATTGACCTGCTACGTCGTGGCCGGTGTCATACTCGGCGCGGTGGGGCTATATGAGCCCTTTGCCGAGTGGGCGGGAGCCGGAGCAACGGTACCGCTGACGGGCTTTGGTAACACGCTTGCTAGGGGCGTGCGCGAGGCTGTCGCGGAAAAAGGCGTCATCGGCGCCTTTACCGGCGGCTTCACCGCCAGCGCGGCAGGCATCTGTGCAGCTGTATTCTTCGGCTGGATAGTCTCGATGCTCTTCCGCTCAAAGGACAAAAGCTGAATCATGAGGCGCGGCCTTCTTATAACTGAGGAGGCCGCGCCTGAGTTTTGTTCCACACCGCCTGTGTCAAATGATTGAAAGGGGACTGCGCCTGTGCTATACTGCAAGACAGAACTGCGTCCGCAAGAGGACGCTTATCGGGAAGGAGCCTTTATGAACATACTTTTGACCGGCGGTGCCGGATATATTGGAAGCCATATCGCAGTGGAGCTTATTGAAAGCGGCCACGAAGTTACGATAGTTGACAACCTCTCAAATTCATCGCTGGAGGTTGTACGACATATTGGTATGATAACCGGACGGGACCCGACGTTTTACGACTGCGACGTCTGTGATGGGACTGCGCTGGATGCCGTGCTCAGCCGCGGGGAAATAGATTGCTGCATCCATCTTGCCGGGCTCAAGGCTGTCGGTGAATCTGTCGAGAAGCCGCTGATGTATTATGAAAACAACGTCACGGGCGCGCTTACGCTGCTTCAATCGCTGCGCCGGCATGATGTAAAGAATTTCGTGTTTTCTTCCTCTGCCACCGTGTACGGTGAGCCGGAGACCATGCCCATGAGCGAGACGTGCCCTAGGGGCAGGACGACCAATCCATACGGACAGACAAAGGCGGTAATAGAGCGAATCCTCGAAGACCTTTACGACTCGGACAGAAGCTGGAACATAACCATACTGCGGTATTTTAATCCTATCGGCGCACATGGAAGCGGTCTCATAGGTGAAAACCCGCACGGGATTCCAAACAACCTGATGCCGTATATAACCGGGGTTGCGGCGGGGAAGCTGCCTTACCTGACTGTTTTCGGAGACGATTACAACACTCCAGACGGTACGGGAGTGCGCGATTATATCCACGTTGTCGATCTTGCGAGAGGGCATGTAGCGGCTCTCGGCAGACTGGACGGACTGCGTATATACAACCTTGGAACAGGGCGCGGCTGCAGCGTTATGGAGCTTGTGCATGCATTTGAAAAGGCTACCGGCGTGTCCATACCGGTGGTCATGGGCAAAAGAAGGCCGGGAGATATCGCTGTGAGCTTTGCCGACCCCTCTCTTGCAGAGGCTGAGCTGGGCTGGAAGGCCGAGCGTGGCATTGAAGAGATGTGCAGGGATTCGTGGGCCTGGCAGACAAAATTCCCGGATGGATACACACGGTAAAAAGAAAAATCTCTGCCGGAACTCCCGGCAGAGATTTTAGTATGTACTATTTGAAGAACTTTTCGTAATAATCGGTGGGGGCATCCGTATCACCGGGATCGTCCGGGTCAATTGGTTTGTCCGGATCAGCGGGGTCGACAGGATCTTGTACTTCCTCAATATATTCCGGATCATAATACGGCTGCTCAGGCTCTGTCTCAGGCTCGTCCTCGAACGAATCCGGCTCCTCAGAGTAGAAGTCGAAATCCGGTTCCGGTGGGGAGCCAGCGGCGGGCTGGCGTGTGCCTATCCTGCCGGCCTCACGCTGGGCGATGGCATAGGCGCGCGCCTTCTTTGCCTTGCGTACCGAGTTAAGATGCATGAGATGCCGTACCCGATAGGCAATCACCCAGGCCAGGTACAGGCATAACAGTGCAACGAGTATCCACACGACTCTCAAAAGCTTGCTGTTATGCAGGGCCTCGCTTATTTGCTGCTTCATATACTCGATTTTGGAAAGCTCCACCCCGGTTGTCGAGACAAGCAGGCTTGTGCCGATAACCTCGCCGTTATGTGTGACGGTTATCTCGCCAAGCACGACATCAGCATCCAGCGGAGCCATGAGTTCCTCACCGTCGCGCTCCGAATAGATCACGATCTCGCGCTGATAGGCGTCGATATTGGCGTCATTCGGAAGCAGCAGGGAGATGGAATCCTGCGGACGGACGGAAACGGTATCCGTGCCCGAGCCCATGGAAATCGGCACCTCGGCGATAAGCTCCGTCTCGCGCAATATGTCGCGGTAGCTGAAGTTCTCAAACGCCCAGTCATAGAGGGTTATGCTGTCCGTAAAGCTGTTTATCTGCAGGGTGCCGTCACCCTGGTCGACAGCAGTGCTGCCCATGACAACTGCGATGATGTCCATTGTGCCATTTGAGGCGTAGGAGACAAGGCAATATCCCGCTGCCGAGGTGTGTCCGGTCTTTATTCCGGCGGCATTTTCATAATAGTAGCTGTCGCCGTAGACGGAGTTCTCATTTATAAGTGCGTTGGAGTTTTCCAGCTCACGCTCTTCAGACATATTCGTAGCAGGGACAGTATGAGAGGGGGAGTTGCATATCTCCATGAACAGGCTGTTGGACGCGGCTGCGGCGGCGATAAGAGCCATGTCACGGGCGGTGGTATAATGGTTATCATTGGGTATGCCGTGCGCATTGGCAAAATGCGTACCGGTACAGCCAAGCTCGAGAGCACGGGCATTCATTTGATCGACAAATTGGGAGATAGACCCGCTTATGTACTCGGCGATAACGTTGCATGCGTCATTACCGGAGCTGAGCATGGCGCAGTAGAGGAGGTTCTCAAGGCTCATCGTCTCACCAACTACTATATTGGCCGAACTGCCGTCCTCGATGAGGTCATATGTCATGTTGGACGTAGCCGTGACCTGGTCGCTGAGCGAGACGCTCCCTGCATTCACAGCCTCACAGGCGAGCAGAGCGGTCATGATTTTTGTAGTGCTGGCGGGATATACCAGAGCGTCGGCGTTTTTGCTGTAAAGCTCCTCACCGGTGGACGCCTCAATGAGCATAACGGCGTTTGCTGCGGTCGTTGGATCTTCCAGAGCGGCGGCCGGGGCCGATATAGTGGGTGTGACAAAAAGCGCAAGAAGCAAAATTAAAATAACGGTTCGAAATTTTTTCATGTTAATCTCCAACGATGTATGTTATGATTGGTTTTAGAAATAAAAACGGGCAAATCTCATGATGCCATTATAAAGATTTGAACCGAGAAAAGCAACATAAAAAAGTTACAGACTGCTCAGGGACGGATGGATAGAGATGAAAACGCTTACATGGGCCGAGATAGCGGCGATAATAATATGCACGCTGTTCATGGCTGCCGTCGTGATGGTGCGCCTGCTTACCGAAGAGGGGGAAGGCGGATTCACTGTTGCCGGCACCGAGGCGCAGGACATTGCCGTTGCGGACACGGGGCATTATACGGACGGTCTGCTCTGCCTCAACTGCGCCACGGCTCAGGAGCTCGATCTGCTTCCGGGGATAGGCGGGACATTGGCGGAGCGGATATTGCAGTACCGGGAGCAAAACGGTGAATTTACCGATATCGAAGAGTTTGACAACGTCTACGGGATAGGCGAAAGTATTATAGAACAGATAAGAGGATTTGTCACAGTGGAGGGACATGATGAAGATTCTGGTGGTTGACGACGAAAAATTGCTTGTAAAGGGCATAAAATTCAATCTTGAGAGCGAGGGGTACGAGGTCGACGTGTGCTATGACGGAGAAAGCGGCGTCGAGATGGCGAGAAACACAAACTATGACCTCATACTGCTCGATCTTATGATGCCGAAGGTCGATGGCCTGGAGGCATGTATGAGGATACGTGAGTTTTCAACCGTGCCGATCATCATGCTCACTGCCAAAAGCGAGGATTCAGACAAGATAATCGGGTTTGAATGCGGCGCGGACGACTATGTGACGAAGCCGTTTAATATACTCGAGCTCAAGGTGCGTATCCGGGCGCTGCTGCGCCGCGCGTCAATACAGAACGTACAGGAAAGAGAGCAGAGCCGCCTCACGCGCGGGCATATAACGATAGATGTTGAGCGCCGCTGCGCCTACAAGGACGGAAAGCCCGTCGATCTGACGGTCAAGGAGTTTGACGTTATAGAGCTGCTCATGCGCAATCCTGGAAAGGTGTATTCGCGTGAAAGCCTGCTCAACACCGTCTGGGGTATAGACTATATGGGCGATGTCCGTACGGTGGACGTGCATATCCGCCGTCTGCGCGAAAAGCTGGAGCTCAACCCTGCCTCTCCGGAATATATATGCACGAAATGGGGAGTTGGGTATTATTTCAGCGAATGATATGTAAAACAGTCCAAAGACGGGGAACTGCGCTATGCAAAAGACGGGAAAAAACAAAAAAAGCCGCCTGCGTATGAGCGTACAGCTCAAATTCATCGCGATGCTTTTGATACTTATCATGGCGCTCATCGCTGTGGTGAACACATATCCGGTCATCGCCGGACGGAACCTGGTGTTCACTTCAAAGGAGAATTCGCTCGGCGCGCAGGCCTCGGTCATGTCGTCCACACTCTCCGTACTAGAGAGCATGACCTCCGAGACGGTATATCAGGTCATGCAGCTTCTGGACGTGACCAGCCTGTCGCGCGTGATCGTCACCGACGATGCCGGTCTCATACTCTACGACACCTCGTCAACCAATCCCAGCGTCGGCAGCTACGCGCTTTTCTCCGAGATCGCACAGGCTCTGGACGGAAAGGTCGTTTTCTATTCGCGCTTTACGGGCGAGGCATTTATGAGCCGCGCGGCCATGCCGGTCAGCAGCCGCGGCACGATAATCGGCTCTGTGTATCTATATGAATACGACTCAGAGGCGGCGGAGCTTGTCCTGGGGCTTCAGAGCACGCTGCGCAGCGTCTCCGTCGTGACGGCGGCACTGGCGATAGTGATGGTGCTGTTTTCCACGCGCGCGCTGACAAAGCGTATAACCCGGCTCGTCGGCGCAGTCAGGACAGTCAGGGACGGAGAGTACGATTATCGAGTGGATATGAAGGGCAACGACGAGCTGTCCGAGTTGGGCGATGAGTTTAACAACCTGACCCAGCGGCTGCAGAATACGGAGGAGCTGCGCCGGCGCTTTGTATCCGACGCTTCGCATGAGCTAAAGACCCCGCTTGCCTCGATACGGCTTCTGGCCGACAGCATCGTACAGAACGAAAACATGCCACCTGAGACCATGCGGGAGTTCGCCGCCGACATTGGCGACGAAGCGGAGCGGCTCCAGCGCCTGTCGGAAAAGCTGCTGAGCCTCACAAGGCTTGACAGCGAGCCGGAGATGGTACGTGAGCCCGTGGATGTGAAGTCTGTGGCCGAGAAAACGCTGCACCTGCTGCAGCCGCTGGCCGAAGAGTGCGCGGTACAGCTTGAATACAATCTCAGCGACGGCTGTGTTATACTCGGCAACGGTGACAATTTATATCAGATCATCTTTAATCTGGTGGAGAATGCGATTAAATATAACGTAAAGGACGGACTTGTACGCCTGCTGCTGTACAGGGAGGACGGAAAGGTCTGCCTTATCGTGGACGACACAGGCATCGGTATACCGGAAGAGGACAGGCCGCATGTGTTCTCCCGCTTCTACCGCGTGGACAAGGCGCGCTCGCGCGCATCGGGCGGAAGTGGACTGGGCCTGTCAATTGTCCGGGATGCGGTGCTGGCGCATAACGGGACGATAGAAGTGCAGGGCAGGCAGCCGCGCGGAACGCGCTTTATCGTGACGTTCCCGGCCTGCGAAAAGGAGGTCGCGGAATGAAAAACAGACTGTTGGCCGCCGTGTGCACTTTAGCCCTGTTGTGCATGGGCTGCGGCGTGAGCGACGGGCCGCAGGGCGAGACGGTGGATATATACAGGGTCGTTGAGGCAGGCAATCAGGCCGGAGGCGAGCTGCTTCGCACCGAAACTCTTGAAAGAGAGGACGGCCAGTCCAGCCTTGAATTTATTCTAAGCCAGCTTCAGGAGGAGCCTGGCTCACCGGAACTTGGGCGTTCGATGCCGGAAGAGGTAAAGATAATTTCCGGCATTATAGTCGAGCGCGAGATGCTTCTGGAGCTGAGCGAGGAGTATCTGGAGCTTTCGGGGATAGAAAAAACGCTGACTGACTATTGTATCGCGCTTAGCCTGCTCGAGCTTGACGAGATACAGACGGTCTCTATATATGTCGACGGTGTCCCCATCACGCCCGGGCTGTCCTCCAGCGACGTGCTGCTGTATGACGGTGAGGAGAGCCCTTACGAAAAACAGGTCAGACTTTACTTTGCCGAGAGCGGCGGGAGATATCTGGACACGGAATCCCGTACGCTGAGCGTTTCAGACGACACTTCGCTTGAAAGATATGTTATAGACGAACTGCTGCGGGGCCCCAACGATGAGGCGCTGGTCTCCGCCATACCGGAGGGGACAAGCCTGGTTTCCATCTCAACGGCAGACGGGCTGTGTTCAGTATGTTTTTCGGAGGAGTTCTATTCCAACAGGCCCGACACTTTTGAAGAGGAGCGTCTGGCCGTGTATTCGATAGTCAATTCACTGACCTCTCTCGCCGAAATAGAAGAGGTGCTGATCACTATCGAGGGGATGCAGGCCGGAAGCTATGTATATATGGATCTCAGCGAGCCAATCGCAAGCTGCGAAAGTCTTATTGGCCCCGTAAACAGCGCCAGGGGAGAGATGGATGTCGATATCTACATGGCCATTCCCGGGATGGACAAGATCACGCCTGTGCCATACATAGTCGACAGGGACGAATACCTGAGTATAGAGGCATGTGTGTTCCTGGCAATGACCGAGGTGCCCAGTGAGGGAGGAGCCATCTCTCTGCTTGAGCAGTGCGGGGAGCCGAACTTTATCGCAACCATAAACGGCGTATGCAGGATAGACCTGCCTGAGGGCTATTTTGTCTCCTGTGGAGATAATGCCGAACTCGCGGTAGAAGCAATAGTAGCGACCATGTGCAGCCTGGAAGGCGTAAACAGTGTGCGCATAACAACAGACGGGCAGGAGCTGGAACTCAACGGTCACAGCTATGCTGGGGATATGACGATAAACGAGGAGATCATACTGCATTGACAATACCTGTACCAGATATAAAAAGGCGCGATATCTACGAGCTTGAGCCTAAGGCGTTCATTGACCGCGGTGTCAGGCTCGTGTTTCTCGACGTAGACAACACCATAATGCCTTACGGCACCAGTACCGCGACGCCCGAACTCAGGGACTGGGTCAAAAAGATGAGCGAGGCGGGGCTTGAACTGTTTATACTTTCCAACAACAAAGGAGAGCAGCCAAAGCTGTTCGCTGGACAGCTCGGTCTGGAGTATATCGGGCGTGCACAGAAGCCGAAAACAGAAAAAATGCTTGCAGTCTGCCGGGAAAAGGGATATAAACCCGGACAGTGCGCGCTGATAGGAGATCAGGTGTACACGGATATCCTCTGCGCAAAAAGGGCCGGCACCCTCGGCGTACTGGTGCGCCCGATCAGGTTTTCAAACCCGTTTTTTGTAATAAGATATATTGCGGAACTTCCGTTTCGAAGGGAGAGAAAAGGGGGTAAACGATGAATAATATTGAAAAGATCCGCTCGGCTCTGCCGGAAAATATGGACGCGATACTGATAATCAGCCCTGTGAACCAGCGCTATGCAACCGGGTTTGGCATGACCGACGGCGCTGTCATCGTCAGCAGAAAAAGTGCCTGGCTGATAACCGACAGCCGGTATATCGAGGCTGCCCGCCTCCAGGTCAAAGACGTCGAATTTGCGCTCATGTCAACGGATAAACGGCTGGATGACCATATAAAGGCTGTCGTTTCCGAGTTGGGGATAAAAACGCTTGGAGTCGAGGAATCATACATATCCTATGCGGAATACCGCCGGTTTGACGCCCTGCTGGAAGCGGAGCTTACGCCGGCTCAGAGTGTGCTGAGCAATCTGCGCGCTAGCAAGAGCGAGCAGGAGCTGGCGGTCATGATAAGCGCGCAGCGCATTGCCGAGCGTGCGCTTGATTGCGTCCTTGGCATGCTGCATCCGGGCATGACGGAGCGGGAGCTCGCAGCGGAGCTCAATTACCGCATGATGCTTTTCGGTGCCGACGGCATTTCGTTTGACACCATCGCTGTGACAGGGGCGAAGACCAGTATGCCGCACGGTGTGCCGGGCGACGCAGTGATAAGCAAAGGCGATTTTGTGACTATGGATTTGGGCTGCATCAAGGACGGATATTGCTCGGACATGACCCGTACGGTAGCCATCGGCGCGGTCAGCGACGAGATGCGCCGTGTCTATGATATTGTGGCGCAGGCACAGCTTGCGGGTATAGCCGCCGCAAGACATGGGGTGCCCGGACGCGAGATCGACGCGGCAGCCCGCGCCGTTATAGCGGATGCGGGATACGGCGAGTATTTCGGCCACAGCTTTGGCCACAGCCTCGGTCTTGAGATACACGAGGCGCCGAATGCAGCCCCCTCGGTCAGTACTCCCATGCCCGCCGGTGCCGTGATCTCCGCAGAGCCGGGCATATATCTTCCCGGTCGTTTCGGCGTTCGTATAGAGGACGTCCTGTATCTCGGACAGGAAGGCACGAGAAACTTAACCCGCGCGCCCAAGGAACTTATTATAATATAAAAGAATAACGGCCGCCGGCAAAAAAGCAGGCGGCCGTTATCTTATGGCCTGCGGCGGAGGTTTGCGGAGATCTCGCACAACGCTGAGGACGCCTCCGCCTGACAACGCCCATTGCGCAGCATATCGCAGACCGATACCATTCCGACGGGCTTGCCGTTTTCCACGACCGGCAGCCTTCGCACCTGTGCCTGGCTCATTATACCGGCCGCTTTTTCAACACTGTCGTCCGGAGACACGCAGGAGATACCGCGGCTCATTATCTC
>CAZSRK010000006.1:10277-60762 GCA_964609305.1 uncultured Oscillospiraceae bacterium
CTTTTTCAACACTGTCGTCCGGAGACACGCAGGAGATACCGCGGCTCATTATCTCTGAAACCTTCATAAACAAAACCTCCTTGTCGATGATAACATAGATTATCGACAGGGAGGTTTTGCCGTAAACATTTTTACGAGACCATATTGAGCAGGGTAGGACCGATTGCTTCGGCAAACAGCCTGACGGCGGTAAGCGCCTCGGGCAGGGTGTTGCCGCTGCTTCCGACCTCGAGTATCAGGGAGCCGGTAGTGAGCTGCTGATTGTATCGCTCCTGCTTCACGGCAACTGGCCGTGCGAGCGTTGGATATGTATTCACCACGGCGTTCTGAAGGGCGAGCGCAAGCTTCAGATTTTCTGTCCAATACGGATGATACAGCCCGTTTTCGCCTGTTCCTACGAGCAGCATGAGCTGGGAGGATGCGGTACCGCCCTCGTGCGCGACGATTTTGTATACGACGTCGCCGTTACCGAGCGCGTCGCGGTGCAGATCTATTACTATCGCAATATCCGGATATTGCGCAAGATAACTTTCTATGGCCGCGCCGGAGCGACTGTAAGAGCCGTTATAGCTGGGATAATCATAAAGCTCACGGTCGTGTATGACGCTCAGTCCCTGTTCCTCCAGGGCCGCGGCAAGTTCGTCACCGACGCGAACGACATTATAATCCGTGTCTACCGTTCGGACCGAGTCGCTTTCCTCATAGATATTGTCCGGGTCCGGTGTATAGGCCTCGCTGCCGTGGGTGTGTATTATCAGTATCTGCGGCCCCTCCGAAGGCAGCGTCAGCGACAGGCCCTCGTTCATGAGCGACTGTATGTCTATATCATAACTCGTGGCGTTATATATTGTCAGACCGCCGCTTATCGTTGTCTCCAGGATGTTGTCGTCGGAGATGTATTCCTGCTCATCCTGCGTTGACGATGATGGTGACGGAGAGGGCGACGGTGAAGGAGATGGAGAGGGGGATGAGGTCTCCGTACCAGTCTGACCAGGGGCGCTTAAGGACTGCGTGTCTGCCCCTGTTGTTTCCTCTTCCGTGTCTGTGTCTCCGAATGTAAGGTTGAAACTTGCGCTTACAGGGCTGTCGCCCAGTTTATCTCTGAGCCACTGCTCAGCCTGTTCTCATCCTGCCAGAAGCGCGATGCGCAGGATGATAGCGGTCAGCGTGACCGCAGCAAGACGCTTTTTCATCTCCGGCACTCCTTTCGTAGTATAGAATCCATATGCGATGAGGCGCGGAGATAGAACCTTGCGCAGCAAAAACGGATATGATAATATAAATATATCCAATACCCCTTTTTACCTGTGCCGTTGGGTGCGGCGCAGTCCGGAAGGCTGGTTATCCGTCCGGGAAGAAAGGTCGGAGCAGGAAGGAGAGTTAAAATGAAAATCAGCTATAAGCCGAAAGGCGTGTGTTCGCAGCGCATGGATGTGCAGGTCGAGGACGGGAAGATAGTTTCCGTCGAAGTACTCGGCGGCTGTGACGGAAATCTGCAGGGACTGTGCAGCCTTCTGCGCGGGATGGATGTTGACGAGGCCATATCCAGAATGGAGGGTATCCGGTGCGGACGCAAAAATACATCCTGCCCGGACCAGCTTGCTCAGGCTCTCAAACAGGCAAAAACTTATCCTGAAGATATAAAATAGATTGACATAACACAGAGTAATAGTTTACCATAACGGGTAAATTGGTTTACCATAACCTTTTTTTATAAAAAAACCTCCTGTCGAAAACTAAAATATAAGGTAAAATGTGCAATTTGTACAACGCAAGATAAGGTGGTTGAAGTTCAAAAAATCGCCTGAAAATGGACAAGATATTGATTATTTGGGTACCATTGACCAATTCGACACGCGTGTTTTGTGCATAATGCCTATTGAACGAAAAGGAATAAAACGGCTAAAATAAGTTATGCTTACTCGGCGTTTTTTCCTTTTGAGTAATGACTGAAAGTTAACGATAGGAGATACTATGAACGGATATTCAAAGCGATTTATCGCTCTTGCCTGCATCGTCTGTGTAGTTGCATTTCTGTTCTGTTCGGGATTTACGCTCACTGTTGTGGATCCCTTCAGCGGTCGGGTGCCCGTCTATATGAACGGAGAGCTGGTCGTTACAGGCTCAATGATAGACGATACCACATATGTTCCCGTAAGGGCCTTTTGTGAGTCACTTATGGATGATGCCAGCGTAAGTTGGGATCAGGCGAGCGGTACGGTTACGGTTTCAAGTCCTGAGCTCGTTATTGAGGTTCAGGTTGGCGAGTATTATATGACGGCCAATGAAAGACCCCTGTACGCGCAGGACGGCATACTAAACGTTGACGGAACTGTTATGGCCCCCATTCGCACTATCGCACAGGCCTTCGGGGTCGGTATCAACTGGGACGAGCATACAAGCAGCATCGACCTGGACGGATCCGAGATGGCAATCATCCAGTCCGCTGACGAGGAGTACGATGAGGACGATCTGTACTGGCTGTCCCGCCTTATTTATTCCGAAAGCGGGAACCAGCCGCTTGAGGGAATGATAGCCGTTGGGAACGTGGTTCTTAACCGCGTTGAGAGTGAGCTTTTTCCAGACACCATCTACGGTGTTATAAGCCAGTCCGGCCAGTTTGACGTGTTCTCAAGCGGTGCGATTTACAGCACGCCGAATGAGCTTTCCGTGATCGCGGCGATGCTCTGTCTGGACGGGGTAGAGGTCATTGAAGAGGGCCTGTTCTTCGTCAATCCCAGTTATGGCGGAGACAGCTGGTTCAGGGCAAATCTCACATACATTGCCAGCATAGAGGATCACGATTTCTATGCCTGATACAGAGTGTTTCTCTGGACTTACAAACGGAAATGAGTTACTATAAGGGCGTGCATTCCGCACACCCTTATTTTATAGCCGTGGGGAGGCGACGGCATGACGGAGACTCTGACAAGAGGCTTTGCACAGCTTGGCATAACGCCGGATGCGAACTCTTTCCGGCGATTCGGAGAATATTACCGCCTGCTGACCGAGCGCAACGCGGTCATGAACCTTACGGCGATAAGCGGCGAAAAGGAAACGGCCTGTCTGCACTTTCTCGATTCCGCGGCACTTTTGAATATTGCGGATTTTAACGGTGCCTCTGTAATCGATGTCGGCACGGGCGCCGGCTTCCCGGGACTGCCGCTGAAGATTTGCCGGCCGGATATCCGGCTGACCCTGCTCGACAGCCAGCGTAAGCGTGTGGATTTTCTCAGATATGCCTGCCAGGCCCTGGGGTTTGACGATGTGCAATGCATCCATGTACGGGCTGAGGATGCGACCGATCTGCGCGGTGTATTTGATATTGTCGTCTCGCGCGCCGTTGCGCGGCTTAATCTGCTGTGTGAGCTGTGCCTGCCTCTGGCAAAGGTAGGAGGCGTGTTTATAGCAATGAAGGGCGCCGAGGCGAATACAGAGGCTGAACAGGCACAGCGCGCCGCGGACATACTCGGCGGCAGTATAGAAAAAGTATGTGAGTATACCATACCCGAAACCGATATAGTACACCGGGCAGTCGTGATAATCAAGGAAAAGCCGACGCCCGAAAAATATCCCCGCCGCTTTGCGAAAATGCAAAAGCAGCCGCTTTGATCATATAACCGAAGCAAACAATATAACAGGAGGACAAGGAATGAGCACACTTCCGGAGATGTTCGGCAGCATGGTATTTAACGAATCGGTCATGCGCGAAAAACTTCCCAAGGACACCTACCTCAGCCTCAAGCACACCATGGACACGGGCGAGTCGCTTGATATTTCCGTTGCAAACATTGTTGCAAACGCGATGAAGGACTGGGCCGTTGAAAAGGGTGCGACGCATTATACCCACTGGTTCCAGCCCATGACTGGCATAACCGCCGAGAAGCATGACAGCTTCATAGTCCCGGCCAATGACGGCAGCGGAAAGATCATAATGGAGTTTTCCGGCAAGGAGCTCATAAAGGGAGAGCCCGATGCGTCCTCATTTCCGTCCGGCGGTCTTCGCGCGACTTTTGAGGCACGCGGGTATACCGCGTGGGACCCGACCTCATATGCCTTTATAAAGGACGGCGTATTGTGCATACCGACGGCGTTTTGCTCCTATGGCGGACATGCCCTGGACAAAAAGACCCCGCTGCTGCGTTCCATGGCGGTCATCGACCAGCAGGCACGGCGTATCCTGCGTCTTTTTGGCGTAGAGTGCGGACACGTTTCGGCGACTGTCGGCCTTGAGCAGGAGTATTTCATCGTCGATCGCGACACATATAACAAACGCAAGGACCTGATATACACCGGGCGTACGCTATTCGGCGCCCGTCCCCCCAAGGGGCAGGAGCTGGACGATCACTATTTTGGCTTTATCAAAATGCGCATTTCCGCATTCATGAGCGAGCTGAACGAGGAGCTGTGGAAGCTTGGCGTGCTGGCAAAGACCGAACATAACGAGGTCGCCCCCGCACAGCACGAGCTTGCCCCAATATACTGCAAGTGCAATGTGGCGGTGGATCATAATCAGATAACCATGGAGATCATGCGCAAGGTCGCAAAGCGCCACGGCCTGACCTGCCTGCTGCATGAAAAGCCTTTTGAGGGCGTTAACGGCAGCGGAAAACACAACAACTGGGCTCTGTCGACGGATACAGGTATAAACCTTTTCGAGCCCGGCGATACGCCGGAGCAGAACGCGCAGTTCCTGCTGTTTCTCTGCGCTGTGATAAAGGGAGTGGATGATTATCAGGAGCTGTTGCGAAGCACTGTCGCAAGTGCGGGAAACGACCACCGTCTAGGCGCAAATGAGGCGCCCCCGGCCATCGTGTCCATCTTTGTTGGAGATGAGCTTGGCGCAATCCTCGACGCAATTGAACAGGACAGGCCCTATGACAAGGTCGAACGCCGCAATCTCCAGATCGGTGTCGACGCCCTGCCAGCGTTCCCGCGCGATACGACCGACAGAAACAGGACCAGCCCCTTTGCATTCACCGGGAACAAGTTCGAATTCAGGATGCTTGGCTCCTCCATGTCGGCCGCAGATACAAACACGGTCCTCAACACCATCGTGGCGGACGCATTGTGTTCCTTTGCCGATGTTCTTGAAAACGCCGAGGACTTCAACGCTCAGCTGCACAAGCTCATCCGCGATACCATATGTGAACATAAGCGCATCATCTTCAACGGCAACGGCTATGACGAGAGCTGGACGGAAGAGGCAAAGCGACGCGGACTGGCAAATAACAGAGCTACCGATACCGCCGTACTATGCATGACGGATGAGAAAAACGTCCGTCTTATGGAGCGTTTTGGCGTCCTCACAGAGACAGAGATGTACTCCCGCCGCGAGGTTATGCTGGAAAACTACTGCAAGCAGATAAACATCGAAGCCCGCGTCATGAGCGAGATGTTCCGCTGTGATATCCTGCCGGCAACCGTCGCTTTTACAAAGGAACTTGCCGACGCTGTCAATGCCAAGGCCGGAGTATCCGCCATATCCGGCGTGACCGTGCCGCACAAGGCTGAAAGTGAAACTCTGGTCAGGGTATCTGCCCTTTGCGATGAGGCATATGACCGCTGCGCAGTTCTTGACTGCGCCATCGCACGAAGCTGCGAGCTTCCGGACATGGTTGAGCGCGCGCATGCCTGCCGAAACGAGGTGGTTGCCGCCATGGATGAGCTGCGGGCGACCGTCGACACCATGGAAACACTGGTGAGCAAGGAGAGATGGCCCTATCCCAGCTATGGCCGCCTGCTCAACAGAGTATAAGGCTCAAGTTGGCTGTGCCTGGGCCGTACCAAAACTGCGCAAAAACGTTGGCTGTGCCCAGAATGAGCAAAAACCGTCCCCCCGCGGAGACGGTTTTTGTATGCTTGTTTATTTTCCTGCCGGTGTGAGGCGCGAAGAAGTGAAGTTTTGTGCAATTTTTTCCGCTTTTTCGGTTGACAAAGTGAAAATTTATTCGTATAATACATAAAAGATGTGAATAAATATTTAATATTATTCAAAGGAGAATGAATATTATGAATAGAGCAGATATAAAGAAAGTCGTTTTGGCATATTCTGGAGGGCTGGACACGTCCATAATCATCCCCTGGCTGAGGGAAAATTACAACAACTGTGAAGTCATTGCGGTCTCCGGTAACGTCGGGCAGGGTGACGAGCTCGAAGGGCTGGAGGAGAAGGCCATCAAGACCGGCGCTTCCAAGCTCTATGTTCTTGACCTGACTGACGAATATGTTGACGATTTCATCATCCCGACGATGAAGGCCGGCGCCATGTACGAGGATTATCTGCTTGGAACGAGCCATGCAAGGCCCTGTATTGCCAAGGGTCTGGTCGAGGTGGCCCTTAAAGAGGGTGCGGACGCCATCGTCCACGGCTGTACGGGCAAGGGCAACGACCAGGTCAGGTTCGAGCTTACAATTAAGCACTTTGCGCCCGATATGCCCATCATCGCCCCCTGGCGCGAGTGGGATATAAAGAGCAGGGAAGAGGAGATCGACTATGCCGAGGCGCATAACGTCCCGCTTAAAATAAATCGTGAGACCAACTATTCCAAGGACAAAACCCTCTGGCATCTGAGCCATGAAGGGCTTGACCTCGAGGATCCCGGTAACGAGCCGCAGTATGAAAAGGAAGGCTTCCTCGAGATGGGGGTATCACCGCTGATGGCTCCCGATGAGCCGACCTATGTCACCATCGAGTTTGATAAGGGTGTCCCAGTTGCGCTCGACGGCGAGAAGATGAGCGCCAAGAACATCATCTTCAAGCTCAACGAGCTGGGCGGAAAGAACGGGATCGGCCTTCTGGACATCGTGGAGAACCGACTTGTCGGCATGAAGTGCCGCGGCGTATACGAGACTCCGGGCGGCGCGATACTTTACAAGGCGCACAGCGTTCTTGAGACAGTCTGCCTCGACAAGATGACCATGCACGAAAAGCAGAAGCTCGCGATTACCTTTGCCGAGCTCGTTTACAACGGGCAGTGGTATACCCCGCTGCGCGAGGCATTGTCCGCTTTCGTCGACAAGACGCAGGAGCGCGTGACCGGCAAGGTCAGGCTCAAGCTCTATAAGGGCAATATGATAAACGCCGGTGTGTGGAGCGATTACAGCCTCTACTCCGAGCAGATCGCGACCTTCGGCGAGTCGGACTACAATCAGAAGGACGCCGAGGGCTTTATAAACCTCTATGGCCTGCCCATCAAGGTCCAGGCCATGGTCGACAAGGGGCTTCTGAACAAATAACATCGAGGTAAGAGAAGATGAAACTTTGGGCGGGAAGGACAGAAAAACAGACCGACAAACTGGCCGACGACTTTAACTCCTCAATACGTTTCGACAGCCGCATGTACAGACAGGATATTGAAGGCTCAATGGCGCACGCTGCAATGCTTGGGGCGAAGGGCATCATTTCACGCTCCGATGCGGACACAATAATCGAGGGGCTCGGCGGGATCCTCGATGACCTCAACTCCGGCGCGCTTGAGTTTGATATGCAGGCCGAGGATATACATATGTTCATCGAGGAGGAGCTGACAAAGCGCATCGGCGACGCTGGAAAGAGACTACATACAGCGCGCAGCCGCAATGACCAGGTGGCGCTTGATATAAGGCTGTACCTCAGAAATGAGATAAAAGAGATAAAAAAGCTCGTAAATTCTCTTATTGAGGCAATCACCGACCAGGCAGAGGCAAACAAGGACACGATCATGCCTGGCTATACCCACCTTCAGCGCGCTCAGCCGATCGTGTTCGGGCACCATCTGATGGCATATGCCTTTATGCTGATGCGTGATGTCGGAAGGCTTGACGACACGTCAAAGCGCATGAATTACAATCCTCTCGGGTCCTGCGCGCTTGCCGGTACGACATATGACATCGACCGGGAGATGACGGCCTCGGCGCTCGGTTTTGACGGCGTTGTCATGAACAGCCTCGACGGTGTATCCGATAGAGATTTCTGTATCGAGCTTGCCGCGGCGTGTTCGACGCTTATGATGCACCTGTCCCGCCTCTCTGAGGAGATCATACTCTGGTCGAGTTGGGAGTTTAAGTTCGTCGAACTTGACGATGCGTTTACAACCGGCTCTTCCATCATGCCGCAGAAGAAGAATTCCGACATGGCTGAACTTGTGCGCGGCAAGACCGGCAGGGTCTACGGCGACCTTGTGACGCTGCTTACGATGCTCAAGGGCCTGCCCCTGGCCTATAACAAGGATATGCAGGAGGATAAGGAGGCCATCTTCGACGCGGTGGATACCGTAAGGCTCGCACTGGGCGTGTTTGCGCCGATGGTCAGGACGATGAGGGTGCTGCCTGAGAATATGAGAGCGGCTGCCGCCGAGGGCTTTATAAACGCGACCGACTGCGCAGATTATCTTGTCAGAAAGGGCCTGCCTTTCCGCAGCGCATATAAGATAACTGGCCAGCTCGTGGCCGAGTGCATTTCCCGGGGAACGACTCTTGAGAAATTGCCGCTGGACGAATACAGGGCCCACAGCGAGCTTTTTGACGAGGACCTTTATGAGGAGATAGACATGAACACATGCGCGCAGAAACGCACGTCAATGGGAGGCACTTCTACCGGGTCTGTCATGACGCAGATCGGTATAGTAAGGGAGTTTCTGAAAAATGAAGCATGATGTTTTCGTTGACGGCAGCGCCGGGACAACCGGGCTTCAGATATTTCAGCGCCTTGAAAAGCGCGGGGATATAAATCTTTTAACACTGCCGGAGCAGGAGCGGAAAAACGCCAAAGCCAGGAAAGAAGCGATCAATTCAGCGGAGCTTGTGTTTCTCTGCCTGCCTGACTCTGCGGCGGTGGAATCCGTTGATATGATCGAAAACGGCACCACGCGCATCATTGACGCCAGCTCTGCCCACCGGACTGCTTCGGGATGGGTCTACGGTTTTCCGGAGCTGAGCGCGCAGCAGCGTGACAAAATTGCCTCCGCACGTTATGTTGCAAATCCAGGCTGTCACGCTACGGGCGCGATATCTGCGGCTGCGCCGCTTGTTTCGCTTGGCGTCCTGCCCGGGGACTATCCGCTGGTCGTCTATTCGCTCACCGGTTACTCCGGCGGAGGGAAAAAGATGATTGCACAGTACGAATCGCCGGATAAAACACCGGACCTGTTCGCGCCGCGCATATACGGCCTGGATCAGAACCACAAGCATCTCGGGGAGATAAGGCTCATAAGCGGTCTTACGCGCGATCCTGTCTTCTGCCCGATAGTGGACGATTATTATGCGGGCATGGCAACGAGCATCTGTCTGCATAACGATTTGCTTTTGAAAAAATACACTGCGAAGGATATACATAAGGCTCTCTGCGAGTATTACGGCGGACAGAAATTCGTCTCTGTGGCGCCGTTTGCCGACTCAGGTTTTATGGAGAGCAACGCAAATGTCGGCACGAACAGGCTCGAGATAATCGTCTCGGGAAACTCGGATCGTACCCTTGTCACCGCACGGTTCGACAACTTGGGTAAGGGCGCGTCGGGTGCAGCGGTACAGAATATGAATATTATGCTCGGCCTTGGTGAGGGCACGGGACTGGAATAAGGGCGAAAGGTGATACAGCAATGAAAATAATAGACGGCGGAGTTACATCGGCCCAGGGATTTACGGCCGCGGGCATGCACTGCGGGGTCAAGTCCTCTAAGGCTGATAAGAAGGATGTCGCACTTATTTATTCAGAGAAGATGTGCACGGCTGCCGGCGCTTTTACAAAAAATATGGTTAAGGCTGCGCCGGTTTTATATTCAAAGCAGATACTTCAGTCCGGAAAGGCCCAGGCAATAGTCGCAAACAGTGGCAATGCAAATGCCTGCGCCCCCGGTGATATCATGAATGCAAGACGCATGGCTGTGACGGCGGCTAACGCGCTCAGTCTGAAGCCGGAGGACGTCGCCGTGGCGTCCACAGGCGTTATCGGCCAGACGCTGAAAATAGACGTCATCGAACAGGGTATCCCGGTTTTGGCGAAAAACCTGTCCAAGGACGGCGGAAACGACGCGGCCCTGGCCATCATGACTACCGACACCTTCGCAAAGCAGGCCGCCGTTGAGGTGACGCTTGGCGGCAGGACCGTGACCATTGGCGGCATGGCAAAGGGCAGCGGCATGATACATCCCAACATGGGCACGATGCTTTGCTTTATAACGACGGATGCTGCGATAAGCGCCGAAATGCTCCGCATGGCTCTGCTCGAATGCGTTGATGTGAGTTTCAACCGCATCTCTGTCGACGGCGATACCTCTACAAACGACACCTGCATTGTCCTTGCAAACGGCCTTGCGGGAAACGCGGAGATAGCCGCGCGCAACAGCGATTTCTCCGCGTTCTGCGATGGATTGCGCCATGTGTGCATAAAGCTTGCCCGTATGATGGCGGCGGACGGAGAGGGTGCGACCCATCTTATAACCTGCATGGTGCGCAACGCCTCGACGGAGAAAAAAGCTGAGACGGTAGGTAAATCCATCATCCGCTCGCCCCTGGTAAAGACCGCTATCTTCGGCACCGACGCAAACTGGGGCAGGGTGCTTGCAGCAGCCGGCTATTCCGGAGAGGAGTTTGCGCCCGAGAAATGCTCTGTTGCTTTCATGTCGGACGCTGGCAGCATAAAGGTCTGCGAGAATGGCACAGGATTGTTGTTTGATGAAGATACTGCGAAGAAAGTCTTGTCTGAAAAAGAGATAATTATCGACTTCGACATGGGAGAGGGCAGTGCGGAGGCGACCTGTTGGGGCTGCGACCTGACCTATGACTATGTCAAGATAAACGGCGATTACAGGACCTGAGAGGTGTTTGCAAAGTGGAAACGCAGATGAACAACGCCCAGCGGGCGGAGGTACTTATCCACGCCCTGCCCTATATACAAAAGTACACCGATAAGGTCCTCGTTATAAAATACGGCGGAAGCGCCATGCTCAACGAGGAGCTTAAGAGGGCCGTCATGGGCGATATTGTCCTGCTCTCACTCATCGGCGTCAAGGTCGTGCTCGTGCACGGCGGAGGGCCGGAGATAAACGAGGGGCTGACAAAAATAGGGAAGAAAAGTGAGTTTGTCGACGGCCTGCGAGTCACCGATGAGGCGACGATGCAGGTAGTGCAGATGGTTCTGTCGGGCAAGATAAACAAAAACCTCGTAAACCTTATCGGTAGTGTGGGCGGTTCGGCGATAGGTCTGTCCGGTATAGACGGGCACATAATCGAGTGCAAAAAACTCGACGAGGTACACGGCTATGTCGGCGAGATAACCAGGGTCAACACAAAGCCTATTCTTGACCTTCTCGATGCAGGATACATACCGGTCATCTCGACCATCGGCTGCGACCTGGAGGGAAACAGCTATAACATAAACGCGGACACCGCGGCCTCACGGATAGCCGGCTGCCTTAAGGCCGAGAGCCTCATCTCCATGACGGATATCGCGGGTCTTCTGCGCGATAAGCAGGACCCGGGCACCCTGATCCCGGAGGTCAACGTCTCCGAGGTGCCGAGGCTCATGCGCGAGGGCGTTATCTCCGGCGGCATGATACCGAAGGTCGAGTGCTGCGTCGAGGCGATACGCAGAGGGGTCGGCCGCGTGTTTATAATCGACGGCAGGATACCCCATTCGATACTGATAGAAACGCTGACCGATGAAGGCATCGGCACGATGTTCAAGTGAAAGGGAGGACGGATATGGATACAAAACAGCTTGACAGTACCTATGTCGCACACAGTTATTCCCGCTTTCCTCTGGAGCTTTGCTCCGGAAAAGGCACCATATTGAAGGATGAGACGGGAAAGGAATATATCGACCTGGGAGCGGGCATTGCGGTAAATATTTTCGGTGCCTGCGATGATGAGTGGGAAAAGGCGGTCTGTGAACAGGCCTCCAGGCTTCAGCACACCTCCAATCTCTACTATACATCGCCCTGTGCGCAGCTAGCACAGATGCTCTGTGAGCGCACCGGCATGAAAAAAGTGTTTTTTGGAAACTCCGGCGCCGAGGCAAACGAGTGCGCCATCAAGGCTGCACGCCGCTGGGCATATCTGAAATACGGCGATGAGAGCCACGCGACGATCATAACCCTTAAAAACAGCTTTCATGGCCGCACACTTACGACGCTGTCAGCGACGGGACAGGACGTTTTCCACACGGAATTTGGACCCTTTACGCCGGGCTTTGTGTATGCGCAGGCCAATAATATCGCAGATGTGCGCCGGCTGGCTGAGGAGAATGACTGCTGTGCTGTCATGTTTGAGCCCGTGCAGGGCGAAGGCGGCGTAATGCCGCTGGATACAGAGTTTGTCAGACAGCTTAAGGAGCTTGCCGACGAAAAGGATATGCTGCTTGTTGCAGACGAGGTGCAGACAGGCAACGGAAGAACGGGCAGGCTCTTTGCCTATATGCACTTCGATATAACCCCGGATATAGTGACGACCGCCAAGGGACTGGGCGGAGGTCTGCCGATAGGCGCATGTATGTTCGGGGAGCGCACACAAGATATCATGTGCGAGGGAAAGCACGGTTCGACCTTCGGCGGAAACCCCGTCTGCTGCGCCGGCGCTATAAGCGTACTGTCGCGCGTAACCGACGAACTCATGGATGAAGTCACGAAAAAGTGCGAATACATTGTGAACGAGCTTACGGGTGCACCCGGGGTCAATGGTGTGAGTGGTATGGGCCTCATGCTTGGCATAGACTCTGTTCGTCCTGCGGGCGACGTCATCGCCGACTGTATGGCAAACGGTGTGCTGGTGCTCAGCGCCAAGACCAAGGTACGTCTGCTCCCGCCGCTGAACATCGGCTGGGAAGAACTGAGAAAAGCCGTCCAGATCCTGAAAGGAGTACTTGCAAAATGAAACATCTGCTCAAGCTCATGGATATGACTTCCGAAGAGATAACGGAAGTCCTCAACCTTGCCGATCAGCTAAAATATGAAAAGCACAACGGGATCGAGCACCACATACTCAAGGGACAGACACTGGGAATGATCTTTCAGAAATCCTCGACCCGCACGCGCGTTTCTTTCGAGGTCGGGATGTACGATCTTGGCGGCGCGGCCCTGTTCCTGTCAAACAGGGATCTTCAGATCGGCCGCGGGGAGCCGGTGCAGGACACCGCGCGTGTGCTCAGCCGCTACCTTGACGGCATCATGATACGTACCTTTGCCCAGCAGGAGGTGGAGGACCTTGCAAAATACGGCTCCATCCCTGTCATTAATGGCCTTACGGATTACTGCCATCCCTGCCAGGTGTTGGCGGACCTTATGACCATACGCGAGCACAGGGGCGCTATCGAGGGCAACAAGCTTTGCTTTATCGGCGATGGCAACAATATGGCAAATTCGCTTATTGTCGGTGGTATCAAGACCGGAATGAAGGTTGTGATCGCGTGTCCCAAAACCAATCAGCCGGATGCCGAACTGATGAAATGGGCTGCGGAGAACGGGGACTTTGTCTGCACCGACAACGTCCTCGAGGCTGCGGCCGACGCCGATGTGCTCTATACCGACGTCTGGGCCTCCATGGGGCAGGAAGAAGAGGCGGAAGAGCGCAAGCGGATATTTGCCGGATTCCAGATAAATGACGATGTCATGGCCGTTGCCAGGCCCGACGCGATGGTTCAGCATTGCCTGCCCGCGCATAGAGGTGAGGAGATAACGGAAAAAGTTTTTGAGGAGCATGCCGACGAGCTTTTTGATGAGGCGGAGAACCGCCTGCACGTACAGAAGGCCGTAATGGTCACGCTTATGCGCCGCTGAACGCCCTGGTTTGGGAGCGTTCGGCTCCCAAACATACATTTGCCGCAGAGTTTGCGGATTGGGCAAGGCATCCGGGGCAGAAACCATCCGGATGCCTTTGGCGCGCAATTTGCGCCGACTGACTCGTCACAAGAAAGGGGCAAAAGATGAAGAAAGCATATATTGTCCTCGGCAGCGGAGAGGTGTTCGAGGGACAGCGGTTTGGAGCCGATGTCGACAGCATAGGCGAGCTTGTTTTTACGACCGGCATGTGCGGATACATAGAGACGCTGACGGATCCCAGCTATTACGGCCAGATAGTCATGCAGACCTTCCCGCTCATCGGCAATTACGGGATAATAGAAAACGATTTCGAGGGGGAGTGCGCCGTCCGCGGCTATGTAGTGCGCGACTGGTGCGACGCGCCCTCCAATTTCAGAAGCGAGTATGATCTTGACGCCTTCCTCAAAGAGCGCGGCGTTCCGGGCGTATACGGCGTGGACACGCGCGAGATAACGCGCATCATACGTGAGCACGGCGTTATGAACGCGATAATCTGCAACAATCCTCCTAAGTCTCTGGAGTCGGTCAAAAGCTATGCGGTAGTTGACGCTGTCAAAAGTGTGAGCCGGCACGAGCGGGACACCTATCCTGCTGTCGGGGAAAAGCGTTTTTCCGTCGCTCTGTTGGATTATGGAGCCAAGTCGAATATAATACAGTGCCTGCAAAGGCGCGGCTGTGAGGTCACGGTATACCCCTATGACGCTTCAGCCGCAGAGATCCTTGCATCCGGGCCGGACGGCATCATGCTCTCCAACGGCCCCGGCGACCCGCAGGAGAACACAGGCCCCATCACGGAGATAGGAAAGCTCATGGGCAAAAAACCCATGTTCGGCATCTGCCTGGGGCACCAGCTCATGGCTCTGGCGCAGGGAGGAGACACCATAAAGCTAAAATACGGCCATCGCGGCGTCAACCAGCCTGTGCGTGAGTGCAACGGGGCAAGGATATTCATAACCAGCCAGAACCACGGCTACGCAGTAGTCTCGGAAAGCCTGAAAACCGGCGAGATCAGCTTCCGCAATGCAAACGACGGCACTTGCGAGGGGATCGATTACTCGCAGCTTCAGGCGTTTTCCGTCCAGTTCCATCCCGAGGCGCGCAGTGGGCCAAGGGATACCGAGTTCCTGTTCGACAGGTTCATAGAGCTCATGGAGGTGAACGGCTGATGCCCAGGATAAAGGACATAAAAAAAGTTATGGTCATAGGTTCCGGCCCAATCGTCATCGGACAGGCCGCCGAATTCGACTACGCCGGCACGCAGGCCTGCCGCATCCTGAAAGAGGAGGGGGTCGATGTCATCCTTGTCAACTCAAACCCCGCGACCATAATGACGGATACGATGCTTGCGGACGAAATATATCTTGAGCCGCTCACGGCCGAAACCGTGACAAGGATACTTGAGAAGGAGAGGCCGGACAGCCTGCTCGCCTCTCTCGGGGGACAGACCGGACTGACCATTGCCATGCAGCTTAGTAAGAACGGCACGCTGGACAGGCTTGGCGTTCGCCTGCTCGGCACAGATGCGCAGGCCATTGACAAAGCGGAGGACCGCGAGCTTTTTAAGGAGACGATGCAGGCCATCGGCCAGCCGACCATACCATCCGACATCGCAAACGATACGGGGACCGCGCTGGAGATAGCCGCGCGAATAGGCTATCCGGCCATAGTGCGCCCCGCATTCACGCTTGGCGGCGCGGGAGGCGGAGTCGCCTATACCCCGGACGAGCTGGAGACAATAGCCGGTATTGGGCTTGAGCTGTCCCCGATAACCCAGGTGCTCGTCGAGCGGTACATATATGGATGGAAAGAGATCGAGTTTGAGACGATGCGCGACGCCGTGGGCAACGTGATTGCCGTCTGCTCCATGGAGAACTTTGACCCCGTCGGCGTGCACACGGGCGACAGCATAGTCGCAGCGCCCGCTCTGACGCTATCTGACAGGGAGTATCAGATGCTGCGTACGGCCTCGCTGGACATAATAACTGCTCTTGGCGTCGTCGGTGGCTGCAACTGCCAGTTTGCGCTTAATCCGGACAGCTTTGAGTATTCGGTCATCGAGGTCAATCCCCGTGTGTCCCGCTCATCCGCGCTTGCCAGTAAGGCCACTGGGTATCCCATCGCGAAGGTCACAACCAAGATAGCCCTGGGATATACGCTCGATGAGATACAAAACGACATAACCGGCAAGACATGCGCCTGTTTTGAGCCTGCGTTGGATTATGTCGTCGTCAAATTCCCAAAATGGCCCTTTGACAAATTCCATGACGCCTCACGCAAGCTGGGCACCCAGATGAAAGCGACCGGAGAGGTTATGGCGATTGCGCCGAGTTTTGAAATGGCGATAATGAAGGCCGTGCGCGGCGCGGAGATTGGCATGGACACTCTCAACCGCAGGCCTGACACGGACGAGCCTGTCCGCGACCGCCTTCGCAATATGGATGACCATCGGCTCTTTACAGTTTTCGAAGCACTTAAAGCGGGCATATCTCCGAAAGAGATACAATCTATCACAAAAATCGACAAATGGTTTACATATAAACTGAAAAAGCTGGCCGATTTCGAGAAAGAGATACAAAACAGGGGAGAGCTTTCACAGGAGGATTACCTGCGCGGCAAGCGCATGGGCTATCTTGACAGCAGCCTGCTTGCTCTCTCAGGCGCAGCCTCTCTGCCGCACAGGGACGCCGTGTACAAGATGGTCGACACCTGTGCCGCGGAGTTTGACGCTGAGACGCCGTATTTTTATTCGACCTACGACAACGTGTGCGAAGCGCGTTCCTTCAAGCGCTCGGGCAAGCCGGTCATAATCGTGCTAGGTTCCGGCCCGATACGGATAGGGCAGGGGATAGAGTTTGATTACAGCTCAGTCCACTGTGTCTGGGCGCTCAAAAAGCTCGGGTATGAGGTCGCCATCATAAACAACAACCCGGAAACGGTCTCGACTGACTACGATACGGCGGACAGGCTGTATTTCGAGCCGCTGTGCGACGAGGACGTCATGAATATAATAAAGGTTGAAAACCCGATAGGAGTTGTCGTTGCCTTCGGCGGCCAGACGGCCATAAAACTTACCAAATACCTTGACTCCCACGGCATCAGCATACTCGGCACCAGCGCCGAGAGTATCGACATGGCCGAGGACAGGGAGCGTTTTGACGAGCTGCTCGAGCGGTTTAATATAAAGCGTCCGCGCGGCATGGGTGTGCTCGGCCTGGATGAGGCCCTCAAGGCCGCAAACGAGCTGGGCTATCCTGTCCTTCTGCGCCCGTCGTATGTCATCGGCGGGCAGAATATGGTCATCGCGCACAACGATGAGGATGTGGAGCTGTATATGTCCATCATACTCTCCGGCGGGGTTGAAAACCCGGTGCTTGTTGACCAGTACCTGATGGGCACGGAGCTGGAGGTGGACGTCATATCCGACGGTGAGGACGTGCTGATCCCCGGCGTAATGCAGCATATAGAGCGCGCCGGTGTTCACAGCGGCGACTCCATCGCGGTGTATCCGCCCTTCAACCTCAGCGACAAGATGCTGAACGTCGTTATAGAGTGCAGTGAAAAGCTTACGCTCTCGCTCAAGACCCGCGGCCTTGTCAACATCCAGTACCTTATCTATAAGGGAGAGCTTTATGTTATCGAGGTCAATCCGCGCGCCTCACGCACCGTGCCGTATATCAGCAAGGTAACGGGTGTTCCAATGGTGGACATCGCCTCCGCGCTGATGGTCGGCGGCAGGTTGCGCGATATGGGCTACGGCACCGGACTTTATAAACAGAGCCCGTATGTCGCGGTGAAAGTGCCGGTGTTCTCGTTTGAAAAGCTCTCGGATGCAAACTCTGCGCTATCTCCTGAGATGAAATCGACCGGCGAAGTCCTCGGCGTGGGCAGGACTCTTGACGAGGCCCTGTTCAAAGGACTTGTGTCCAGCGGCTACAAGCTCAAGGGCCGCATTCAGCAGGAGCGGCAGGGAGGTATACTCATAAGCGTCAACCGCCGCGACCAGCCAGAGATAGTCAACATCGCGCGCAAGCTCGACGATATGGGCTACAAGCTCTACGCGACCGACGGCACTGCGCGCGAGATAATGCGCCTCGGCACAGATGTCGAGATCGTCGGAAAGCTGGGCAAGGACAGCCGCGTTTTCGAGCTGCTGGAGGCGGGGGAGATAGATTATATAATCCTCACGGGCTCTACTGAACCGGAGTATATCCGGGATTTTATAAGGCTCAACCACCGCGCGCTTCAGCTCTCGATACCATGCCTGACCTCGCTGGACACCGCAAATGCGCTGGCGGATATTCTGGCCTGCCGCTATAACCAGAGCAATACCGAGCTAGTCGACATTGCGCACCTGCGTACAGGGAAGCAGACCATCCGCTTTACCAAGATGCAGGATCTGGGAAACGACTATATATACATTGAGAATTTTGACGGCAGCATAACCAATCCGGAATCGCTTTGCGTGCATATGTGTGACAGGCACTATGGCGTCGGCGGCGACGGCATAGTGCTTATCGAAAACAGTGAGAAAGCGGACGCCGGCATGCGCATATTCAACGTAGACGGCAGCGAGGGCAAGCTCGCGGGTAACGCGCTGCGCTGTGTGGGCAAATACCTCTACGACCGCGGGATATGCAAAAAGGAAGAATTTTGCATAGAGACTGCCAGCGGCGTCAAGACTGTGCGCCTGTCGACCAGAAACGGCAAGGTGAGCTCTGTCACTGTCGACATGGGCAGGGCTCAGCTCAGCCCCGCGTCTATACCCGTCGCGCTGGACGGTGACAGCGTTATCAACCGCCGCGTGAAGGTCGCGGACGGGGAGTACGATATAACCTGCGTCTCGGTCGGAAATCCGCACTGCGTCGTGTTCGTCGACCGGGTGGACGAGGTCGATGTGGAGACAATCGGCCCGAGATTCGAGTATGACTGCCTGTTCCCGGAGCGCGTCAATACCGAATTTATCCGTGTCGTCAACGATAACACCATCAAAATGCGTGTCTGGGAGCGCGGTAACGGCGAGACGATGGGCTGCGGCACCGGCGCGTGTGCGGCGGTCGTGGCAGCCTGTGAGAACGGGCTTTGCCGCAAGGGTGAAGACATCACCGTGCGCCTGCGCGGAGGAGATCTTGTCATCAGCTATACAGACGAAGGAATAACCATGACCGGCGGAGCAACCCAGGTGTTTGAGGGCGTGACAGAATACTAAACATGAAAAAACAGTTCCGCGGAGCATTTTGCCCCGCGGAACTGTTTCGCTGCTGAGGGTTATTTCCCGACGCAGAACCGCTCAAAAATCCTTGCCGTCACGTCCTCGCGCACGACCCGACCGGTGAGCTCGCCGAGCGCGTTCATTGCGCCCTCCACCTCACAAAGGACGGCGTCCGGCGTCAGGCCGGAGCGCATTGCACCAATCGCGTCAATCATATATCCGAGCGCGCGGCGAACAGCGTCCGCCTGCCGCGCGTTTGTGATGATCTCTCCCTGCATAACTGATTCCGGTGCGGGGAAGAGCCGTGCGATGGCCATGCCAAGTTCGTCAAGGCCGCTTCCGTCAAGTGCCGACACATGGCATAGTTCGTCAAAACCACCAGCCAGTGCCTGTTCGTCGAGCCGGGAGGGCAGGTCGGTCTTGTTGATGACAGCAATGGCCTTTCTAGCCTTTGACGCGGCGGATATGGTTTCCGCATCCTCCGGTGAGAGAGGGACTGAGGAGTCGAACACAGCCAAAACGAGTTGTGCGTCACCGGCCACTGTCATGGCTCTGTCGACGCCAAGCTTTTCGACGGGATCGTCTGTCTCGCGCAGTCCCGCAGTGTCTGTCAAAAGCAGTACCACGCCGCCTAAACGCACTCTCTCGGAGATAGTGTCGCGCGTTGTTCCCGCAATATCGGTGACGATAGCGCGGTCGTAGCCCAACAGGGCGTTGAGGAGGGAGGACTTGCCGGCGTTCGGCTTTCCGATTATTGCTGCCGGCAGGCCGCTTTGCATCACCCGGCCGCGGTCAAAGCTATCGAGGAGCTTTTGAAGTCTGTCAGCGCTACTGCGAAGCCCGGCGGCGTAGCCCTCCATAACGAAGGGATCGATATCCTCGTCCGGATAGTCGACCACAGCATGATAGTGAGATATTATGTCAACCATACTATCATATATTGAATCTATTATTTTCATGACGGCGCCGTCCAGTTGAGCAGCCGCATTGCGCGCGGCTTCAAGGGATTCCGCATTAATTATGTCAACTACTGCCTCCGCTTGCGTAAGATCCATGCGACCGTTAAGAAAAGCACGTTTTGTGAATTCGCCGGGTCCGGCCTGTCTCGCGCCGGCGGCAAAAAGTGACTCCAACCCCTCTCGCAGGACGACAGGGGAACCGTGGCACTGAAGCTCGGCGGTATCCTCTCCCGTGTAGCTGTGCGGTGCGCGGGAAACGGTGCACAGGCAAATGTCCAGGAGCTTGCCCTCGCTGTCAAGCAGCTCGCCGTATACAAGTTTACGATCCGGCTGCGATGACATAGCCAGGCCATTTTTGGGACGAAAAACTTGGTCTATAACCTTAAATACATCGTCGCCTGACAGACGGATGATGCCTATTGCTGAAAGCTGCGTGCCCGTTGCGATAGCAGCGATTGTATCAGACATGAAGATCACCTCATAATAAGAAAGGGGCTGCCTCCGGCAGCCCCTTGTTTGTTTTTTACTGATCGCCGTAGATCAGCCTGCATATCACGGCGCAGACCTCGGCACGGGTCGCAGTGCCCTTCGGGTCAAATATGTTGTTGGGCTTGCCGTTAATGACACCTGCGTTGCGCATGGCATAGACGGCGTCATATGCCCAGTCCTCGATAGAGGAGTTGTCGGAGAAAATGCCGGTGTCTCCGCTGTCGGAAAGGCTTATGCCGGCATATTTGGCATAGTTGCTTGCGATGACGGCCATCTGCGAACGGGTTATATTGCTCGTCGGGGCGAAGGTATTGTTGCCCATGCCGGAGACTATACCGACCTGCGCGGCCCATTCAACATACGGTGCGTAGTATGTGCCGGCCGCAACGTCAGTAAAGGAGGACGTCGTGTAGTCGGACGGATCTACGCCGGCGATACGGCCGAGTATCGTCACAAAATCGGCGCGGGTCATATTGTTCGACGGTGAGAACATACCGTTTCCGGTGCCATTGACGTATCCGGCGTTGGCGAGCTTTTCAATATAACTCTTGGCCCAGTTGGAGTCGGTCACGTCCGTGAAGGTGACTGAGCCTGACGGGCCGGAGCCTATGACGGCGTCCCCGTCGTAGGATAGCTGCGAGTCGGAAGTCGCCGTCACGACGGCGATGGTGTTCTCAACAGCCATATAGCGTTCATACCGGTTCAGCGGGCCGGACTTGGCCACCTCGCCGCGCGTTACGTTAATGACGGTTCCGCTTGTGACGGACAGCGAGGCGCTGCCCGAGGAGAGCACGACGCTGCCTCCAAGGCCGAGTGTGACAGTGCCTCCATTTTTAAGCTGTGTCTGTTTGAAAGAGCCTGTCGAACCGCCGCTGCCGAGCTCCGCCAGGGCGTCCTCGATAAGCTCGCGGGCCTGTGAGATAACGCTTGCGGCAAACGTGCCTTCTGCATACTGCCGCGATATCAGCGGATCAGACGAGGTCCCGGCCGAGGTAGAGGCAACGGCCGAGGTGGTGGCGATGAGAAGGAATATCGCGACGGTAAGCGCGATAACTTGTTTTTTTGTCATGATATAACCCTCCGGGGTGATGTTCAGCTCTGGTTGTCCCGCGCCTCAGTCAGATAGTAACTCAGCGTGAGAAGGCTGTCCGAGAAATGGATATCCTCAACAAGGACGTCAGGGTCGTCTATCTTCAGCTCGATGTTGGTAAAGTTCCATATCGCCTTTATTCCGCTTGCTATGAGGTTTGCGGCGGTCTCATCTGCCATGTGCCGGGGCACCGCAAGTGCTGCGATATCAACATTGTGCTCTTTTATGAAAGCGTCCTGCTCCGACCGGTCATATATGGGGATACCGGCAAGCTCCGTCCCGACGATCTCGGGCCGGATATCGAAAGCGGCAAGAACATGAAAACCCTGTCGTTCAAAGCCGAAGTTTTCCATCAGGGCATGGCCGAGGTTGCCTACACCGACAAGGATGACGGTATATCCTTTTTTCATGCCGAGTATACCGGATATTTCGTCGCGCAGTATGTCCACGTTATAGCCGTAACCCTGCTGCCCGAACTCTCCAAAACAGGAAAAATCCTGACGTATCTGGGACGGGGTGAGGCCCATCTGACGGCCAAGCTCACCGGAAGAGATGCGCTCGACACCATGGTAAGCAAGATCGTCAAGCTTTCGGAGATAGCGCGGAAGCCTGCGGATAACATTGTTGGATATATTGGAGCGTCTCAAAATATTTCCCCCTTCCTGAAGAGAGACTGTTGGCTCGGGTATAGTAGTTGAGTATTTTCATAACAGTATAACATTTAAACGGCCATTATTCAAGGAAAAATCCAATATATTTGGCCGGCAGATAGAGGCAAAGACGGCCGCAGGCCGTCTTTGCAGCAGTCTGTCGAAAAACTGTTTCCGCAAATGAAGAAGCTGTGCGCTAATGGGGGAGCTCGAGGGGGCGATAGCCCGCCTCGAATCGGATCGAATGCCTCGCAAAGCCTTGTAAAGCAAGGCGTGCGGCGAGCGAAGCGAGGACTTTTCCACTGCTGTGCAGTGTGAAAGTAACGACATTTTTCAGGTAGTCAAAAAAGTCTTTAGACTTTTTTGACTACCTGAGGCAAAGACGGCCACAGGCCGTCTTTGCAGTGACTATACGTTGAGGATATGCAAATACCCGGGGCATTAAATATCCAGAGCCGCGAAGTAACCGTCCCGTATTGATTTTGCGATGAAAGACGGACCGGTGCAATCGCCAATGGCGAAAAACATCGGCGCGCAGTACCGGAAGCTTTCGGCAAGCTCCGTCTGTGCGGAGAGCCCCGTTGCGTTTATGACCGTGTCGGCGGAGACCGAAACGCTCCGCCCGTCGGTAAAGCGGGCATGTACTCTGCCGCCGTCAAAGCCTGTGCAGGCACAGCCTTTGAGGATTTCCACCCCGTATTTGTCCAGCAGCAGGAGCTGTGTGTTTATATTGCCGTCGCGGATATTTCTGGCCAGCCTTTCGCTGCGGCTGATCAGAGTTACTTTCTTTCCCGTGCTCGCCAGATGTACGGCGCATTCTACCCCGGTCAACCCACCGCCGATAATAGCGGTGCTTTGACCGACAAGCT
Source organism: uncultured Oscillospiraceae bacterium (assembly GCA_964609305.1). Lineage (GTDB taxonomy): Bacteria > Bacillota > Clostridia > Oscillospirales > Oscillospiraceae > CAKSXP01. The sequence goes on from CAZSRK010000006.1 coordinate 33,337, forward strand.
CCGGCCTGGTGTAGCACTCGACGGAGTTTAGAAGGTTCGCTCTTTCCATACCGTCTATCTCAAGTGGACGGAATGTTCCGCCTACGGCTGCGATAACGGCGAAGGGGCCGTCGGACGCAACGAGCTCGGGCGTGGCCTCAGTGCCGAGTCGTATATCTACGCCGAGCTTTTTGATGCGCCGTATCATACTGTCGCGAAAGACGCGCACCTCGCGCTTGAACGGGTCATGGTCGGCATATCGCGGTATGCCGCCCAGCCTGTACTCTTTTTCGTACAGAACGACGCTGTGACCGCGCTTTGCAGCTGTCTCGGCTGCTTTCAGACCGGCAATGCCGCCTCCGACTACCGTGACGCGGCGCGGCGTATCCGATCTGCCGATAGTATAGAAGCTCTCCGGCTCAAACGGGCCGAGCGGGTTTACAGAGCACGAGCCCGTGTTTCGGCAGCCTGAACATCGCAGACAGTTGTTTATCTCCTCGTCCTCGCCGCGCTGGGCCTTTACGGGAAGGTCGGCGTCGGCTATCAGAAGCGGACGGGCCATTATTACAAAGTCGGCCTTACCGCTTGCTATTATATCCTCACAGGTCTGTACATCGCCCAGAGCGCCGACGACGCCGACGGCCATGTTTTTGACCGCTGCTTTGACTTTCGCCGCGTTCTCTACGTTATGTGCGGGAGGAAAGAAGCTGTTTGAGATGATACGGGTATTATATACGGGCACGCAGTGCATCCCGCCGGAGATGTGCGCGATGTCCACAAGGCCCGGGTGTCTGTCCAGTTCTTTGAAAAACTCCACCGTCTCTTCGATGGTTATTGTATCCTCAAGAAATCGGCGCTCGGTCAGGGGAGAGATATGCTCTTCTCCGGAAAATCGCAGCTCAATTATAAAATTTTCACCGACGGCGTCACGTATGCGCTCCAGACACATGATGGGAAAGCGCGCGCGATTTTCCATGCTGCCGCCGAATTCGTCCGTGCGCCTGTTTGTACGCCGGGAGACGAACTGTGCAAACAGGAACCCATGCCCCGCGTGGATGATACAACCGTCCATGCCAACGGATTTTGCAACGGCTGCGCAGTGGGCATAATCGTCGGCTATCTGCTCCAGCTGCGCGCGGGTATAGGCCAGGATATGACGGCCGTCAAAGTTTCCTGTCGGCATGCTGCCGGTGGTTATGCCGTCCCACGGCTCGTTGAGGATCATTTCGCTCGGGCCGTAAAAATTTCCGGATTTGTCCACTGGTTTGTCGTTTCCCTGCGCGTCTTTGGGGACAGGGCCCTTGAACAGTGGGACCTCGGGGTGCATGTAAATGCCATTGTGCGTAAATGAGGTAAAGGCGAGCGCACCGTGGCGGTGGCACAAATCGGAATACAGGCCCATGTTACGGCGAAATCCCATGGAGGGCTCATCGTCAAAAAAGGTGAGGCAGTTACGGTTTGCCGTACCATAGTTGATGGGTGCCTCGACAGTGCAGACACGCGCGGCGCCGCCCTTTGCCACACGCTCGTAGAAGTAGGCGCAGGACTGGCTGACATATCCGCCGGCTGCTTCGTCATCGGTGCCCATTGGGGCGACAAGTATGCGGTTTTTGAAGGTTTTCCCCCTTATTGTAATGGGGGAGAACAGGCTTTTATATTTCAGTTTGGGCATATTGGTCTATCCTCCGGTTGATTTAAAAAGGAGCGGACGGCTTCGCGCCCGCTCCGCCTGAGATCAATCCAGCCTGGCAAGGCAGCGGTCAAGCGCAGCCTGATAAATCTCTATACAGCGGTCTATTCCCATTCCACGGGCGCCTTCAACCATGTCCTCATAGGTGTCAAGGCCGGTATTGCCGAGAATGGCGTTTAGCTGCCATTCAGTCACATAGGTTTCGATATCGGCATATAGAGTTGCAAACTCCTGGCTTCCGTCGCTGGTCAGGGACATCGCCACCGGCAGGCAGTAGGCGTTGTCGGAGTATTCTTCCCACATCTGTGTGGCGGCAATGACTTCGTCAGACCAGAGCTGCTCGTCGTCCGCATTCGCGGGCAGGGAGCCGCAGTTGGCGCAGTATATAAATTGGCTTTGCTGCAGCGTGTAGCCGTCCGGGTGCGCGAAGGACAGCTCGGTCAGCCTGGGATTTACATCGAGCGGGATGGAGCTTGCTTCATAGGTCTTTCCCTCAATTCCATAGTTAGTCAGAAGATACCCCTCATAAGAGTAGGTGAAATCGATCCATTTTGCTACTATCTCGACATCTTTGCAGGTGGTCGTTATTGATTTTCCGCGGGTCTCATATGCGTCGGAGTCTCGCCGCAAATGCAGCATGTCGCCGTCATTTTGGACGGCATCGCGGATGCCGACCATGTGGAAATCCTCGTCTGAACTCTGGGACTTGAAAATATCAATAAACGCGGTGTAGGCATAGACGATGCCCAGCTCCCCGCTGCCGGCCCCGCTGAAGGTGGTCATGGGATACTCCTGCGTCATAAAGTCGGGATAGATCAGGTCATCAGAATACCATTTGTTCATCATCGCGATGAAATCAAGGTATCCGTCCTCCAGGGGGCCGAACTTGACAATGCCGTCCACGTTCATAAATGGCTGGCTCTTGCCGTACAGCGACATGTCCGCTGCGATACCGTATCCTGCAGCGAGATAGTTAAATTCCGGCACGCCGGTCACGCCGACCATAAGCGCGTTGGGATGCCCATTGTTCTTGAACGCAGTGAGCACCTCGTAATAGTCGTCATATGTTATTATCTCGGAGGAATCCATGCCGAGATCCTCGAGCCAGTCCTGGCGGATAAAGGGGCCAAGTACGACCTGCCGCGATACCTGGAACTGCGCTGCCTCGAGCATGAGCCCGTCGTCGTTGACCGCGGCGAGCATGTATTCATCCGCGGTGCCGATATAATACTCATAGCAGGGCATGTAATCGGCGACAATCTGGGTCATGTCCTGTATGATTCCGTCCTCATATGCTTTTGACAGGCCGCCGGAATAGTTCATCGATACGTCCGGGAGAATATAGGGATATTCGCCGCTGGCACAGATTACATTGAATTGTACTGTTGCATCGTTGTAGGCGCCGAGCAGATATTCCACCTCGACCCCGGTCACATCCTGAAGCGCAAGCATGCCCTCGGTCGTCATCGGGTCAGAGGCCGCCTCATAAAGTTCGGGACTGAAGGTGTTGTACATCGTGAGTATGTAGGGCTCTTCAGTGATGGGCAGTGGCCCGGGATACTCCAGTATCCACGCGTCATCCTGTGCCTGGTTCCCCTCGGAGGACGGTTCGTCACCGGCAGGGGCGCTTGCTTCCACGGACGGCTCTTCGACGACAGGGGACTCTGTCTCTGCAGGAGAACTGTCCGGGACATTGATCGTGTCCTCCTCCGCCGGCTGTCCGCATCCGGAAAACAGGCAAAAGGCCAGCAGAAGCGCCAGAACAAGACATGAAACTCGTTTTTTCATGATATGGCTCCTTTCATTGTTATTTTGTATTTGAAATACCAGGTATGTCATGTTACGATTTATCCAGAGCAGCGGACAAACCGCTGCCCTGGAAGGAGAAAGGGGGGAACGATGCGTGGAGGTATATCAGTTAATATATTTTGTGGCAGTTGCAAAATATGAGCATATAACCAGAGCCGCCGCGGAACTGCATATTTCACAGTCGACTCTCAGCGCAGGGCTCAAAAAACTGGAGACGGAGCTGGAACTGAAGCTGTACAGCAGAACGGCCAAGGGCATCGTGCTAACGCCTGAGGGACGAATATTTCTACACAGGGCAGCCCGCATAGTCTCGGAGATTGACAGCGCCGAACAGATGATGGCGCAGCTTGCCAGACAGAGCGGCGGGATGCGCATGCGCATTGCCTGTGCCGAGATACTTGGCCTTTCGGGAGTCATCTATGAGGCGGAAAAGCGCATGCTTGCGCTCGAACCGGACATGTGCTTTTCAAACCTGTTTGAGGAGTACGGCGATAACGGAGATCTGCTTATCAGCGGTCAGGCCGATCTGCTGCTGACATATTCGCATATAACCAGGGCTGAAATAGAGTGGCAAAAACTATGCGACGACAGGCTGCTTCTTGTTGTCCGGGATGACAGCCCCCTTGCCGGCAGGAGCTTTGTGTCAATGTCGGAGCTTGCCGACGGAAAGCTGATAGCGCCCAGGGAACACTGTTTTCTGCGTGACCATCTGGACGTGCTGTTCGCAGAACTTAAAATGTTCACGCCTATCAACATCTTTATCTGTTTTTCCGAGACGGATATACCCATGCTCGTCGAACAGGGGATGGGACGGGCCGTCGTGACAGGTCTGTGGTGGAAACAGTACTGCCGAAGCAGGAACAACGCTCGCCTGCGCGCCGTCGCGATAGATGCCGCGGGCGCCGGGCTTGAGCTTGGCACCGCCCGGCTGACCGGGCTGCCGCACAGATTCAAGTGCGACAGTATTATCGAAATCATTAAAGATCTGGTAAAAGATTAGATATGACACTTTGTATAGCATTAATTGTGCAATATGCACAATTAATAATGATGAAATAGCTAGCATATCCTGCAAATTATAAAATTAATATAAGCAGTAAAGGGCAATAAGTCAAATTCAAAGAATTTGGGGATCAATCGATTTCATCGATTGAACATTACGCATGAATATGCTATAATATCCGCAGACTTTAATATAGTCGTTTTTTGCTCTGCGCCGTGAATGGAAAATTCGGCGCATAAACATTTTTTTCGCGGGACGTTCCCCCGTACTGCACTAGAGAAAGGAAAAATCGCAATGCTGGAACTTAAAAATATATGCTATAAGGTCAGCGACGAGGGCGAGGAGACCGAGATAATAAAGGACCTGAGCATGGTCATTGAGGACAGGAAGATGGTCGTTTTCACCGGGCCCAATGGCGGCGGAAAGACCACGCTGGCCAAAATCATCATGGGCCTTGCGCACCCGACGTCGGGACAGATAATCTGGAACGGACAGGACATAACCGAGCTAGGGATAACCGAGCGTGCGCGCCTTGGCATCTGCTACGGTTTTCAGCAGCCGCCGCGTTTTAAGGGGCTGAAGGTGCGCGACCTGCTCACGATCGCGACGGGAAAGCGCCTTGTTACAAAGGACGAGTGCTGCTCTTATCTGACCCAGGTCGGACTGTGCGCGAACGATTACCTCGACAGAGAGGTTGATGCGAGCCTCTCCGGCGGCGAGGTAAAACGTGTGGAGATCGCCACGATACTTGCCCGAAACGGTGATCTGATGATTTTTGACGAGCCGGAAGCAGGCATAGACCTGTGGAGTTTTGCGCGCCTGACGGAGACATTTAGTCAGATTCAGGAAAAACACAGCGCAACGGTAATAATAATCTCGCATCAGGAGCGTATAATTTCCCTGGCGGATGAAGTTTTCATCATAGCCGATGGACGGATAACCCAGAGCGGTCCGGCCGAAGATATCCTGCCGGGCATTTCGGCGGGGACCATGGGCTGCTGCCCTAAGCTCTGCTGAGAGAGGAGGATGAACGATGCTTAATCAGACAGATATATCACTGCTTGAACAGATAGCGGATATAAAAGAGACTCCCGCGGGCGCATACAACATCCGTAAGGACTGTGACTGCGCCGGCCGCGCGAGCACCGACAACATAAAAATAACCGGGAAAACAGACAAACCGGGCATAGATATACACATCAAAGACGGGACCCGCGGTGAGAGCTGCCATATACCGGTGATATTAACCGAAAGCGGCATCAAGGAGGAGGTCTACAACGACTTTTACATCGGCGAGGGCTGTGACGTGACGATAATTGCCGGGTGCGGCATACACAACTGCGGCGAGCAGGAGTCGCGGCACGACGGCGTGCACACCTTCTATGTCGGAAAGAATTCCCATGTCACATATGCTGAAAAACATTACGGCGAGGGAGATGGCAACGGCGAGCGCATTATGAATCCCAAAACCGTTGTTTATCTGGAGGAAGGCGCGTCCATAAAGATGGATACAGTGCAGATACGCGGCGTGGATTCGACCGTGCGCGACACCAAAATAGTATGCGGCGCGGGGACGGAGGCAGTCGTGACCGAGCGGCTGCTGACCCATGGAAAGCAGTCGGCGACCTCAAATATGGAGATCGTGCTTGACGGCGCGGACTCAAAGGGCCGCGTGATTTCAAGAAGCGTTGCCCAGGACGATTCCGAGCAGGTGTTCTATCCGCGAATGGTGGGCAACGCGCAGTGCTTCGGCCATGTCCAGTGCGATTCGATTATAATGGGCAATGCCCGCATCCGCTCGATACCGGAGATCGCCGCAAACGACACCGACGCTCAGCTCATCCATGAGGCGGCCATCGGTAAAATAGCTGGCGATCAGCTCCTTAAACTTCAGACCCTGGGACTTACGGAGGAGCAGGCAGAGGACAGGATACTGAAGGGATTCCTTGCCTGAGCTTTTGTAAAAACCGGAAAGCAGGACAATACGCATCTATCTGCTTAAAGTACCGGAAGACCAATTCATATGGTTTGTGAATACAAAAAAACGCCCGCTATCTCCTTATTAACGATAGCAGGCGTTTTTTTATCTAGTTAAGATTCTCTTTTCTTGCCCCAGAAGAATAGGGCGACCGTTCCTGGCCCAGTGTGGCTTCCGATAGTCGTGCCGACACTGTTTATGACGACGCGGCCGTTGAGGTGTGGAAAACGTTTCTCAACGAGGTCGGCGACCTGCCTTGCGTCCTCTATACAGGCTGACTGGGAGATATAGCACTTGCCGGAGTAGTCAAGGCCGTCAAACGCGTTTTCCTCCATGCGGTCAACTATGGTGTTTATGACCTTGCGTTTCGTGCGTATCTTTTTGCGGGGGATTAGCTTGCCCTCATTGTCCATGTTCAAAAGAGGGCAGATGTCGAGAATGGTGCCGACTATGCCGGCTGTCTTAGAGATGCGACCACCCTTGATATAGAAGCTCAGGTCGGTTGAGAAGAACCAGTGGTTGAGCTCGAGCCGGTGCTCGAGCGCCCAATCATAAAGACTCTGGATATCCATGCCCTCATCGCGCAGGTCGGCGAGTTTGTCCATCAGCAGGCCATATCCGGAGGATGCTCCCAGCGAATCAACGACAAATATCGTGCGATCCGGGAACTTTTCGGTCAGGATGTCGCGTGCAGCGCAGGCGGAGTTGTACACACCGGATATTCCCGAAGAGAGGCTCACATGCAGCACGTCCTGTCCCGCCTGAAGAAAGGGTGTGAAGAACTCAACGAATTCTGCAACGTTGACCTGCGAGGTGCTTGTATCTGCACCGTTAGCCATGGCTGAGTAGAAATCGTCAAAAGAGATGGAGCGGCCGAGGTCGTCGTCATAGAGTTTTCCGTCAAGGAAAAAGTGGAAACAGACATACTTTATCCCGCGGCTGGCAAAGTGCTCGGCGGTCAGGTCGGCGGTGGAGCAGCAAGTTAGAATATAATTGCTCATAATGCGGCCTCCAATACATAGAATTAATACTGTAAGAGAAGTTATTGATTACTATTTTATCAGCTAAAGTGAATTCTTGCAACCCAAAAAAGGGGTCTTGCCAGCCAGATGCAAAAAACTGGATAGTAATGCGCGCAAAAATTCCGGGACCATATATGGGTCCCGGAATTTTTGCCGTGGCTTATGCGTTCTCGATAAACTCCAGAAGGTCTGCGGAGGTTCCGTTTGCGACATAAAGCGTTCCGTTTTCGCCAAATTCGATAATCAGCTTGGAGCCGGACAGCCAGATGCGTATCTCAAATTTCCCGTTTTCACTGTCCTGGGCAACTACGGTGAACAGGGGTTCGTCCTGCGGACGCTCTTCTTGTGAGAGCTCGGAGAAAGATAGAAGTTCGGCCAGAGCTGCAAGCGAATCCGTGTTTGTCGTTGTGACATCCGGCTCGGACGAAGAGCTCTCCGGAACATCTCCGGTGTATATCTCCGCCTCAGTCAGGCCGGTCAGCATGGCCATGGCCTCCTCGGGCGAATCGGCACAATTGTATGTCGGGCTGTTGCTCTCGGTGGCGTCGGTGCTGTTGCCGTCGGTTTTCTGCTGCTGCCCACTCTCCGGTAACTCCTGAGTCTCCTGATCCTGAAGAGATGCTTCGGGAGCGGGCGTCGCTTCGGCAGGGCTGTCACTGTCCACAGTGCCGCTGCCGTCAGCGGTATCCTCCTGCGGATATGAGTCGTACAGAACGGAGTTCATGCTGCTGTCCTCCTGCTCCTCCTCCGGCTCGGCTGGCGCGTAGCTTTCCGCGTTGACGTCGTCGGAGACTGCATAATCCGCGGGAGCCGCCGCACTCTCTCCTGAGCGGCTTTGCCAACCGTCGAGCCCGATTTTAGATGCGGCAGCCGCGACGATCACAAAGCAGGCAGCCACAGCCGCAAATCTACCCCATGCAAAGCGCTTTTTCCGCGCGGGCTGGCTCTGGGCGCCGATCCTGGACATGACGCCCTCTGTAAAGTCCTCGGGAGCCACGGAAAGGCTGTCCGCAAGGCTGTCTGACAAGGCGGCGAAAGCTCTGTACACATTACGGCATTCTTCGCATACAAGAAGGTGACGCTGCAGATCGCGCATTTCATCCGGAGCTATTTCGTTATCTATCGCAAGGCTTATAAGCTCGCGATATTCTTCACATGTCCGCATGCATCACGCCTCCTTCGTTGTATTAGACGGGAGCATACCCGAAAGGTTCCCGTCTTTTAAGAGAATGGAGCACAACTTTTTTCGCGCTCTGAAAATTCGGGATTTCACAGTCCCCAGCTCCAGAGAGAGTACCTGCGCGATCTCCTCATAAGACAGCCCGTTTATCTCGCGAAGGACGATTATCTCGCGATAGCTGTCAGGTAGCGATTCAAGCGCCGCGTTGACTCTGCGGCGCAGCTCACGCTTTTCCAAAAGCGTCTCCGGTGAGAAGCGGCTGTCAGGGATCTCGATCTCCTGCTGTTCGTCGTCGCTGTTTATGTACGAGGTGCTCGACGCACTACGGCGCTTGCGTGAACGGAGAAAATCCAGGCACAGATTGCTTGTAAGGCGATAGAGCCAGACGGAGAACTTGCTGTCCCCACGGAATTTTGAAAGGTTGTTGTATGCCTTGACAAAAGCGTCCTGGGAAATATCATATGCGTCGTCCTCGTTACCAACCATCTTAAGAGCCAGAGTATATACCTGGTGTTGATTCTCGATTACAAGCGATTCAAAGGCGTTTGCGTTTCCGCCGAGGACCTCGGATATAATATTCATTTCCTCGATGCGGGTCACATTGTCACCCCAATTCTTTCTTAATCCGCTGCGCAATTCTTCTCGCGTCGTCCAGAGTCTCGATTTTTACTATCTGCTGCTTGAAATAACCTGAATGGGGCACGCCTCTGAGGTACCACGCAAAATGCCGGCGGGATTCAAGGCAGGCTATCTTCTCGCTCTTGTACTGTGCCGCCAGCTCAAACTGGCGTATGGCGGTGTCCACACGCTCTGCCAGCGCAGGCAGGGCAGGAACAGGCTTTCCCTCAATGGCCGCGTTGCCCTGAGCAAATATCCAGGGATTGCCGAAACTTCCGCGCCCTATCATGGCAAAATCACAGCCGGTGTACCGCAGAATGTGCTCGGCATCTTCGGCCGTCCAGACGTCCCCGTTTGCAATTACAGGGATATCGTCAATCTCTCGCTTTATGTCGCGTATAATATCCCAGTCGGCCCTGCCTTCGTACATCTGCGCACGGGTACGACCGTGTATGGTTATTGCTGCTGCGCCGGCGTCGCGGCACATCTTTGCAAATTCAACGGCGTTAACATGGCCTTTGTCCCATCCCTTACGGAACTTGACAGTTACCGGACAGCCGGCCGAAGACGCCACGGCGCTGATTATCCTCTGTGCCTTGTCCGGCTCCAGCATAAGTTTGCTGCCTTCGCCGTTATTCACTATCTTTCCGACAGGACAGCCCATATTTATGTCAATTATATCCGCATTGGATATTTCTCTGGCTTTAATCGCCGCTTCTGCCATAACTTCCGGCTCGCTGCCAAATATCTGGGCAGCAAGCGGATGGTCGTCGGGTTCGGAACAGAGCAGGGAGCGGGTCTTGCCGTCCTGGTACATAAGCGCCTTTGCGCTTACCATCTCTGTCGTCGTCAAAGCGGCGCCCTGCTCAGTACAGATGTGCCGGAAGGCCAGGTCAGTAACACCGGCCATGGGGGCCAGAAGCAGCCGGCCGTGTATTTCAACGTTTCCTATACTTGTCATATGAATATGTCCAGCCCGACAGGGCAATGGTCAGAACCCATGATCTCGGGGCAGATGAACGCCTTGCTTATACTGTCTTTTATCCGTTCCGAGACAAGAAAGTAGTCTATACGCCAGCCGACGTTCCGCTCCCTTGCGGCCGAGCGGAAGCTCCACCAGGTATATGCGTTTTCCAGGTTAGGGTAGAGGTACCGGAACGTATCTGTGAAGCCGGATTCCAGAAGCTGACCAAACTTTGCGCGCTCCTCATCCGAAAATCCGGGATTGCCACGGTTGGTCTTAGGGTTTTTAAGGTCTATCTCCTCATGTGCAACGTTCATGTCGCCGCAGACGATAACAGGTTTTTTCGCATCCAGTGAGAGCAGGTAATCGCGGAATGCATCCTCCCAGCTCATTCGATAATCCAGCCTGCGCAGACCGTCCTGTGCGTTGGGGGTATAGACGCAGACAAGGTAAAACTGCTCAAATTCCAGCGTGACTGCACGGCCTTCGTGGTCATGTTCCTCTATGCCTATGCCGTAAGACGCGTCCAAAGGCATATGTTTTGTAAATATGCAGGTGCCCGAGTACCCCTTCTTCTCGGCATAGCACCAGTACTGCTCGTAACCCGGTAGATCAAGCTCTATCTGGCCGGACTGGAGCTTAGTCTCCTGAAGACAGAACATGTCCGCGTCGAGGCCCCAGAAGGCATCCTCAAAGCCTTTTTTGACACAGGCACGCAGGCCGTTTACGTTCCAGGATATAAGTCGCATAAAAGCCATCCCCTTATGGGCGCACCGCGACCAGACGGTTTATCGCGATGCCCTGTTCGTAGAATTTTGTTTCATAGTCTGTCATGATGCCGACCTGACCGCCGGCGTGCAGATCACGCGTGATTTCGCGTAATGTCCAGCCGTCATTTTGAAATTGCTCCACTGACCACTCAAACAGAGGCGAGTTGTCGCTTTTGAAGTGGATCTCGCCGCCAACGGGCATAAGCTGCCGGTAGACTGAGAGGAAGGAAGGCGCCGTTAAACGGCGCTTGAACTGCTTGGTTTTGTGCCAGGGATCGGGAAAATTTATATGGATACGGCTGACCTCGCCGGGGGCGAACACCTCAGACAGTCGGCTGGCGTCCATGTCGATGAACCGCACGTTTTCAAGCCCAAGCTCCATACTGCGCTCCATTGCGACAACCATCGCGTCCGGCACGCGCTCAACGGCGACGAGGAGGCTTTCCGGATTGGCGGCAGCCATGCCAACGGTGAATTTACCCTTACCGCAGCCGAGTTCAAGCTCAAGTCTGTCATAACCCGGAAAGGCTGCGGCCCAGCGTCCTCGATATTCCTCGGGATTTTTGAGCTGTATAGCGGCGCACCGCTCCATCCGCGGTATCAGGTTGGGCTTTTTGCGCATTCTCATTTTATCACTTCCCTCGACGATGATACCACAACTGTCAGAAAACATCAACGCAGAAAAATATTGCAGTTTGCAGAGTATTGTGATAAAATCCTTTCGCGCGGCAAAAACGGCTGCAGATTTATTATCTGAGTTTGTGATGGAAGTGGCCAAAAGCAGAATATAGTCATATATCGGGGTGTTGCGCAGTTGGTAGCGCGCCTGCTTTGGGAGCAGGAGGCCCGGGGTTCGAGTCCCCGCACTCCGACCAGCTCGTCGCAAGCGTCATATCGCTTGCGGCGAGCTTTTTCATTTCATGACAAAGCTCGTCGTGCGCTCATTCTGCTGCTACTCGCTTCCAAATCGAACCCGCTTGCGCTGGGCTTCGGTTTGGTGACCTGAATTAGAGAGTCTGAAGCCCTATAATTACACTCCGACCATCGGTGAGTCATTACAGGACTCACCGATTTTTTATTTATCTGTTACTTTTATATAAATTTTTCAGATAGACAAAAGGGTCGTCGTGCCCAAAAATTAGGCATGACGTTCCTTTTGCCTATGTTTTTCTAATGATAAATCGTTTAAAATCATAGCAATCTCATGGAAACGGGGGAAACAATGAAAACGTTGCGATTGGCGAAAGTGGGATATTTAATCATATCCTGTTTGTTCTATTTTGTCGGGATATCTTACATGTTTCTGCCAGATCTCGCGCCACTCGGTGTATGCATATTTGGCGGAATAGTGCTGCTCACCTATGGCGTAATCAAAATAATAGGATATTTTTCTAAGGACTTGTACTGTTTAGCGTTTCAGTATGATTTGGCCTTTGGGCTGTTCATAATAGTACTTGGGATCATTGTTCTGTCATGTAGCAGCTGGATCCTGCCTTATTTGTCTGTTGGACTGGGTGCATTGATCCTGCTGGACAGCCTTCTTTCTATACAGATGTCAAAGGACGCCAGGCAGTTCGGGCTGAAAACCTGGACCATAATTCTGGCAACCTCTATTATCGCGGGCGTCTTCGGCGTTCTTGTAATTGTACATCCTTTTCATGCACAGATGGCAAAACATTTCATAGGAGGTGGTGCGCTGCTGGCAGACGGAGTGAAAAATCATTGTGTGATTCATCTTACTGTGAGAAATGTATCAGGCAGCTTTCTGGAAGGATAATAAATACAGAAATAAAGGATAAAGAAAGATGAGGACTAGATAATGGATGCTTCTACTGCAATTAAAAAGTTCGGACTGGAACAGGTGTTTAATTTTTTGTACAGGGATCCGGACAAAAACCTGGTTAAGCTGATAGACTGGGCGGACAAATTTTCCGGAGGAGATTTTGAAGCCCAGCGAAAAATTATACGTGAGGCAATCACGGATCCGAAACATCCGTATTACCCCTTTGTCCAAAGAGTGGTCAAGGATGCTGATCCTGAAGTAGTAAAGACCATAGCGGTAAACTTTTTTATAAATGCCAACCTGGTAGGATGGCCCAAGCAGGAGGAAAACCGGAAAAAGTACGGCTGCAACATTCCCTGGGCAGTCCTCCTGGATCCGACCAGCGCCTGTAATCTGCACTGTACCGGCTGCTGGGCCGCAGAATACGGTAATAAGCTCAATCTCTCATATGAGGAGATTGACAGCATTATAAACCAGGGCAAAGAGCTGGGGGTATATATGTACATATACACCGGAGGTGAACCGCTGGTGCGTAAGAAGGATACCATCCGGTTGTGCGAAAAGCATTCCGATTGCATCTTCCTTTGCTTTACCAATGCCACACTGATTGACGAGGCATTTGCTGACGATATGCTGCGGGTCAAGAACTTTGTTCCCGCGATATCTCTTGAGGGGTCGGAAAGCGCCACAGACGGACGCCGGGGCAAAGGGGTTTACAACAGGGTAATATCGGCTATCGAGCTGCTGCGCCGGAAGAAACTGGTCTATGGTATTTCTGCCTGCTACACAAGCGCCAATTTAGACTCCATCACATCCGAGGCTTTCTTTGACCAGATGATCGATCTGGGCTGTTATTTTGTCTGGTATTTCCACTATATGCCCGTTGGGAATGACGCGGTTCCGGAGCTGCTTCCCACACCTGAGCAGAGGACCGCGGCATATCATCGCATACGTAAGCTCAGGAGCGAAAAGCCTCTGTTCGCAATGGATTTCCAAAACGACGGTGAGTATGTGGGAGGCTGTATTGCCGGAGGCAAGCGGTATCTCCACATTAACGCCAACGGAGATGTGGACCCCTGTGTGTTCATCCACTACTCCAACGCCAACATACGCGAGTGTACGCTGCTCGAGGCTCTGCAGAGCCCGATATTCATGGCCTACCATGACAACATGCCTTTCAACGACAATATGCTCCGTCCCTGTCCCATGCTGGAGAACCCCGAGCGGCTGCGGGAGATGGTGGAGCGCACAGGCGCGCACTCTACCGACCCTGAGTCTCCGGAGAGTGTGGAACACCTGTGCTCCAAATGTGATGGATATGCCCGCAATTGGGCGCCTGTGGCTGAAGAGCTATGGACAAAAAGCCAGGCGGGCAAAAATGAAAAATGAGCGCATGCGTTTGTCCGCCGCGTGATAGACGCGCGGCGGACATAACAACAAATATATCTTAAAACAATATACAGTGCCGATTTAATGCGGCAGATTGGAGAGAATCAGAAGTGACCAGCGGTAGGAAGACAGCAATTGCTGCTGACAGCAACAGCGGCATTTTTGAGGCAGAGGGAAAAGAGCTTGGCGTCTATATCCTGCCTATGCCTGTTATTATCGAGGGACGGGAGTATTTTGAAGGGGTGGATCTTTCCATACCAGGAGTTTTATCAGAGCCTGCTGGAGCACAAGCAGGTGTCCACCTCGCAGCCCACGCCGGCGGACGTCCTGGGCCTGTGGGAACGGATTTTATCTGACGGTTATGATGAGCTTGTCTATATTCCGATGTCCAGCGGCCTGAGCAATTCCTGCCAGACGGCGCTGTCTCTGGCGGAAGATTACGGAGGGAAGGTGCAGGTTGTAGACAACCACCGCATTTCCGTAACGCAGCGCAGTTCTGTTCATGATGCGTTGGAGCTAGCACGGCAAGGCTGTTCTGCGGCAGATATCAAGGAAAGATTGGAACAGACCGCTTATGACTCCATCATATATGTGGGTGTGGAAACCCTGGAATTTTTAAAGCGCGGCGGCCGAGTCACCGCCGCCGGGGCAGCGATGGGCGCCGTTTTGAACGTAAAGCCCCTGCTCATTATCCAGGGCGAACGGCTGGACGCTTATGCAAAGGTACGGGAAACAAAAAATTGCAAGAAGCGGGCGATTGAGGCCATGCTGAGAAGTGCCGAGACGTTCTATCAGAAAGGCCAGGACATCCGGTTGGGTGTTGCGGGCAGCTTCGTCCGGGAGGAGGAAGACCGGCAGTGGCTGGAAATGGTCAAAGAAGCGTTTCCCGGGGAAGAGGTCTTCTATGACCGACTGACTTTCAGTATTAGCTGTCATGTGGGGCCGGGTGCCTTCGGCATGGGCATCAGCTCGAAATTAACCTGACGCTAAGGGGTGCTGAATCATATACAGATATCCATACTATACTATAAGCTGATGTAAAAAGACAAAGCTCAGTAATATGTAAGTGAAACAACAAAATTCAGACGTCCTCATTATATTGGCTGAGCTTGTGGTTATTTTCAATGCACCTCAAAAACGCCTGTTTCCCGGAACCGGCAAATAGATCGCATATCTGTACCGTCTCGTCCAAAACGTCATATTTCATTCCGGAATCAAGCCAGTCCAAAATGGAGCCGACCAGCGCGCACTTATAGAATTTTATCAAAAGCTCGACCCCGGGATTGCTAACGGTGTCCGGCAGCAAATCTGCCGTGACAGCTTCGACATATCTGCGTACAATATACGATGCAATACGATCCAGCGCCGTTTGAAACGATTCCCTCTGTACGGAGCGGTAAATATGCAGGATGGCGCGTCTGTGCTCCGTACCCAATTTTGCCATAGGTAAAAGGAAATCTACCAGAGAATCAAAGTTTGAGTAGTTTTGTATGATTTCATCCGCCTGCTCCTTGATAGTTTCTTCGAGAAGAGATGGTTCGAGAAGAGATGGAATGTCCGAGAAATAATAAAAGGTGTTCCGATTGACACCGCAGCGGTCAACAATATCCTTTACTGTAATTTTATTTAATGGACGTTCTTCCAACAGCTCGCCAAAGGCGGCTATAATGGCGTCTTTTGTGCGGCGCATCGATTTTTTCTCTCCTTTGGAACCACAGAAATAAATAATATTAGTTTACCATACGGCGTTGATCTGTGCAAACAGTATTTCTGCTCCGCTGACTGAAACCCGGTTCTATATATGGATGACAGACGAGCCCATATATGACATTTCGGAAATGGAGAAATTACCACAGGAGATGACATAATGTATAAAATGTGTAATAAGTATTACTCGACCTGTGAGCCCGCAGTGGCTCTGCCGTATGCCCATGAGGAAAGCCGCGATATTCCGGGTTCGTCATATTCACATATTCATATATATAAATAAACGGAGGTTGCAGATGAAAATAGGCATTGTCGATGTGGGCGGAGGACTGCGCGGTGTATATGCGTCGGGGATTTTTGATTACTGCCTTGATGAACAGATCCGGTTCGACCTATGTATTGGGGTTTCAGCCGGGAGTGCAAATGTGGCGTCTTATATTGCCGGACAGAAGTTAAGAAATTATCAGTTTTACACCGATTATCCTTTTCGAAAAGAGTACATGAGCCTGCGCAATTTTATCTTCAGACACTCCTATCTTGACCTGGATTATATATATGGGACTCTGAGCAATTCTGACGGCGAAAATCCATTGGATTATCAAGCTATTGTAAACAGCAGGACGGAGCTGCTTGTCGTCGCGTCCAACGCACAGACCGGGGAGGTCCACTACTTTGATAAGAGCGACATGAAACAGAATGATTACGGAATCCTGAAAGCGGCTTCGGCCATCCCTTTTGTTTGCAGACCATATGAGGTTGACGGGACTGCCTATTATGACGGGGCTCTGGGCGATCCAGTTCCTGTAGAAAAGGCATTTCAAATGGGATGTGATAGGGTCGTGGTGATCCTGAGCCGTCCTAAGGATCAGCAGCGCCTCCCGGGAAAGGATCCGACACTTGCAAAACTGATACAAAAGAAATATCCGATTGCCGCGGAAAACCTGCGGCGGCGAGCCGAACGGTATAACCAGGGTGTCGCACTGGCCAAACAGTATGAGAAACAGGGAAAGGCCCTTATCATAGCGCCAGACGATACCTGCGGTCTGGATACTTTGTCAAAAGACAGGCAGGCGCTGGACAGGTTTTATCATAAGGGGTACCGGGACGCTGCCGCAATCAGTGGCTTTCTGTGTAGTGTATAACTCATGACAGGCGTTGACTGTCCGGAAACACCCGGGCAGTTTTTGCAGTTTAACTTGTTCTTAACGCAAAGTTAATACTTTTAAAACAACCAGGGTATATTCTATATCCAGTCTGCAAGCAAATTGAAAACGAGGGGGATTGCGATGAAAAAGACCACCATGAACCGTGTTTTGACCCTGGCATACCCGGCACTCAATCTCTTGATTGGCGTGGTACTGCTGACCGCTCCTGAATTGGCGATTAGCCTTGTCTGTCCCGTGTTGGGCGTTGCGATGCTGTTAATAGGTATTATGCAGATCATCAGTTATCTGGCAATGCCGGTTGAAAAAAGCACCGACAGCAACAGGTTTGGCACAGGTGTCCTGCTGCTGATTCTAGCAGTTACGATACTTGTCCGGCAGGAGTGGGTCCTGCAGATGATACCCTTCATACTTGGCCTGATGATCGCCCTGAACGGCATACGGGAGCTGCAAAACGGCGTGGACGTGATGCGTTTGAAGATTTCGAATGCATGGATTGTTATAATAGTGGCTCTGGTGAATCTTATTCTGGGCGTTGTATTGATGGTCAACCCATTTTCCGGCCTTACGATGCTGAACACAGTTTTGGGGGTAGGACTGATTGTCAGCGGCTGCGCTGATCTTGTGACCACCCTTGTTATCTACTCAAAAAGACGGAAGAACTCATATGGCGAATCCGGGCGGACTGACGGTGGGCTGTAAGGCTTTCCGAGTTTCCCACATTGAGTTTTTTGTGTGTGGCAGACTGAAGGCAGATTGCGTAAATGTGTAAGAAAAAGTTATATCAACAGATATGGTGAACTTCTATAATGACTCGGAACAGCTCCGCTTTGCAAGTGGGCGCGAGTGCGACAACCCGCAAAGCCTTTTTCAAGGCTTTGCGGGTTGCTCTTTACCTTCGAATATTGCCTATACCTCCGGGACAAATCGGCCTCCCTGCATCGTGTCGATCTGAGCCAGCTCATCATCGGTGAGAAGAAAATCTAAAATGTCCAGGTTCTGAATGACCTCCTGCTCAATGTGGGATTTGGTGACAACAAGTATATCGCGCTGCCTGTAATACCGCAGCAGTACCTGCGCCCATGTCTTGCCGTATCTCTGCCCTATTTCGTTTAACTGCGCAATGTTTTCCGGCCGCGCGTTACGCAGAGGGCTCCAAGCGGCGGGGAGGATGTCGTTTTCGTGGCACCAGTCGACTACATCCTGATTCCGGACACCGAGATTTATCATGACCTGATTGACTGTGGGCTTGATGCGGGTTTTCGGCAGGAACCATTCCAGTTCCGGAACATAGAAGTTCGAAATCCCGATATTTCGCAGTATCCCCTCGTCGTACATCTCCTCCATCACTTGCCAGACCCCCAGCGTGATATCCATGTTCTCCTTCCGGGGGCTGTGGATCAGCAGCATATCCAGATAATCCGTGTGAAAACGGGAAAGGCTGCGCTCGATATATGAGCGGGTGACATCCGCGTTCACAACATAGGGGTCCTCCGTCGGGATTTTTGTGCTCAGGAAATAGTCACCCCGGGGGATATTGTGCTGTGCGCTGTATTCGGAGATGAACAGGCCCATCGCGGGCTCGTTGTGATAGCGGATGGCTGTATCAAAATAGCGGTAGCCGGCATTCAGCTCATAGTAAAGCGGCCTGTAATCGCCGTCCGGCTCAATGGTCCAGTCATCGACGCTGCGGCCCAGTGAATTGCAGCCGTAGCCCAGCGCGGGGATCTCATGTCCGTTGTTCAGTGTAAAGAATTCCATGATATGCCTCCTAAATTTGTTCTACCGTCTGTGTTCTAAGCATGGGGCCGCCATGTTCTCTGTCCGCTATAAGGCCGTTTAAGCGCCGCATGTCGAAATACAACATTACCAGCGCGACGGCTGCACCGATGACATCGGCCCCGGGAACTGCCCAGATACATCCGTCGACCCCCATGAACAGAGGCAGGATGATTGTCAGCGGCACCAGCCCGAAAACGCTTCTGACCAATGACACGGCAGTCGCCTTGAGCGCCTGACCGGACGAGAGGAAGTATCCGGTGCAGATCGCATGAAGCGCCTGTACCGGCACAGTTATGTTGTAAATATGCATCGTCCATTTGGCATACTCGACAAACGCGGTGTTGTCCGTATTACCGTAAAGTGAGATGAAAAAGCCGGTGAACAGATGCAAAATCACATAGCCCGGTATCGAAACCAGCACTGACATAATCAGGCCTTTTTTGACAAATTCTTTGACACGAGCATAGTTTTTCGCGCCGAAATTGTACCCGCAGAGGGACTGTACGGCCTGTTGAAGTCCATTGGCTGGGATAACGAACACCATACCGGTCGAGGTAGTAGCGGAAATGGCTGAGAGCGCAATGTCCCCGCTTATCGGTCCGCCCATTGCGCCGTAATAGACGATACTGCGGTTTGTAAAAGCAGCGACTAGGCTGTAGGTAGCGGAGCTGAGTGCGGAGGCGGTGCCGAGCTTCATGCTCTGAAGCGTAAGACGCATATCCAGACGAAGCTGAGACAGCCTCAGGCGGACGGGAGACCTTTTGCTTCTGGCAAAGTAGCCCATCACCATGCACGCGGAGGCGCACTGCGCAATGATCGTCGCGATGGCGGCGCCCTCGACTCCCCAGTGAAAGACGAATATGAACAGAGGATCGAGGACCAGATTCATAACGCAGCCGGTCAGAAGGCAGAGCATGCCCATCGTCGGGTTGCCGGAGGTGTTAACAAAATTATTCATACCATTGGAAACAGCGGAGAAAAACGTGCCAAACAGGATGATGCGCATGTAGCCGAGCGCGTATTGCAGTGTTTCGCCCTCCGCGCCAAGCAGGATGAGAATGGGCTCAAGAAGAGTGTAAAGCACGGCAAATTTCAGAAGGCTGATGGCAAAGATCGCAGTCAGCGTGTTACCGAGAACGCGTTCGGCCT
Source organism: uncultured Oscillospiraceae bacterium (assembly GCA_964609305.1). Lineage (GTDB taxonomy): Bacteria > Bacillota > Clostridia > Oscillospirales > Oscillospiraceae > CAKSXP01. Next base: position 53,323 of record CAZSRK010000006.1, read on the forward strand.
CATTCCGGTTCTTTTCCCCGAGCTTCATGGCAAAAATCGTATGTCCGCCCATGCCGATAAGGACAGCCAGCGCCTGCATAATGCTTGTTATAGGGCTTGTGAGAGAGATCGCAGACAGGGCGATGTATCCGACGCCGTTGGAGACGAAGATGCGGTCCACCATGTTGTAAAGAGAGTTGATCAGGATCGTCGCAATGGCGGGCAGTCCAAACTTGATAAGCAGTTTTGCTGCGTTTTCCGTCCCCATGTAATCTTCACTGAGCAGAGTTCGTGTTCTTTTCATGGTACCTCCTTAACACGCTGTTAACGTTAACACATTCTTTTTTACCGACGCCGCTGTAAAAGCAGCGCCGGAATAATTTATTTTATATCGGCTTTAATGTGCCGCGATCAATATAGGCAGTCTCGATCTGCATGGTCTGCGGTGTCCTGTCCGGATCGCGCATACGCTCGGTAAGCATGGTCATTACCGATTTGCCTATACCGTCATATACCAGAGCGACAGAGTCAACGGCAGGGGAGAGATAGGTGGAGATGACATTGTCGTATCCGACGACGGAGATATCCTCTGGCACGCGGAGCCTGTGTGCGTAAAGACACTGCAATACGCCCGCGGCCAGGGGGTCGGCTGAGCAGAAGACGGCAGTGGGCCGGTTTGGAAGAGCCAATATTTTCTCTGCTGCCATATAGCCTTCCGACGGAAGATAATCTTCCATAACATACTTCTCGAGCTTCATGGCGTGATCCCGTGCTGCATCCTCAAAGCCGGTCCGACGCTGGTATTCTATATCCAGCGCCGTGTCGCACACGGGGCCGAAAGCCTCCCGGCTGCCTACAAAAGCGACGTGTCGGTGTCCCGACTCTGCCATACGTCGGCCAACGTAATAGCAGGAGGCATAGTCTGTTACCAGCAGATTGTCAACGCTTTCGTGAGCATAGCCGCGCTCGACAGCTACGACCGGCACATGCAGCGCCGCCAATTGAGACAGCGTCTCCAGTGGCACAAACAGGTCGGAAATGATCACAAGTCCGTCGATTTGAAGCGAGAGCATACGGTTGATCGTCTGCTCCTCTTCGCCCCAATGCGTTTCCATAACTATAAGCTCATAGTCTGCCTTGCGTGCCGCGTCAATAATGCTCTCGTTGATTTTATGGATAAGGCCGCCGGCGTTGTGTACAAAAAGGCTTCCAAGGATGCCACTGCGGCTGCTTTTAAGGGCGCTGGCCATGCGGTTGGGGATATAACCGAGCTGCCTGATCTTTGCCTCAACGAGCTCCCTTGTCTCCTCGGATACCGGCCCGCCGTTTATCACATGCGCAACTGTGGTGTGTGAAACACCGGCCGCCGCCGCTACATCCATCAAACTGACCTTTTTCATGTTCGCTCTCCGTAAAACTGATGTTAACGTTAACATCACAACTGTCTTTTGTCTGTTTGTCAATATATTTTTAGACACAGCAATCAATTATGCATTATTTGCACTTAAAGGGTCCAGTATAAGGTCCTATACATATTAAAAGTCCGCAGCTTACAACGCTGCGGACTTTTGTACGCCTGTTTGCTGGACTCCTGTTATGCCGCTTTTGGGAAAACAGGCTGCTGTATTTTACTGATATGTTTGGATTTTACATTTCTATGAGCTCGTATTCCCGGGAACCGTAGCCCAGATCGGCGGTCGCCTCGATGGTGTGGATACCGTTGCGGCTGTTGACACGCTCCATGAAGTGCTCCTTTCCGGGGTCGTTGGAGGCCATCACAAGGTCTATGCAGGCCTGATCTATGGCCACCGGATCCAGGCTGGCGAGGATTCCGATATCCTCCATGCAGGGGTCTTCGGCCACAGCGCAGCAGTCGCAGTCCACCGAGAGGTTTTTCATCACATTGACAAAGGCGATTTTCCCTTTAAAATGCTCCACAACGCTGGAAGCGGCATCGGCCATCGCCTCGGGAAAATCCACTGAGTCGGCGTGCTTTTCCCACGTCTCGAAGCGGTCGTCGGTTTTTCCGGCGGAATGGATCAGTGCTTTGCCGGCACGTGAGGCACAGCCGATGGCAAGCTGCTTGAGCGCGCCGCCGTAGCCGCCCGCCGGATGGCCTTTGAAATGGGCCAAAACCAACATGGAGTCATAGTTTTCAATGTTCTTACCGAGGTAATTTTCTTTAAGCACCTTGCCGTTGGGTATGGGCCAGACCACATCCGGACCCTCGGCGTCCATAAGGTCGACGTCGAAATACCTGGTCCAGCCGTGCTCGTCCAGCAGTTTTAAATGAGATTGCGTATTATCGCGCACACCGCCTGTAGCGTCTCCATAGGCGGTGTTGCACTCTACGATGGTGCCATGCACTTCATCAACCATTGGCCGCCAGAACTCCGGGTGCAGAAAGTTCTGGTTGCCCTTCTCGCCGGAGTGGACTTTAACGGCAACTTTACCGGGAAGCTCCACGCCAAGGGCATGATAGAGCTCAACTACTTTTTCAGGGGTGATTTCCTTTGTAAAATAGACCTTTGCTTTCATTTAAAAGCCTCCTTATGTTGTTTATGCATTTTCCCACAGAAGGACGTGCGCCTGCCGATAACCAGTCCTGCGTTCGATATTCATGTCCGGGGAAACGACACGGCGGCGGCTGTATTCCTCCGTTTAGCTGACACTATGTCAATGATTAGATTATGCCAGTGTTTTGACACGGTGTCAATGCCTTTATTATATAATATTTCTTACGCAGAAAAAGCCGCTGCATATTCATGCATAGGGAAAACTTATATACATCGATAAAATATAGGTATTAGACATTGAATCCGAGTTGCCATATCCATATAATATAATCGTAATTTTGAAAACTTTAACACTCAACTATGGCCGCGGAACGCAGCACCCCTTTCCAGCGGCATAAGACAGGAGGCGGCACAATTGAAAAAAGCACTTTCTATCCTTTTGGCGGCAGTGCTGATACTTTCTCTTACGGCCTGCACCGCAACCGGAGAAACTGTGGAAGATCCCAATGTACCTTCGGAGAATACCATGGGAGCACTGGAACAGGAAACGCCGGACAACGGCGACGAGGATGAACCTCCCTCCGGCGGAGCACCGACAGCGCCGGAGAACGGGGCAGGGTCCGATGGGGAAGAAGAGACTGGCGGGATTCTGGTGGCCTATTTCTCATGGGCAGATAATGCTGTGCTGGAAGACGATGTGGACGCTGTTACATCACCTAGCGTTATCCCACCGGGAAATGTGCAGCAGCTCGCCGGCTGGGTGCAGGAGGAGACCGGAGGGGACCTGTTTTCCATCCGTGTGACGGAGCTGTATCCGAGTGATTGGGACGAGTGTCTGGCCCGGGCTAACGAGGAGCGCGGTGATAACGCCCGGCCTGAGCTTGTGGAAAACGTGGATAACCTGGATGACTACGACGTGGTATTTCTCGGATATCCCAACTGGTGGTACGGTGTACCCATGGCGCTGCTCACCTTCCTGGAGCAGAATGACCTCTCCGGCAAGCAGGTATACCTCTTCTGCTCGCACGGTACCGGCGGACTGGCAAACAGCGTTGAGCTTATCACCGAGGCTGCGCCAGACGCGCTGATTTCGGACAATATCTTTGACTGCTATGAAGAGGACGCATCGTCCTCACAGGCCGGTATACAGGACTGGGTGGCGCAGCTTGGCTACACACAGGCCACAGCTGAGGGGCAATCCGATATCTCACGACAAATCTCCGTCCGGTTTGGAGAAAATGTGGTCATTTACGAGCTCAATGACAGCGCCGCGGCCAGCGCTCTTTGCGACCAGCTTCCGCTCACTGTCGAGGTGGAGGATTACAGCACAAATGAGAAAATCTTTTACCCGCCGCAGGAGCTGGACACCACCGACTGCCCTCTGGCTGCGGGAGGCTCCGGAACGCTGGCTTACTATGCGCCCTGGGGAGACGTGGTGATGTTCTACGGGGATTACAGCCAGAACCCGTCCCTGTTTGAATTGGGCCAGGTAATCTCCGGCGGGGAGCTTGTCGGCGGGATGTCCGGTACTGTTACCGTCGACACCGTGGCTTAAGTCGTACCCAAACTGATAAGGAACTTTGGTATTGAGAGAACAGGGAGGCATCTGTAAATGAAAATCGTAATATTGGAGGGAAGCCCAAACATACACGGTTCTTCCAACATGCTGGCGGACGGCTTCCGGCGGGGCGCGCAGGATGCGGGGCACTCGGTGGAGATCATAGATGCAGCCCATGCCGGCATACGTCCATGCACCGGATGTGTCCACTGCGGTTACGAGGGGCCCTGCGTGCAGAAGGACGAGATGGAAAGCATACGAAAAAAGATCCTGGACGCCGACATGATGGTGTTTGTCACGCCTCTTTACTACTACGGCATGTCCGCGCAGCTAAAGACGCTGATCGACCGCTTTTGCGCGTTCAACAGCAGCATCCAGCGAAAGCACATGAAATCAGCCCTCCTGGCGGCGGCATGGAACAGCGACGACTGGACTTTTGAGGCCCTGGAATCCCATTACAGGACACTGGTGCGTTATCTGAATCTGGAGGACGTGGGCACTGTGCTGGGCTCAGGCTGCGGAACGCCTTCCATGACCCGCGCCTCCGATTTTCCACAGCAGGCTTATTCTCTGGGAAACAGGCTGCTCTGACACGGCGGGGTGCGGCCTCGAGTGTGCCGCGGAAAAGAGAAAGAGGCCAAATTGGCCCCAACAGGCAGAAGGGAGAACTGGCTCTGATGAAGCCAAGAGCAGTCGCAAAATTAATCGTGGATATTATGATGACCCTGGCTCTGCTGTTTCTGATGGGTTATCAGTTCTGGGGAGACGTCGCCCACGAGTGGGCAGGGGCTGGGATGTTCCTGCTGTTTATCGTCCATCATATACTCAACGGCAGATGGTACAGGTCGATGTTCAGGGGGAAATATACGTCGTTTCGCATTTCCCAGCTCATCGTTGATTTGCTGTTGTTTCTTGCCATGCTTGGTCTTATGGTGAGCGGGATAATGCTATCCAACCACGTGTTTGATTTTTTAGGAATTCACAGAGGTATGTCCTTTGCTCGCCTTTTGCACATGGCGGCGTCCCATTGGGGATTTGTTCTGATGGCGCTGCACCTGGGGCTTCATTGGAATATTATGCTTGGCATGATGCGCAAAGCTGCAAAAATCCGTGGGGATTCCCGTGCACGCAGCACAGTTTTGACAGCCGCGGGCGCCGGGATCGCGGCCTATGGGCTCTATGTATTCATTGACAGGGATATGCTGACGTATATGCTCCTGAGATCGCAATTTGCATTTTTGGATTTCAGTGAGCCCATACAGCTTTTCTATGCGGACTATCTTGCGATGATGGGCCTGTTCATTTTTGCTGCGCACATTATATCCAAATTGCTGCGAAAATTTCGTCCCGGCCTGACGGAACATGTGAAGCATCCGGATTGAACCTGCCATATCGGCTGTCTGAGATGCTCTTAGAATATATGAAAGGATGATATTGATGCAATATACCAAGCTTGGTAATTCGGATTTGAAAGTATCCCGTATATGTCTGGGATGCATGGGATTTGGCGACGCCGGGAACGGCCAGCACAGCTGGACATTGGATGAGGAGCACTCGCGCGAGATAATAAAACGTGCGCTCGAGCTGGGAGTCAATTTTTTTGACACAGCCATCGCCTATCAGAGTGGCACCAGCGAACAGTATGTCGGACGGGCCCTGCGGGATTTCGCCAAAAGGGAGGAGGTGACGGTTGCCACCAAGTTCCTTCCACGCACCCGGGAAGAGATCGAATCCGGCGTTTCCGGGCAGCGCCATATCGAGCGGATGGTGGATACAAGCCTGAAAAATCTGGGGCTGGACTATGTGGACCTTTATATCTACCATATGTGGGACTATGAAACGCCGCTTTATGAAATCATGGACGGGCTAAACCGGGTCGTGAAAGCGGGCAAGGCGAGGTATATTGGCATCTCAAACTGTTTTGCCTATCAGCTTGCCAGGGCCAATGCACTTGCTGAAAAAGAGGGTTTTGCGAAATTTGTATCCGTACAGGGCCATTACAACCTTATCTTCCGTGAGGAGGAGCGAGAGATGGCAAAGCTCTGCGCCGAGGACAACATTGCTATGACTCCTTACAGTTCCCTGGCCGGCGGGCGTCTCTCAAAGCGCCCGGGCGAGACGTCAAAGCGCCTGGAAGAGGACAGCTATGCCAGGCTTAAGTATGACGCCACAGCGGAACAGGACAATGTCATTATCCGGCGTGTTGCGGAGCTTTCGGAAGAACACGGCGTGTCCATGACGGAAGTCTCGCTGGCCTGGCTTCTGACAAAGGTGACTGCCCCGGTCGTGGGCGCGACGAAACTGCACCACATCGAAGGCACCGCAAAGGCTGTTGACCTGATCCTGACTTCGGAAGAAATCGCATATCTGGAGGAACCGTATGTACCCCATAAGCTTGTTGGCGTCATGGCCCAAAACACTCCGGCGGCTTCAAAGGATGAGCATGTATGGTCTGTCGGCAACCAGGAAATTGAAAGTATATGATCTGACATCAGCGATGAATGCTGTTACTGACAGATAACTGTGATTTTATGACTCGCGCCGGTAGATGCTGATTGACAAATTGCTGCCCTCTGATAAAATAAGTTTGCACAGTTAACAAACGGTAAAGTTTGGGGCGAGCGGGATGTATAACGAAAAACTGAAGCAGGATTTATTTTCGCTGCTTATTGAAAATGGCGCGAAGCTTATGGGGGTTGCAGATCTGTCCGGGATCGTCGGAGGTGAAATGCAAACCGGGGTGTCGGTGGCTGTACCGGTTCCGAAACATATAGTGAAGGATTTGAAGGATATACCGACGAAGGAATACTACGACGCCTATTATTCACTGAATGAAGAGCTTGACGGGATAGTATCAAAAGGGGCCCGGTTTCTTCAGGAGCGGGGATATCGCGCCTTTGCCAACACCACGAAAGTCGTGAAAAAAGACGAGAACTGGTGTACGCCGCTTCCACATAAAACGGTGGCCACCAGGGCTGGCCTTGGATGGATAGGAAAGAGCTGTTTGCTCGTAACAAAGCAGTACGGAAGTGCAATCAGACTGTCCAGCCTGCTGACTGACGCACCTTTGCCGGCCGACACGCCCATCAACGAAAGCCGGTGTGGCGGCTGTACAGTCTGCGTGCGAAACTGCCCCGCCGGAGCCCTGACCGGAGTGCTCTGGCATGTCGGCACGACACGCGAGGAGATGTTTGACAGGCGGGCGTGCAGGGAAACTCAGATCATGCGGATGAAGCAGGCTACCGGTATCTAGACCGACCTGTGCGGGCGCTGCTTTGCGGTGTGCTCCTATACACAGCGATACCTTCGTGATGGGTAGATGCATGCAGGAGCTGTCTCCTGCATGACCGACCGTGAAGGGACATACGGAAGACAGTGACATGTGAG
>CAZSRK010000007.1:0-4650 GCA_964609305.1 uncultured Oscillospiraceae bacterium
CCGTCGCCGCCGAGGCCCCAGAACTTGCACTCGATGGTGCCCTCGGCCGCGGTGTTGGGGGCGGGTACCTCGGGCAGTGAGAGGTTGGTCACATCGTCCACTATGCCGATAGTGAACTGACGGCGGGGTTTGTCAAACTCCAGCTCGGTATAGACGGCGAACACACTGCTCGGCGGGGTGTCCTTGGAGCCGAGGCCGTAGCGGCCGCCGATGACGGTTATGTCGTTCATGCCGGCGTTTGAAAGCGCGGTAACGACGTCCTGATACAGGGGCTCACCCTGCGCGCCGGGCTCCTTGGTGCGGTCGAGCACGGCGATCTTCTTGCAGGTTTCGGGGATCGCGGCGAGGAAACGGTCAACTGCGAACGGACGGTACAGGCGGACCTTGATAAGGCCGACCTTCTGGCCGTGCGCGTTGAGATAGTCAACAACTTCCTCGGTTACGTCGCAGATGGAGCCCATCGCGACTATCACGCGGTCGGCGTCGGGCGCGCCGTAGTAGTTGAAGAGTTTGTAGTCCGTGCCGAGCTTTGCGTTGATCTTTCCCATATACTCCTCGACGACGGCGGGGACCGCTTCATAGGCGGCGTTGGACGCCTCACGATGCTGGAAGAAAATGTCTCCGTTCTCATGGGAGCCGCGCATGATGGGATTTTCGGGGTTGAGGGCGCGGCGGCGGAAAGCCTCGACGGCCTCCATGTCGCACATCTCTTTGAGGTCTTCGTAATCCCAGACGTCGATCTTCTGTATCTCGTGGGAGGTACGGAAACCGTCAAAGAAGTTGATGAAGGGAATTCGGCCGGAGATGGCGGCAAGGTGCGCCACGGGCGACAGATCCATGATCTCCTGCGGGTTGGACTCCGCAAGCATGGCAAAACCGGTCTGGCGGCAGGCCATGACGTCGGAGTGGTCGCCAAAGATGGACAGAGCCTGGGTCGCGACGGCGCGGGCCGAGACATGGAAAACCGCGGGCAGCATCTCGGCGGCTATCTTGAACATATTGGGCACCATGAGCAGCAGACCCTGCGACGCGGTATAGGTCGTGGTCAGAGCACCGGCGGCAAGGGAGCCGTGCACCGTACCGGCGGCGCCGGCCTCGGACTGCATCTCGACGACCTTGACGGTGGTGCCAAAGATGTTTTTCTGTCCAGCGGCGGCCCACTGGTCGACGGAGTCCGCCATGGGGCTGGAGGGCGTGATGGGATATATACCCGCGACCTCCGTGAACGCGTATGAGACGTGGGCGGCGGCGGTATTGCCGTCCATGCTTATCTGCTTTCTGGGCATAGGTCTGTATCTCCTTTTCTAAAGAAAATCAGTTTGAGTAAAATCTATTCTAACATCAAAAATTGTCTAAGTAAATCTAAAAAAGCTGCCGACGCCGACATTCACTGTTTCCGATAAAATAACGGCGGAGCCGGCGGGCTTTTTTGTGAATTTCACTCGTTAAATCGATATATGAAATGTTACAGACGTATCATCAGTACGGACTTTTTGCCATACTTGGCGAGATTTTTTTGACATAATCTGTATTCTCAAGAAGTTTCTTGACATGATTCTAATCAACTGATATACTTCTTCTATAATAGCGTGTTTCCGAAGCCTTAGGTCCTACGGGCAATCCTATGGATCTTTGGCCGGAACCTTTTTAAGAGGTTCCCATGCCGCAGCTCAGAAATGAAGCGGCACTCCGTATTTGAGAAGGAAACGGTCTGTAGTGCTTCCGTATGCCGGAGGGCGACAGATGGGGTTTCGATGCGCCCTGTTTTGTTTTCTCAAAACGGAGCGCGTTTTTGTTTATTGTGCCGATAGCAGGCGGTCAGGATATCCGGCCGCTTCCTATAAACCGGCGACAGCCGCGGATGATGCGGAGATAACCGGAAAATTAACAAAAGGAGAAACCCGAGATGAAAATGAAAAAAATCCTGTCACTGCTGCTGGCGGCGATGATGCTCATGAGCCTGGCCGCCTGCGGCTCCACGTCCGAGGATGCGACCGAGGCTCCGGCGACCGAGGCCCCCGAGACCGAGGCTCCGGCGGATGAGCCGTCGGCCGAGGAACCGGCCGAGGAGGTCGAAATCATCGTGTTTGCGGCAGCCTCTCTGACCGAGACGCTCACCGAGATAGGCAACGCCTATATGAGCGAGCATGAGAATGTCAGCATCGTATTCAACTTCGATTCCTCCGGAACGCTCAAGACCCAGATCCAGGAGGGCGCGGACTGCGACGTGTTTATCTCTGCCGGACAGCTTCAGATGAACCAGCTCGACAAGGACGCCGATCCTGAGGTCAACACCGAGGGACTGGACTTCGTACTGGAGGGCTCACGCGTCGACCTGCTTGAAAACAAGGTCGCGCTGGCAGTGCCTGAGGGAAACCCTGCCAATATCACCTCCTACGACGATATGAAATCCGGGCTTGAGGCCGGGACCATCATGCTTGCCATGGGCAACGAGGACGTGCCCGTCGGCCAGTATACCCAGTTGATACTCGAATACTTCGGGCTGGACGAGGCTGCCCTTGCCCAGGCCGGCTGCATTACATACGGCTCCAACGTCAAGGAGGTCACGACCCAGGTGTCTGAGGCCACCGTCGACTGCGGCATCATCTACTCGACCGACGCTTTCTCCGCCGGCCTGACGGTCGTTGACACCGCCACGGCTGAGATGTGCGGCCAGGTCATCTACCCCGCCGCCGTGATGAACGTGACGCAGAACGCCGACGAGGCCCAGGCTTTCCTGGATTACCTCAGCACGGAAGCTGCCGTCGAGATTTTTGAGAGCGTTGGCTTCTCCATGGTCGGCTGAACAAATTCTCCGACGTTAAGGACACAGACTTACCGGCGGGCGGCATAGCTGCCGCCCGTCTTTTTACAGACAGGAGTGAGACAATGGACTGGTTTCCGCTTTGGAACTCTCTGCGCATCGCGGGCATCTCCACGGTCATCATATTTTTCGTCGGCATCTTTGCCGCTTACTACATCGCAAAGGCGCCGCGTGTGATAAAGGGTGTGCTGGACGTCATCCTGACTCTGCCGCTGGTACTGCCGCCCACGGTGGTGGGATATCTGTTGCTGCGCGTTCTCGGGCCGAAGCGCATCATCGGCCGCTGGGTGCTTGCAGTGTTTGGAATAAGGCTGACGATGACATGGTGGTCGGCCATTTTTGCGACCACCGTTGTGATATTCCCTCTGATGTACCGCACGGCCCGCGGCGCTTTTGAGGCATTTGACGAGACGCTTGCCTACTCGGGACAGACCCTGGGGCTGAGCAACAGCTATATTTTCTGGCGCATACGCATGCCGAACTGCCGGCAGGGGATCATGGCCGGTACAGTGCTGGCTTTTGCGCGCGCGCTGGGCGAATACGGCGCGACGAGCATGATTGCCGGCTATACCCCGGGGCGGACGGCGACGATCTCGACCACCGTGTACCAGCTCTGGCGCACGAACGACGATGCGCTGGCTTTCAAATGGGTCATGATAAATATGGCCATCTCCGCTGTTGTGTTACTGGGCGTGAACATGCTTGAAAGACGCAACGGCTCGCCCCGCCGTGCCCAGGCTGCGAAGGAGGAGCTTTAGATGGCCCTGACTGTGGATATTAAAAAGCGCCTGGGCAGCTTCAGCCTGGATGTGTCGTTCCAGGCCGAAAGCGAGGTTTTGGCGCTTTTGGGCAGCTCTGGCTGCGGCAAGAGCATGACGCTCAAGTGTATCGCCGGCATAGAGAAGCCGGACGAGGGAAAAATAATACTCAATGGAAGAACTCTTTTCGACTCGGAAAACCGCGTAAACCTTAGCCCGCAGAAGCGGCGCGTTGGCTATCTGTTCCAGCAGTACGCGCTCTTTCCCAACATGACCGTGCGGCAGAATATCGCTGCCGGCGCGCGCGGCCGGCCGGACGCAAAAAAGGCCGTTGAGGAAAGGATCGCCGCAATGCGCCTTGAGGGATTGGAGGACAAGCGCCCTGCCCAGCTCTCCGGCGGTCAGCAGCAGCGCGTGGCGCTTGCCCGCATACTCGTCAGCGAGCCGGAGGTGCTGCTTCTGGACGAGCCGTTTTCGGCGCTGGACAGCTATCTGCGCTGGGAGCTGGAGATGGAGCTTTCCGGAACGCTGCGCGCCTTTGGCAGCACGGCGGTTTTCGTTTCCCACAGCCGGGATGAGGTGTTCCGCATCTGCGATAACGTCTGCGTGCTCGCGCACGGCCATTCGGAGGAAAATCGGCCGGTCAGGGAGCTGCTTGAAAGGCCGGACACTGTGGCAGCCTGTATGCTCACCGGCTGCAAGAACATCTCCCGTATCGAACATGTTGGCCCCGGCCGTGTGCGGGCCCTGGACTGGGGTGTGGAACTTTCGGCCGACGGCCTGACGGACGAATATACCCACATCGGCGTAAAGTCCCGCATGCTGCGGCCGACGGATGCACCGGGGGAGAACACCTTCCCCTGCCGCGTGCAGATGGTCGTCGAGGACGAGACGCAGGATGTCGTTGTTCTGTCCACCCCGGCTGGTACGGAGGGCTATTCCCGCCTTCGGATGGAGACGGAAAAGGGCCTTTGCCGTGCGGCGGCGTCAGGCGGAGAGCTTCTTATACACATTCCCCGGAAGGGTATAATGCCGCTCCGGGAGAGCTGAACACATTATAAAAGCAGG
>CAZSRK010000007.1:4750-58059 GCA_964609305.1 uncultured Oscillospiraceae bacterium
ATAAAAGCAGGTGTTAGCATGAAGAACAAGATATCGGTGGACGAGGCCGTAAGACTTCTGTGTGACGTGCCCGTAAACATAAAAAAACAGGACGTGTCCCTGTTCGGGGCGCAGGGCCGCGTGCTGGCGGAGGATATCATGGCCGTGATGGACGTGCCTGCTTTCGACCGCAGCCCCTATGACGGCTATGCCTTCCGCGGGGAGGACACCGCCGGGGCGACGGCCGATAATCCCGCCGTGCTGAGGATAACACAGGAGCTCGTGGCGGGCAGCGCGCCCGGGATGAGAGTGACCGCCGGTACCTGTGCCAAGATACTCACCGGCGCCCCCGTGCCGGAGGGAGCCAACGCCATAGTGAAATACGAGGTTACGGAGTTCACCGACGAATATGTCAGGATCTTCTCACCTGTAAGGCCGGATACCGATATCATACGTGCCGGAGAGGATGTCCAACAGGGGGAGCTGCTTGCGCGAAAGGGCGACGTGGTGACGCCCGCGCTGGCCGGCGTCCTGGCCGGGCAGGGCCTCGCACAGGTGTCCGTTTTCCAGCGCCCGCGGGCGTTCGTGATGTGTACGGGCTCGGAGCTTGTCTCCCCCGGACAGCCCCTGCCGCCGGGAAAAATCTATAACAGCAACATTTATACCATATCGGCCTATCTTGATCAGATGGGAATAGACTGCACGGACGGCGGCAGCGCGCCGGATGACGCACAGCTCATAGCGCAGCGTATTTCCTCCGCAATGGATGATCACGACATCGTTGTCACAACGGGCGGCGCTTCGGTCGGCGATTATGACTTTGCGCTTCGCTCTTCACAGCTCATGGGCGCCAACGTGCTGTTCTGGAAGCTCGACATGAAGCCCGGCGGCTCCGTCGTCGTCTCGGAAAAGGACGGCAAGCTCATCATAAACCTGTCGGGGAACCCCGGGGCCGCGGCACTGACGCTGCTGCGCGTAATATCTGTCTATGTGCGCCGGCTCTGCGGACGGCGGGACGTCCTGCCGGAGAGCATGACGCTCGTGATGCTCGAATCTTTCGGCAAGAAGAGCCCGCAACTGCGGCTCATACGCGGCCGCATGCTTATCGAGGATGGCACGGCCTATTTCCTCCATAGCGGCAGCCAGGGCAACGGCAGCGTGTCGTCCCTTGTCGGCTGCGACGTGCTGGCAGAGATACCGGCGGGCAGCCCGCCGGTGGAAGCTGGCGCGCGGGTGCGCGCATACAGGGTGTGATACAATGACGGACAATTACGGACGTACAATCAGATATCTGCGCCTGTCGGTGACCGACCTGTGTCCCTACCGCTGCATATACTGCATGCCCGAGTGCGGCGTAGAAAAGCTGGAACACAGCCAGATCCTCTCGGTAGACGAATGTATCGAGGTAGCCGCGGCCTGCGCCGGGCTGGGGGTAACCAAGGTGCGCCTGACTGGAGGCGAACCGCTGGTGCGGCGCGGGATAGTCGACATCTGCCGCGGCATATCCGCCATCGACGGTATACGGGAGCTGTGCATGACGACCAACGGCCTGCTGCTGCCGGAATATGCCGTGCAGCTCAAACAGGCCGGCGTTACCCGCCTTAACCTGAGCCTTGACACGCTGGATGCGGAGAAATTCCGCCGCATAACCCGCCGCGGAGAGCTTCGCGAGTTTTACGACGGGCTCAAAGCCGCTGAGGAGGCGGGCTTTGAGAACACAAAGATAAACTGCGTGCTGATGGGAGGCATAAACGACGACGAGATAGCCGCGCTTGCCGGACTAACGCGGGAGAGGGATATCGAGCTTCGCTTTATCGAACTGATGCCCATCGGCGAGTGCGCACACTGGGACAGCGCGCGGTTTATCGGCGGGGATGCCGTGCTTGCGGCACTGCCGGAGGCGGAGCCCGTCGGGACCAGCGGCGTCTCTCGGCTCTATCGCCTGCCCGGGCACAGGGGGAGGATCGGACTTATAAGCCCTATGAGCCACAAGTTCTGCTCCGCCTGCGACCGGATACGCGTCACTGCCGACGGCCGGCTCAAGCCCTGTCTGCACTCGCCAGATGAGATATCGCTGCGCGGCCTGCACGGCGAGGAACTGACCCGGGCTCTGCAGCAGGCTATCTGTGCAAAGCCGCTGTCCCACCATATGGACGCTTTGCACGCCAGCGGGAGCCTGCGCGGCATGAGCAGGATGGGAGGCTGAGAAAATGGGATTTACCCACTTTAACGACGAGGGCAGGGCCCGCATGGTCGACGTCTCCGAAAAGAAGCAGACCCTGCGCACTGCCCGCGCCTCGGCAACGGTGTTCTTAAACCGCGAAACATTTGACATGGTCGAGCAGGGGCGCATGAAAAAGGGCGACGTTCTCGCCGTCGCGCAGGTTGGCGGGATCATGGCCGCCAAGCGTACGTTTGAGAGCATACCGATGTGCCATCCCGTTGCGCTCACAGGAGTCGATCTGAGCTTTGAGCTCGACCGCGAAAAATGTACGATAGGGATCTGTGCGGTCACGCGCTGCAAGGGCGAGACCGGCGTGGAGATGGAGGCCCTGAACGCCGCCGCAACCGCCGCGCTGACGATATACGACATGTGCAAGGCCGTTCAGCGGGATATAGTTATCGGAGATATAATGCTTCTTGAAAAAACCGGCGGCAAGTCGGGTCATTTCAAAAGGGAGGAAGGTTAAAATGGCGGAAGTCGTAGCCGTCTGCATCAGCACCGTCAAGGGAGTGCCCAAGAAAGAGGTGACCGAGATCGAGGTCAGGAAAGATCACGGCATCGTGGGCGACGCACACGCGGGCAACTGGCACCGGCAGATCAGCCTTCTGGGTGATGAAAGCGTCGAAAAAATGCGAAAAACCCTGCCCGGGCTCAAACACGGAGCCTTTGCCGAGAACATAGTTACAAAGGGGCTGACGCTGTACGAGCTGCCGGTGGGCACGAAACTCCGCGTCGGGCCGACGCTTTTACAGGTCACGCAGATCGGCAAACAGTGCCATAACGACTGCGCGATAAAAAAGGCCACCGGCGAATGTGTGATGCCCAGAGAGGGAATATTTGCCATTGTCCTCGAGGAGGGGCGCATCAGGGCCGGCGACAGGATAGAGATCGTCGAATAAGGGAGCGCGTAAGAACTATGAGGAAAATAAGAGTACAGGACGCCGTCGGGCAGGAGCTCTGCCATGACATGACCGCGATACTGGAAAGCGGGTTCAAGGGCGTCAAATTCAAACGCGGGCACATAATAACGCAGGAGGACATACCGGTGCTTCTGGACATCGGAAAGGAGCATGTATACGTCTGGGAGCCGGGCTCCGACGAGGTGCATGAGGACGACGCGGCCATCGCGCTGACAAACGCTCTGTGCGGCGAAAACCTCACCATCTCGGGCCCAAGCGAGGGCAAGATGCAGGTAAACTCCGCCTGCGACGGACTTTTCGTCCTGAACAGCGCGGCCCTGCGGGAGATAAATGGCGTGCCGGACTATACGGTCGCCTGCCTGCCCGGATACATGCCGGTTTCTGCGGGACAGAAGCTCTGCGGCGCGCGCATAGTCCCGCTGGTCACAAAGCGCGTCAATGTCGAGCGCGCGGTGCGTATTGCAAGAGAGAATTTCCCGGTAATGTCCGTTTTGCCTTATAAGGGTCTCAGGACAGGCGTCGTCATCACCGGTACGGAGGTATATACCGGCCGGATAAAGGATGCGTTCGAGCCCATACTTACAAAAAAGCTTGAAAAGTTTGGCGCGGTACAGCTCGGATATACCAAATGCCCGGACGATATGGATATGATACTCGCCGCCGTGCGCGACTTCATGGACAGAGGCGCGCAGCTTATCCTGATCACCGGCGGTATGAGCGTCGACCCCGACGATCTGACGCCGGGCGCGATACGCGCAGTCGGCGGACGGTTCGTGACGCAGGGATATCCCATGCAGCCGGGCAATATGCTCACTGTCGCCTATAAGGACGACACGGTGCTTATTGGCGTGCCCGGTGCGTCAATGCATTCGCCTGTGACGAGCCTGGATGTATTTCTGCCGCGCGTTTTTGCGGGCGTGGAGATAAAGGCGGAGGACGTCGCCTCTTTCGGCGAAGGCGGCTTCTGCATGGGCTGCAAGACCTGCACCTGGCCAAGCTGTTATTTCGGATTTACAGGAGGAAGATAATATGTATACAGCCGCCGTCATAACCATCAGCGATAAGGGCTATGCGGGCGATCGCGAGGATACCGGCGGACCGCTGACGGCGCAGATGCTCACGGACGCGGGCTTTGACGTGTGCCACACTGCCATCGTTTCCGACGAGCCGGAGCATATTAAAAAAGAGCTCATCCACTGTGCGGACGAGCTTGACGCGGCCCTCATCGTGACCACCGGAGGCACGGGCTTTTCGCCCCGGGACAACACTCCGGAGGTGACGCTGGAGGTCTGCCAGCGCATGACGCCCGGCATACCGGAGGCCATGCGGGCTGAGAGCATGAGGATAACCCCCCGCGGTATGCTCTCCCGCGCACAGGCGGGCATACGCGGGCGCAGCCTGATAATAAACCTGCCGGGCAGCCCCAAGGCGATCCGTGAGAATCTGGCCGTTGTGCTGCCCAGTCTCGAGCATGGGCTGGATACCCTGCGCGGCGGGCCACAGGACTGTGCTCAGGAGTGAGGGAAGCGATATAAAAAGACCACGGCCGGCGCCGAAAACGGCGCCGGCCGTGGTCTTTTTATACGATAGTGCGGATCATCTGTCTTTTCCGCCCTTGAGGGCCTTCATGCGCTGTGAGTGGTCGAGTATCCGCTTGCGCAGGCGCAGGGATTTCGGCGTGACCTCGAGAAGCTCGTCGTCGCCGAGAAACTCAAGACACTGCTCAAGGCTCATCGAACGCGGCGGCACGAGCCTCAGCGCCTCATCAGAGCCCGCCGCGCGCATGTTTGTGAGCTGCTTTCGTTTACAGACATTTACGCTTATATCCTCGCTCTTCGGGTAGACGCCGACTATCATGCCCGCGTACACGGGCACGCCGGGGCCGATAAACAGTGCGCCGCGCTCCTGCGCATTGAACAGGCCGTAAGATACGCTCTCTCCCGTCTCAAAAGCGACGAGCGAACCGGTGTTCCGGCGCGAAAGCTCGCCCTTGAAGGGGGCGTAGCTGTCAAAGACCGTGGCCATGATGCCCTCGCCCTTCGTATCGGTCAGAAACTCGCTGCGATAGCCGAACAGGCCACGGGAGGGCACGAGGAACTCCGCCTTCATGCGGTTTCCAACGGGCGTCATCTCCAGAAGCTCGCCCTTACGGGAGCCAAGCTTTTCGATGACCGCGCCGATGTTTTCCTGCGGCACGTCGACGACGAGCCTTTCGACAGGCTCGCATCTTACCCCGTCAATCTCCTGATACAGCACGCGCGGGGGCGAGACCTGAAACTCATACCCCTCGCGGCGCATGGTCTCGATAAGGATTGAAAGGTGCATCTCTCCGCGTCCGGCGACGTTGAAGGAGTCCGTGCTTCCTGTCTCACTCACGCGCAGGGACACGTCCTTCAGCGTCTCGCGCATGAGCCGCTCGCGTATCTGGCGGGAGGTGACAAATTTTCCCTCGCGTCCGGCAAAGGGGCTGTTGTTGACAGAGAAGGTCATCTCCATTGTCGGCGCGCTTATCTTGACGAAGGGCAGCGGCTCGACAGCCTCTGGCGCGCAGACGGTGTCGCCTATCGTGATATCCCCTATGCCGCTCATGGCGATGATCTCGCCGGCGCAGGCCTCGGTCACGGGGATGCGGGACAGGCCGTCGAACTCGTATATCGCGGTGGCCTTGGCCTTTTTGCCCTGCTGATCGGGATTGTGGTAGTTGCAAACGGCGATCTCCTGATTTTGCCTTACGGTACCGCGCTCTATGCGCCCGATGGCGATGCGCCCGACAAAGTCATTGTAATCGATAGACGAAACAAGCATCTGGAAGGGTGCGCCGGCGTCCGAGTCCGGCGCCGGGATGTATTCCATGATCGTCTCAAACAGCGGCTTGAGGTCGGTGCCGGGCACGTCCGGGGAGTAGGATGCAGTGCCCTGCCTGCCGGAGCAGAAGAGCATCGGTGAGTCCAGCTGTTCGTCCGTGGCGTCCAGGTCCAGCAGCAGCTCGAGCACCTCGTCGATGACCTCGTGCACGCGCTGGTCGGGCCTGTCGACCTTGTTTATGACGACTATCACACGGTGGCCAAGCTCCAGCGCGCGGGAGAGCACAAAGCGGGTCTGCGGCATGGGCCCCTCCGCTGCGTCGACGAGCAGGATGACGCCGTTTACCATTTTAAGGATCCGCTCGACCTCGCCGCCGAAATCGGCGTGCCCCGGGGTGTCGACGATGTTTATTTTTGCATCCTTGTAGTGCACGGCGGTGTTTTTCGCAAGTATCGTGATGCCGCGCTCGCGCTCAAGGTCGCCGGAGTCCATGACGCGGTCGACAACCTCCTGATTTTCCCGGTATACCCCGCCCTGCCTGAGTATCTCGTCGACCAGCGTCGTCTTGCCGTGGTCGACGTGGGCTATGATTGCAACATTTCTAAGCTCCATTTATAACACATCCAAAATCGATATATGAAAATTCCAGCGCAATATTTTATCACCGGAGTTTGCATTTTGCAAGGAGAGTATATTGGAATTGCTCAACTTTTACACGTTGAAAGCAGAATATTATGATTGTAAAAAGATTTGAGGCATGGTAAGATGTAGATTGTCATGAAAATTCATGTCCAAAGAGATACAAGGAGGTCCCCGCAGCATTGAGAAACGATATGACAACAGGTGTCGAGTGGAAACGGATCCTGTTTTTCTCCCTGCCTATAATGGCCGGACAGCTTTTGCAGCAGCTATACAGCACGATAGACGGCATAGTCGTCGGAAACTATGTCAGTGAGGCGGCGCTTGCCGCCGTCGGAACCTGCGCCCCGCTTACGATGGTGTTCCTGGCCGCGGCCATGGGCCTATCAAACGGCGCGGGCATCATGATCGCGCAGTTTTTCGGCGCAAAGCGCATACAGGACCTGCGCCAGGCGGCGTCGACCGCGTTCATACTGCTCGCGGTGCTCGGCGTCGTGATTTCCGTTCTTGGCTTCGTACTGGCGCGCCCGCTCATCTCCGGGCTCCTGAATGTTGAGGCCGGGGAGATCCAGGATCTGGCCGTCGTTTATTTTGAGATATACGCCATCGGCCTCGTTTTTCAGTTCGGCTATAATGCCGTGGCCTACATTCTGCGCGCGATCGGCGACTCGAAAGCGACGCTGTATTTCCTGCTGATATCCTCCGTGATGAATCTGGTGCTTGACCTTCTCTTCGTCACCGTGGTCCCCTGGGGAGTGGCAGGCGCCGCCATCGCTACCGTTATCGCGCAGGTTTGCAGTATGGTTGCAAGCGTCATATATATGAACAAAAAGTATGAGATACTGCGCTTCAAGCTCTCGGAGCTTCGCTTCGTGGGAGAGAAATGCCGCCTCTGCCTGCGCCTTGGCATACCGACGACGCTGCAGCAGTGCGTCGTTTCCTTCGGCAATGTCTTTGTCCAGCGACTGATAAACGGCTATGGTCAGTTCACGATGGCCGCCTGCACCGTCGGCACGAGGATAGAGAGCTACACGATGGTTCCCATAATGGGTCTGAATATGGGTATGGCCAACTTCACCGGCCAGAACATCGGCGCCGGCCGCCTCGACCGCATAAAGCGCGGTTTTCGCGCAACGCTCCTGCTTGAGATCGGATGCACGCTGTTTGTCTGCATTTTTACTTTCATATTTGCCCATCAGCTGTCATCCCTCTTCGGCGTCAGCGGCGAGGCTATGACACAGGCGATAGAAAACATCCGCTTCCAGAGTATCTTCTTTGTCCTGTTCGCCGTGTATTTTGCCTTTGGTTCCGTCATACAGGGCAGCGGGGACGTCATCTTCTCGACCATCGGCACGCTGTCGAGTCTGTTTTTCCGCGTCATTTTCGCCTATATTTTCGCTTACGGTTTCAATATGGACTATCACGCCTGCTGGGTCAGCATGCCCATAGGCTGGGTCGTTGCCCTGGGCGTGGCCGCGC
The DNA here is from genome assembly GCA_964609305.1 of uncultured Oscillospiraceae bacterium. Taxonomy (GTDB): domain Bacteria; phylum Bacillota; class Clostridia; order Oscillospirales; family Oscillospiraceae; genus CAKSXP01. Next base: position 12,797 of record CAZSRK010000007.1, read on the forward strand.
TGCGCTACCGCTCCGGCGTGTGGAAGACCAAGAGCGTTGTAAAACAGGAAGAGAACGCGCCCGCAGCGGCGGAGGCGTAAACCATGGATTGGGACTTTTTCGCCCTTACCTACCGTCAGCGATATATAACCCGCTGGGGGCTGATGAGAAACAGCGAAAGGGAGAACGTCGCCGAGCACAGCTACGACGTGGCGGTGCTTGCGCACGCGCTGGCCGTCATTTCAAACGAGGTGTTTTCAACCGGCTGCGACGCGGAGAGATGCGCCGCGCTCGCCCTGTTCCATGACGCGTCCGAGATATTCACCGGCGACCTTCCCACACCGATAAAATACCGTAGCCAGACGCTGACGCAGTCGTACAAGGATATAGAGCGTCTTGCCGCCGAACGGCTTTTGGGTTTTCTGCCCGGGGAGATGCGCGCCCGGTATAACGGGCTTCTCTCCCCCGACGAGACGACGCTGGAATACCGCCTTGTCAAGGCGGCGGACAAGCTTTCAGCCTATATAAAGTGCGTGCAGGAACGCAGGGCCGGAAACGGCGACTTTACCAGCGCGGAAAAACAGACGCTTGCCGCGCTCGAGAGCATGGCCCTTCCGGAAGTCGGATATTTTATCGAACATTTCATCCCCGCCTTCGAAAAAACCCTCGATGAGCTGGGAAAACTTTAAGAGTTTAAGAGAGGTACAGGCAGATGAAAGCAATTCTCTCAGTCGTAAGCCGGGACCAGATCGGTATCATTGCAAAGGTCAGCACGCTGCTGGCCGAAAACCGGGTGAACATACTGGATATAAGCCAGACCGTCCTGCGCGAGTATTTCACGATGATAATGCTCGTCGACACCGGGGAGTGCCCGCTTCAGTTCACGGAGCTGTCAAAGCTTCTGCGTGAGGAGGGCGAAAAGCACAATATGGTCATCCACATCCAGCGCGAGGACATCTTCAACGCGATGCACAGGATATGAGGTGAGGCAACGTTATGATAACACCTTCCGAGATTCTTCAGACCATCGACATGCTTGAGCAGCAGCACCTGGACATACGCACCGTGACAATGGGTATATCCCTGCTCGACTGCTGTGACAGCGACCCCAAGGCCGCCTGCCGCAAGATATATGACAAGATCACCCGCTCCGCCAAGGACCTCGTCAGGACCGGCGAGGAGATCGAGGCCGAGTTCGGCATACCCATTGTAAACAAGCGTATCTCCGTCACGCCAATCGCGCTTGTCGCCGGTTCGTCGGAAACAGAGGACTACGTCCCCTTCGCCGTAGCCCTGGACAGGGCGAGGGCAGAGACAGGCGTCAATTTCATCGGCGGTTTTTCTGCCCTTGTGCACAAGGGCATGACGCCCGCCGACAAAAAGCTTATCTCCGCCATCCCCCGCGCCCTGTCGGAGACGGAGCTTGTCTGCTCCAGCGTCAATATCGGTTCGACCCGTGCCGGCATCAACATGGACGCCGTCGCGCTCATGGGCCGTGTGATAAAGGACACGGCGGAGCTGACCGCAGAGCAGGGCGGCTTCGGCTGCACAAAGCTTGTCGTTTTCTGTAACGCCGTCGAGGATAACCCCTTCATGGCCGGCGCGTTCCATGGCGTGGGCGAGGCCGACACGGTCATCAATGTCGGCGTGTCAGGGCCCGGCGTCGTGCATCACGCGCTGCAGTCGGTCCGGGGCGAGAGCTTCGACGTTGTGGCAGAAACCATCAAAAAGACGGCCTTTCGCGTCACGCGCATGGGACAGCTCGTCGCGCAGGAGGCTTCGCGCCGTCTCGGCGTGCCTTTCGGCATCGTCGATCTGTCGCTTGCGCCGACTCCGGCGGTCGGAGACAGCGTCGCGCGCATACTCGAGGAGATGGGGCTTGAGACCTGCGGCACTCACGGCACCACGGCCGCGCTGGCGCTGCTCAACGACGCGGTCAAAAAGGGCGGGGTCATGGCCTCATCCTCCGTTGGCGGACTGTCCGGCGCTTTCATTCCCGTGTCCGAGGACGAGGGTATGATAGCCGCGGCACAGGCCGGCGTCCTGTCCATAGAAAAGCTCGAGGCGATGACCTGCGTGTGCTCCGTGGGGCTTGATATGATAGCGGTGCCCGGCTCCACCCCGGCGGAGACGATAAGCGCCATAATCGCAGACGAGGCCGCCATAGGTATGATAAACAACAAAACCACCGCCGTGCGTATTATCCCCGCGCCGGGTATGCAGGTGGGCCAGACCGTCGAATTTGGCGGGCTCCTCGGCTCGGCACCCGTCATGACGGTCAGGGAGCAGTCCAGCGCCGACTTCATTAACCGCGGCGGGCGCATCCCTGCGCCGATGAACAGCCTGCGCAACTGACGCCGGCGGGACATTAAGCTCAAATCAGGTCAAAACAAATCAGATATACAGTAAGGAGATTTTTTAATGAGCGAGAAGAAATTCAAGATCTTTGCCCTCAACCCGGGCTCCACGTCCACCAAGATTGCAATGTTTGAAAATGACCAGCCCATTTTCATCTCCAAGGCGGTGCATTCCGCCGAGGATCTTGCAAAATATAAGACGATAAAGGATCAGTTCCCCTACCGCCGTCAGACCATTCTCGAGGAGGTCGAGCGTCAGGGCCAGACGCTGGAGGGAGTGGACTGCTTCGTGGCCCGCTGCGGCGGCGTACAGCCCTGCGAAGGCGGCATATATAATGTCACGGACAAAGTTGTCGAGGATTGCTTCTCCGGATATACCGTGCACCCGGCCATACTCGGCGGTCCCCTTGCCGACGCCTTTTCAAAGGAGTTTGGCGGCAGAGCCCTGTTTCTCAACCCGCCCGATACGGACGAGTTTGACGATATAGCCCGTGTGACGGGACTGCACGACGTCTACCGTGCCAGCAATGTGCACATGCTCAACCAGAAGGAGACCGCCATCCGCGCGGCGGCGGAGATGGGGAAAAAGTACGAGGAGTGCAATTTCGTCGTCTGCCACATCGGCGGCGGAGTGTCCGTCACGGCGCATAAAAAGGGCCGCGCCGTGGATTCGACCAGCATCATTATGGGCGAAGGCCCGATGACCCCGACCCGCGCCGGCGCGCTTCCGGCAATCCCGTTCATGGATCTGTGCTATTCCGGCAAGTGGACCCGTGACGAAATGTACGACAGGCTGATCAAAAACGGCGGCTTCGTCGACCTGCTCGGCACGAGCGAGACGCTCGACGTCGTGGCGATGATCGAAAAGGGCGATGAGTATGCAAAGCTCGTTTACGACGCATTTATCTATCAGATAGGCAAGGACATCGGCGCGATGGCGGCTGTTTTGAACTTCGATGTGGACGCCATCCTGCTCGGCGGCGGCATCGTCAATGATAAGAATGTTGTCGACGGCATAACGAAGATGTGCAGCAAGATAGCCGAGATCCGCGCCTACCCCGGCGAGTTTGAGATGGAGGCCCTGGCCGCCGGCGCCCTGCGCGCGCTGACCGGCGAGGAGGTCAAGACCTACACGGGCGTCCGCGTCTTCCAGGGGTTCGATCATCTGAAGAGGGCGTAAGGTTTTTGTGCGCACGGAAGGAAAATGCGAAAATACCCCGACGGCAGCCAGCCGCCGGAAAGGAGACAGATATGAACAACACCGAAAAAACCATGGAAAAGATCGTCTCGTTGTGCAAGGGACGAGGATTCATCTTTGCCGGCAGCGAGATATACGGCGGCCTGGCCAACACCTGGGATTACGGCCCGCTGGGCGTCGAGCTCAAGAACAACGTAAAGAAGGCCTGGTGGAAGAAATTTGTTCAGGAAAACCCCTATAACGTGGGTCTGGACGCCGCTATCCTGATGAACCCGCAGACCTGGGTCGCCTCGGGCCATGTCGGCGGCTTTTCCGACCCGCTTATGGACTGCCGCGAGTGTAAGGAGCGTTTCCGCGCGGATAAGGTGATCGAAGACTGGTGCCGGGACAACGGATACGACCTTGGCAAAAGCGTCGACGCGCTCTCCCAGAGCGAGATGAAGGACTTTGTCGAGCAGCATGAGATTCCCTGCCCCTCCTGTGGCAAGCACAACTGGACCGACATCCGGCAGTTCAACCTGATGTTCAAAACATTCCAGGGTGTGACCGAGGACGCGAAGAACACCGTTTACCTGCGTCCTGAGACCGCGCAGGGCATTTTCGTCAATTTCCAGAACATCCAGCGCACCACAAGGAAAAAACTGCCTTTCGGCGTCTGTCAGATCGGCAAGAGCTTCCGCAACGAAATAACACCGGGCAACTTCACCTTCCGCACGCGCGAGTTTGAGCAGATGGAGCTTGAATTCTTCTGCCAGCCGGGCACGGAGCTGGAGTGGTTTGCCTACTGGAAAGATTTCTGCCATAAGTGGCTGCTCGGCCTGGGCATGAACGATGAGAACCTGCGCATGCGCGACCATGACCCGGAGGAGCTTTCGCACTACTCCAACGCGACGACGGACTTTGAGTTTATGTTCCCCTTTGGCTGGGGCGAGCTCTGGGGCGTGGCCAGCCGCACGGACTTTGACCTGACCGCCCATCAGAACACCTCTGGCAAGGACATGAGCTATTTTGATCAGGATCGGGGCGAGCGGTATATCCCCTATGTCATTGAGCCCTCGCTCGGCGCCGACCGCGTGACGCTGGCCTTCCTTGTCGACGCCTATGACGAGGAGGTCATCGATGCTGAAAAAAACGATGTGCGAACTGTTTTGCGTCTGCACCCGGCCCTGGCTCCCTTCAAATGTGCGGTGCTGCCGCTGTCGAAAAAGCTGGCCGACCCCGCTCAGGAGCTGTTCACGGAGCTCTCGCGCGACTTTATGACTGATTACGACGACGCCGGCTCCATAGGCAAGCGCTACCGCCGTGAGGATGAGATCGGAACGCCGCTGTGCATCACCGTCGATTTCCAGACCGTCGGCGATGAAAAGACCCCGGCCGACGGCTGTGTCACGATTCGCGAACGCGACAGTATGGAACAGGTCCGCATCCCGATAAGCCAGGTCAGGGATTATATCGCCGGGCGCGTCAATTTCTAAGCAATGAAAACCATCAAAGCAATCCTCTTTTATACCCCCGGTTCGCCAGGCCTTTACAGAAACCTGCACTGGACCCTCAACGCCCTCGCCCTGCTGATATGGTCGGCAGGGCTGGGCGTTGTCAGCCTGTTTTTTGCCAAGGGGCGCTATCCCAACGCCATCTTCTTCAGCTATTTTGACAAGCCGCTGATCATTATCCTGAACCTGCTGCCGGTACTGCTTATCACGCTTCTCATCTTTTTCATCGGCAACAGGGTCTGGATAGCCATACTGGGCAGCGGCATCGTGGTCTTTGTGCCGACGATAATAAACCACATAAAGCTCGTGCTGCGCAACGACCCTATCCTCGCAACGGACATACGATATATTTCCGAGGCAGCAAACATAAGCTCCGGCTACAACATCATGATAAACCGGCACATGATGCTGACCATCGGCTTTATTATATTTGCGACTGTGCTCAGCTCGTTTCTGCTGCGCGCGCGCGTGCGCAGCGGACGGGCGCGGCTGATATGCATAGCGGCCGTCTGCCTTGTGTGCGCGGTCAGCTATGTCACGCTATACCGCAGCGATACCATATATGAATACACTGAGAACCTTGATGATTCGATGTCTTACTGGTCAGACTCAGACCAATACGTGTGCCGCGGCTTCCTGTATCCCCTGCTGTACAGCACGAAGGAGCTGTCCGACGGCAGGCCCGAGGGCTATGACAGGGACGAGTCCGCCGCATACTACGCTTCATTTGACAGCGGAGACATCGCGGAGGATGAAAAGATAAACATCATCAGCATAATGCTGGAGGCATACAACGACCTGAGCAAATTCGGTGTTCTGGATTTCACCGACGACCCGTATGAGTTCCTGCATGAGCTGCAGGCGGAGAGCGCCTATGGCGAGCTGGTTACAAACATCTTCTCCGGCGGAACGATAGATACGGAGCGCTGCTTCCTGACCGGTTCGACGCAGCTCATAGAATACCGCGCGCCGGTGTACTCTCTGGCACGGTACTTTGACGAGCAGGGCTATCGCACGCAGTTCTGCCACACGGGGTTCGACTGGTTCTACAACCGCCGCAACGTGGCCGAGTACATGGGCTTTGAAGAGGCTTTTTTCTTCGAGGACAGGTATAACAACCCCAGTGGCGGCGCGATGAACGACGATGAGTTCATGCCCGACCTCATAACGCTGCTGGAGGATTCCGCAGCCGCGGGAGAGCCGTATTTCAACTTCTCCGTTACATACCAGAACCACGGCCCGTACAGCGATTCGGAGCTTGATCGCGAAAAGACCTATATCGCCGAGGGCAGCGTCAGCACCGAGGCCTGGTATATCCTTAACAATTACCTGGCCGGCATCGCCGAGACGAACGAGGCTCTGCGCGCGCTGGTCGACGGCCTGCGCGAGACGGACGAGCCGGTCGTACTCGTACTGTTCGGCGACCATAACCCCTGGCTTGGCGACAGCGCGTGGGTCTATGAGGAGCTTGGGATAAGCTTTGAGGGCGACGAGGGTTTTTACAACTACTACTGCACGCCGTGGCTTATCTGGGCAAACGACGCCGCGCGGGAGGTCATCGGCGACAGCTACGCCACAGGCGACAGGGGCAGCTTCTCGCCCTGCTTCCTTTCAGCGGAGCTTTTCGACCTTCTCGGCTGGGAGGGCAGCGCGCAGATAAACGCCCTGCGCGCCCTGCGCGAGAGCGCGGACGTTGTACACGCGACCGGTATGGTGCGCGAGGACGGCGTCCTGACGACAGAGCCTTCGGCCGGGACGGCGGAAAAGATAGAAGATTACAAGAAGCTTGAGTACTATCTGCGAAAGGACGCGCTCAACTGATATGGGAGAGGAGTTTGTAAGGAAAATACGTCCGGTCGGCTGCGTGATGTTCATACTCCTGGCCATACTTGTCGCGGCCGTGTGCCTGACTGCCGGGCGCGACCCGATAAAGGGATATAAGCCGCCGCAGTCGGACGAATATTATGCCCAGCATCTCGACGAGCTGCAGGAAGAGCTGGAGGCAAACGTGTTCCCGCATCTGGAGGGCGTGATGGGCAGCCGTGTTGAGAACGACGTACTGGTGGTCGAGCTGGACACGAACCATTTTGCCGTAACCCGATCGGCGCTGCTGTGTTACTACGGGCAGGAGCTTTTTGAGCTCGTACGTGTGGAGACCGGCGGCTGACTGCCGTCAGCACAGAAGGAAATGTTTTTACGGGACGCACCCCACCCCCGGACAGCATAGCACGCTGCCCGAGGGTGGGGTGTTTCAGCAGTTTGCCGGCGATATATAAAAACGCACGGCTTCGGAGAAGCGGCGCTTTTTCGGGCTGCGCGCAATAATTTACCGGGCGTTCAAATAAAATTGCGCGTCTTTGTTGATATTGCGGTGCGGAACGTGATACAATATTTTAACATGACGGAAAGGAACCCGCTGGAAATGATCGTGAACATTCTCGCGGTGGGCGACGTCTGCGGGGAGGCGGGGCTTCGCTTTCTCGAAAGACATCTAAAGCCGCTGAAAAAAATGAAAAATATAGGCTTTTGTGTCGTTAACGGCGAAAACGCCAATGTCGTCGGGGCGACTCCGGAACAGTGTGAGCGTATCCTCGGCGCGGGCGCGGACGTCGTGACTCTGGGCAACCACACCTGGACGCGCTATGAGCTGCAGCCATATCTAGATGAATCCGCGCGCACGCTGCGCCCGGCGAATTTCGCCCCGCAGTGCCCGGGCCGCGGCTGGGCTGAGTACAACACGGCCTTCGGCCGCGTGGGCGTTTTGAATCTCATGGGCCGTTTTGCTCTCGACTCAAACACGGACAATCCCTTCGTTATCGCCGACGGGATACTCAGCGGCGATCTGCCAAAGATCGTGCTCGTGGACATGCACGCGGAGGGGACGAGCGAAAAGCTTGCCATGGGGTTTTTCCTTGAAGGCCGCGCGAGCGTCGTATGGGGCACGCACACGCATGTGCAGACCTCCGATGCGCAGGTGCTCGACGGCGGCACAGGGTATATAACCGACCTGGGCATGACCGGCCCGGCTGTATCCGTGCTCGGCATAGACCCCACGCAGTCGGTAAATAAATTTCTGGGTGACCCGCCGCGGCGGTACAAGCCCGCCTCCGGCGACTGCAAGATGGAATGCGCCGTCTTTGGCGTGGAGACCGAGAGCGGGCGCTGCATCAGCGCGGAGGCATTGAGGATAATGTGAAATGGAAAAGACGATAAAGATACTGCACGCAGCCGACCTGCATCTCGATTCCCCGTTCGAGGGGCTTGACGAGGAGAAGGCCGCGCAGCGCCGCGCGGAACAGCGCGAGACGCTGCACCGCATAGCGGAATATGCAAAACTGTCAAATGCTGACCTCGTCCTGCTGGCCGGCGATCTGCTCGACGGAGACGGGGTCTACCGCGAGAGCGCGCAGGCGCTGTGCGCCGCACTGGGCGAAATAGACGCGCCGGTGTTCATATCGCCGGGCAACCACGACCCGTATACGGGCTCCTGCGTCTATGCGACCGCTTCACTGCCGGATAATGTGCACGTTTTCACCCGCAGGGAGATCGAGTGTGTCGAGCTGACCGAGCTGAGCCTGCGCGTCTGGGGCGCGGCCTTTACCGACCGGTTTGAAAAGGGGCTGCTCGGCGGTTTCGAGGCCGAAAAAAGACCGGATACGCTGGATATAATGGTCATTCACGGCGATGTTGGTGCGCCAAAAAGCCCCTATAACCCGATATCCGAGGATGATATCCGCCGCAGCGGGATGGACTATATCGCGCTGGGCCATGTGCACGGGTACAGCGGCCTGTGCCGTGTAGGCGATACATATTTTGCATACCCCGGCTGCGCCGAGGGCCGCGGTTTTGACGAGTGCGGCGAAAAGGGCGTCATTCTGGCAGACGTCTCGGCCTCAGGCACGAGTATAAGGTTCGTGCCCGTATGCCTGCGGCGATACGAGACGCTGGATGTGGATCTTACAAACGTGCCGGAGGGGGTTTCCGCTCTTGACGCGCTTGAGGCCGTGCTGCCCGGTGACACGGATGGGGACATATACCGCATCACCTTTACCGGCAGCGCCTGGGAGGCACCCGATCTGCGTCAGGCGCAGGCCCGGCTGACCAGCCGGTTTTTCAATCTGCGCCTGCGTGACAGGACGGGCATAAGGCGCGAAGTCTGGGAAAAATGCGGCGAGGACACGCTGCGCGGCCTGTTCCTTACCCGGCTGAGGGAGGCTTTCGACCGGGCGCAGAGCGAAGAAGAGCGCGAGACGATCACACTTGCCGCGCGCTACGGGCTGGCCGCGCTGGACAACGGCGAGGGCCCTTCACTGTGACGGGAGGCGCTGGTATATGAAAATCAAAAAACTCAGCGCGGACTTCGGTCTGCTAGAGGGCGCCGTGCTGGAGCTTCAGGATGGCCTGACGATAGTCGAAAAACCCAATGAGGAGGGGAAATCGACATGGTGCGCCTTTATCCGTGCGATGCTCTATGGAGTCTCAAGTTCCGAGCGCGCCAGGGCCGGGCACCAGCCGGACAAGGTCAGATATGCGCCCTGGTCCGGCCGGCCGATGCGCGGGGAGATGGAGTTTGAGTTCCGCGGACAGGACCTGACGATCACGCGTTCGACCCGCTCAGCCGCTGCGCCTATGCGCGAGTTTTCCGCCGTGTATACGGGCACGGGCGAACCCTTCCCCGGCCTGACGGGCGCGAACGCGGGCGAGACACTGACCGGCGCTACCCGCGAGGTCTTCGAGCGCAGCGCGTTTATCAGACAGGCGAATGTCGCCGTATCCGGCTCCCCTGAGCTTGAAACGCGCATAGCTTCGCTCGTCTCCTCCGGAAGCGAGGACGAGTGCTGGAGCGAGGCGGACTCCCGCCTGCGCGCATGGCAGCGTGCGCGGCGATGGAACCGGCGCGGGAGGATACCCGAGCTGGAAAACGAGATAGAAAGCAAAAACGAGCTTTTGTACTCCCTTAAAGATGCAGGGCAGCGGCGCGACCGGCTGCGCCAGGAGCTTGCTTACGCGCAGGCGCAGCTTCCGGAGATACAGACGCAGATAGCCGCCGAGAGAAAGGAGCTTCGCCGCTCCGCGCTCGAGCGCCTGCACGAAAACCGGCGGCGCCTGCGCGAGGGCGAGACGCAGCTGAATGAGGCGCTCAAGCGGCGTACACAGGCCAGCGCGGAGCTTGACACACTGCCTTTCAGTTACACGGACACTCCCAAGCAGGCCGGAGAGCGGGCCGGCAAAGACGCCGCCGAGGCGCGCGAGCTGGGAAAACGCGCGGAAAAGGTCCTGCCCGCCGCCCTGTTTGCTATACCGGCGGTGCTTCTGGTCCTGTCGGTTTTGTGTGCGTTTGCCGCGTGGCAGATAGCTGTGGCAGGAGCCGTTTTGAGCATTGCCTGCGCCGCCGTCATATTCGTGCTGCGCAGCAGAGCCTCAGCGCAGGCGTTAAAGAGCGGGCAGGGGAGAGCGGATATACTGAAAAGATATTCTGCCGATGACGAAGCCGGCATAATCCGCCGCGCGGAGGAGTTTGCCCGGGAGAAGCAGGCCGAAGCCGAGGCCGAAAGGGCTGTCTCCGAGGCGGAAAAAAGCCTCAGCCGGCTGCGCGCCATACAGGAGGAGAGCGAGGCGGACATACTTTCGCAGCTCGATATCAGTGATTCAAGCCGTAAGCTCGCCAAAGCACAGGCAGACATCGCCCTGCTGCGTGAAAACCTGGCCAAGGCCGAAGGCGGGCTTGACGTTCTGGGCGACCCGCTGGTGATAAACAGCGAAAAGCGTGAGCTGGAGGATAAGCTGTCCGAGCTCACAAAGCAATATGAGGCTCTGGGACTGGCCGTGTCCGCATTGTCGCAGGCCAATACTGAGATGCAGACCCGCTTTTCTCCGGCGCTCGGCCGGCGTGCCGGCGAGCTGTTTTCAAGACTGACCGGCGGGAAGTACGAGGATCTGAGCATAAGCCGGGACTTTGCCGCGCAGGTGCGCGAAAAGGACTCCGTCACCGCGAGAAGCAGCCTGTTCCTGAGCGCGGGAGCGCAGGATCAGATGTATCTGGCGCTGCGCCTTGCCGTATGCGAGCTCGTGCTCGACGGTGAGGAGACCTGTCCCATAATTCTCGACGACGCGCTGTGCACATTTGACGACGAGCGCATGGCCCGGGCGATGGAGCTTCTGCTCGAGCTGTCCGAAAAGCGGCAGATTATTCTCTTCACCTGTCAGGGCAGGGAGAGGGCATATATGGAATCAAGAGGTATCCCAAATGGAAAAAACGCCAAATAAACGCGCGAAAAGAGCCGTTTTCCGTGCCTGTGCAGCGATACTAGCGGCTGTGATACTGCTCGTGGTAACAGGCTTTGCTTTCGTGGACATGCTGCGCGGGTCGGAGTTCGTATCTGATATCACGCAGCTTTCCGCCGGCGATTATGTGACGACGAATGTGGATATGATCCTCGGCTATTTCGCCGAGGAATACAACGGCAGCGACGAGGTCACGGCACTTTACGCCGTCGTTCCCTGTGACCAGTACTTTGCCGTCGTTATCCTGCCGGAGAGGTATTTCGACTCGGCCGACGTCATCTATGACTCGACCTACGCCTTTATAAACGGAGAGACGGCGGCTGTAAACGACTATATCCTTGTCACCGGCACGGCGGAAGAACTCACGGGCGATACCAGCGCCATGTTTTATGACTGGTTTGGCCTGAACAAGGACTGGATGACTGAAGCAGGACTGATAGACTCCGAGGTCGAGGATTACGCAAACCATCTGTCCCTGATTGCGCTGCGCGTGGACAGGACGGGCCGGCTTTCCACCTCGTGGTCTCTGGCGCTGTCCGCTGTGGCCTGGGCTCTTCTGATGTACGCGATGATCGTGTTTTTGCGCCTGTCGCTGGGTAAATATGCGCCGGCGGGGTCCGGCGACAAGCCTGGAGAAGGCGAAAACGCGGAAAAATCGGAAAAACCGAAACGGTCATTCAGGCTGAGAAAAGCGAAAGCGCCCGAAAAGCCACAGGAATCTGAAGCGTCCGGAAAAGCCGAAAATCCCGGCACCGATGAATACTCCGATCCGACCGGGGCCTCTGCGGCTGAAAAGGAGCCTGAAGTGTCCGGAGAGGATGGAAAAGACGCAGATGACGGGAAAGCTGATTCTCCGGAGCGCACCGGGTCGGGAAAAAGGCCCGAAGCGGCCGAGGCATCTTTGGATGAAAAACAGGCAGAACAGCCAGAGGGGCCGGATGAGAACGGAGACGACGTTTTGCCGAAGGAGGAACAGCTTTGAAGCTTGATATGTGCGCCCCCTGTCTGTTCGGCCTTGAAGGCCCGCTGTCCGGCGAGCTTAAACGCATGGGGATGGAGCAGGTGCACGCCGAAAACGGACGTGTGCGCTTTTCCGGTACTCAGTGGGATCTGGCAAAGGCGAATATCCGCCTGCGCTTCGGCGAGCGCGTGCTCATCGAGCTGGGGACCTTTCCCGCGGAGAGCTTCGATATGCTCTTTGAGGGGGTCAGGGCTCTGCCCTGGGAGGAGCTCATCCCCGGAAACGGAGCCTTTCCGGTCAAGGGCCACTGCCTGGACAGCCGGCTTGAGAGTGTTCCGTCCTGTCAGAAGATAATAAAAAAGGCTGTCGTCAGCCGCATGTCACAGCATTACGGTATAGAGTGGTTCCGCGAGGACGGCGAAACATATCAGATACAGTTTGCCATTATGAAGGACAGGGCGCATCTGTATCTTGACACCAGCGGCGCGGGCCTTCACAAGCGGGGCTACCGTCCCGGGAACTCGCCGGCGCCGCTGCGTGAGACTCTCGCTTCCGCACTGGTGGACCTTGCGCGCTACCGCGGCAGGGGCGAATTCTGCGACCCGTTCTGCGGCAGCGGAACAATAGCCATTGAGGCGGCGCTGGCCGCAAAGGGCCGCGCGCCGGGCCTGAACCGGGCGTTTTCCGCCGAAAAATGGGGCTGCTTCGACCCGAGGATATGGCGGCAGGCCCGGCAGGAGGCCAGGGACAGGGAGTTTAACGGAGAGTATGTCGTCCTCGCCTCGGACATAGACCCGGGGGCCGTGCTCTCGGCGCAGGAAAACGCACGGCGTGCCGGAGTTGGGGACATCGTGCGCTTCTCCGTCGCGGACGCGGCGAAGTTTGACCGGGGCACGGACGACGGCGTTATAGTTACAAACCCGCCCTACGGCGAGCGGCTGATGGAAAAGCGCTCGGCCGAGGCTCTCTACCGCGATTTTGGCCAGGCGCTGCGGGCGCTCGGCGAAAACGACGGATGGAGGAAATATATTCTGACCTCGCACACGGAGTTTGAGCGGGCCTTCGGCCGGCAGGCCGACAGGAGAAGGAAGCTCTATAACGGTATGCTCAAATGCGAGCTGTACATGTACTTTCGCTGACCGGGAGTGGCCCGGGACTGCAACGGGGGAAGCGATATGACGAAGATATATCTGATACGCCACTGCGAGGCGGAGGGCAACCTCTACCGCCGCGTACAGGGCTCATATGACGGACTGCCGACGCCGCGCGGCCGCATGCAGATACAGGCGCTGGCTGAGAGGTTCCGCGAAGAGCCCATCGACGCGCTGTATTCCAGCGACCTCACCCGCGCGATCGAGACCGCCGGGGCCATTCAAAAATACCATCCCCTTACGCTGAACATCGATCCACGCCTGCGCGAGATCGACATGGGCGTTTGGGAGAACAGGCCATGGGCCAATGTGGAGCTGGACTTTCCCGAGCAGATGCACAACTTCTCCGTCATGCCCGAGATCTGGCACGTAGAGGGGTCGGAGACGTTTGAACACACCGAACGCCGTATGGAACAGGCCGTGCTCGATATCGCGGCGCGGCACGACGGCGGTACCGTAGCGGCGGTGAGCCACGGAATGGCCATACGCACGATCCTCTCGCTCGCGCTGGGCATAACCGCCGAGCAGGCCGGCCACGGCGACAACACGGCCGTAGCGCTGCTGCATGTTGAAAACGGCGTTATCTCCGTTCAGTATTACAATGATAACAGCCATCTGGACGAAAATACCAGCACCTTTGCGCAACAGTCCTGGTGGCGCGAATCGGGTGCGAAGGACAGGCACAATCTCGCGCTGCTGCCTCTCGATGCCGGCAGCGACAGGCAGCTTTATACCGAGTGTTACGCACGCGCATGGGAGTTTGCGCACGGCACGCGCCGCGGTTTTGAGGGAGATGGATATTGGCGAAGCGCGCTGCGCCATATAAAAGAGGACGCGCAATGCGTGATGAAGGCATTTGCGCACGGTGAGTTTGTCGGCCTTATCGATATCACGCTCGAACGGGGAAAGCGCGACAACGCGGGCTGGATATCCCTGTGCTATGTGGAGCCGGATTCGCGAGGTATGGGCGACAGCATACAGCTTATCGGCCATGCCGTCGCGCTGTGCCGGGAAAAGGGCAGGGACAAGCTGCGCCTGCATGTGGCGGAGTCCAATGCGCGCGCGATAGCGTTCTATAAAAAGACAGGCTTTGTCGTTACCGGCCGGGACACCGGCGTGTTTGGACAGCTTTATTTAATGGAAATGCAGATCTGAGAAGGGTGGTCAATGAAAGCCGTAATCCAAAAACTCGCTTTTGAGCCAGGCAGACGGATAATCGCCGTTTCCGATGTGCACGGAAACCTGCCTTATCTGCGCGGCCTGCTGGAGAAAATGAACTATTGCAGCCGTGATTATCTGGTTTTCGTCGGCGACATACTTGAGAAAGGGCCGCAGAGCCTGCAAACGCTGCGTTTCGTAATGGAGCTGACGAAAAGAGGCAGCGTGTACGCCGTCTGCGGCAACTGCGACGCCTGGTTCAGGCTCCTGACCGACAGCACGCCAGAGATGGACAGGGCGACGCTGGATTATATAGTAAACAGCGCAAACGGCTGGAGCCCCGGGCTGCTGCGGCAGATGTGCGACGAGATGGGTCTTTCCGTGACGACGCAGTCGGATATCGGGCAGTTAAAGCGCGCGCTCTGGGACAGTTATGGGGAGATGTTTGAATTTCTCTCCGCGCTGCCGCAGGTCATTGACACGCCGGACTATATCTTTGTACACGGCGGACTGCCGGAGGGCGCGCCGGATACCTGGCAGGCGGAGCGCTGCATGAAAAACGACGACTTTATGGGCCAGGGACGCTCGTTCGACAAATGGGTGATAGTCGGGCACTGGCCCGTCATGCTCTATGGCGCGGACATAGTGTGCGCAAATCCGGTAATAAACCGGGACCAGCATATTGTCAGCATCGACGGCGGCTGTGTGCTCAAAGACGACGGCCAGCTCAACGGCCTCGTCATACCGGGAGCCGGATCGGAGGATTTTTCCTGGGAGTTTTATGACAGCTTCCCGGTCAAAAGGGCGCTCACGGCGCAGAGGCCCGGCGGGAAAAGCGCATACATCCGCTGGGGGGACAACCGCGTGCGCGTTCTGCGGCGCGGGCAGGAATTTTCCCTCTGCGAGCACGAGCGCACCGGATACCGTATGGAGATACTCACGAAATACCTCAGGCCTGCGCCGGATGGCGGCTATATAACCAACGACTGCACGGACTATGTCCTGCCCGTTGAGCCGGGGGACCTGCTGTCGATAGTCGAGGAGACCAGCCGCGGGGTGTTTGCGAAAAAGCACGGTGTATCCGGCTGGTACTTCGGAGAGCTTGAATAAGGAGAACGCAATGGACACTGCCGATTTTCTGCCGGTTTCAAAACAGGATATGAACTCACGGGGCTGGTGGTGGTATGATTTTCTGATCGTGACAGGCGACGCCTACGTCGATCATCCCAGCTTCGGCCCGACGGTCATCGCGCGTGTGCTCGAGGGCGAGGGCTATCGTGTCGCCGTGCTCGCGCAGCCGGATTGGCGTTCGACAGAGGCATTCACGGCAATGGGCAGGCCGCGCCTTGGCGTTATGATAGGCGCTGGGAACCTCGACTCCATGGTTGCGCACTACACAGCCGCAAAAAAGCGCCGCAGCGAGGATTTTTACTCCCCGGGCAAAAAAATGGGGCTGCGTCCCGACCGCGCGACCATCGTATACGCAAACCGGGCGCGCGAGGCTTTCGGGGGCGACATGCCCATTATCATCGGCGGGCTGGAAGCCAGCCTGCGCCGGTTCGCGCACTATGACTACTGGGACGACAAAGTACGGCGCAGCATTTTGTTCGACTCCAGGGCTGATCTTTTGACCTACGGCATGGGAGAGTATGCCTCCCGGGAGATAGCGCGCAGGCTCAAAAAGAAAATTTCCGTTTCGGAGATGACGGACATCCGCGGCACCGCGTTCATAGCCCGCGGGGACGTCAAGCGCGAGGGCGCGGTATTGCTTCCCTCCTTTGAAGAGGTGACGAAGGACAAGCGCGCCTATGCCGACGCGACACGCATCGAATATGCCGAGCACGACGCCGTGCGCGGAAGGACGCTGATCCAGCCGCACGGGAACCGGAAGCTGGTTGTGAACCCCCCGGCGCATGCACTCACGACTCAGGAGCTCGACGCCGTTGCCGCGCTGCCCTACACCCGTGAGGCGCACCCGATGTACGACGATGTGGGCGGCGTTTCCGCAATCGAGGAGGTGCGTTTTTCCGTCATACACAACCGCGGCTGTTTCGGCGCGTGTAACTTCTGTGCGCTGGCCTTCCATCAGGGGCGCGCCGTCACCAGCCGCAGCCATGACAGCGTTATTAAAGAGGTCGAGGCGATGACCAGGCATCCGCTGTGGAAGGGATATGTCTCCGACGTTGGCGGACCGACAGCGAATTTTCGCCACGCCTCATGCAGGCAGCAGGCAGAAAAGGGTATGTGTGCGGAAAGGCGCTGCCTTGCTCCGGAGCCCTGCCCGAACCTGGACGCCGACCACTCCGACTATCTTGCACTGCTGCGCAGGCTGCGCGCGATACCGGGCGTCAAAAAGGTGTTTGTGCGCAGCGGCATCAGATATGACTATATGCTCCAGGACAAAAACAGCGAGTTTTTCTCCGAACTGGTCAGATACCACATCTCCGGCCAACTGAAGGTCGCGCCGGAGCACTGCATAGACGGCGTGCTCGACTATATGGGCAAGCCGCACATCGGCGTATACGAGCAGTTTATGGACAAATACCGCTGGCTGAACCAGCGGTATGAAAAAGAGCAGTATATCGTGCCGTATCTTATGTCGTCCCACCCGGGCAGTACGCTCAGCGACGCCGTGGAGCTGGCTGAATACCTGCACAAACGCGGCAGGCAGCCCGAGCAGGTGCAGGATTTTTATCCCACTCCGGGAACGATATCGACCTGTATGTATTACACCGGGCTTGACCCGCGCACGATGAAGCCGGTATATGTGGCAAAAACCCCGCACGAGAAAGCGATGCAGCGCGCGCTTTTGCAGTGGAAGCGCCCGGACAAGAGCCGTCTGGTGCTCCAGGCCCTGCGAGAGGCCGGGCGTGAGGACCTGATCGGCTATGGAAAAGGCTGTCTCGTCCGCCCGGACGCGCCACGAAAGTCCGGCGGGGATGGCCCGGGCAAAAAGCCGGCGGCAGGAAAGGGCACCGCTTCCCGGCCCGTAGGCGGGAAGGGCGCGAAAAAGCCGCGACATAAAAAGAGGGGCTGGGCATGAAATTCGCAATCGCCTGGCTCATCGCCATCAACCTTCTGACTTTTGTCCTGTTCGGCATGGACAAGGCCAGGGCAAGGCGCGGCGCCTGGCGCTTCAGCGAGAGAGCGCTTATCCTCTGCGCCGTATTTGGCGGGAGCGTGGGCGCGATGCTGGGCCTGTGCGTGTTCCGGCACAAGACGAAAAAGCGGAAGTTCACCGTCGGGCTGCCGGTGATATTTATTGCGCAGCTGGCCGCAGCCGTCTGGCTGCTGCTCAGATAAAAAAAGGGGCGGACCATCAGACAGTCCGCCAAAGGGGTTGTGGGATAAAGATATGAGCCGGGTTCGGGCTGATCCCGAACCAATTGGATAAGCTGTATCTGGATAATACTATATCCACACCGATTTGTAAATAGCGAAAAAACACTAGTTTTGTCGAAGGGAGGCTTTTGCCACAATATGCGTGAAATCGACGTTTCTGCAATAACTGCGGAGATTGCGCGCCTGTGCATCAGGGCCAATGTCTGGCTGCCGCCGGCCACGGCGATGCTCATCGAATGCGCCAGCGAGACCGAAGAGTCCGAGGCCGGGCGCGGCGTGCTTTGCGATCTGCTCGACAACTTCACCACCGCCGCACTCGAGGGCCTGCCGATCTGTCAGGACACGGGTATGGCCGTCGTGTTCGCGGAAATAGGCCAGGATGTGCACATAACCGGCGGCGCGTTTGAGGACGCCGTGAACGAAGGGGTGCGCCGAGGATATACCGAGGGCCGGCTGCGCATGTCCGTCGTGAGCGATCCGCTGCGCCGCGTGAACACGGACGACAACACGCCCGCGGTCATACACACGCGCCTTGTGCCCGGGAAGAACATCCGTCTCGAGGTTGCGCCCAAGGGCTTTGGCAGTGAGAATATGAGCCGTACAAGGATGTTTCTTCCCTCGTCCACGCCGGAGGAGATAATCGACTTCATCGTCGAGACGGCGGATCTTGCCGGCTCCAATCCCTGTCCGCCAATGATACTCGGCGTCGGCCTCGGCGGGACGCTGGACAAGGCGGCGCTGATAGCAAAGCGCGCGCTGGCGCGCAGCATGGATATGCGCAACCCCGACCCGTTCTACGCCGATATGGAAAAGCGCGCGCTCGAGAGGATAAACGACCTCGGTATCGGGCCGCAGGGCTTCGGTGGACGCACTACCGCGCTGTGCGTCAATATCGAGGTGTTTCCCACGCATATCGCGGGCCTGCCCTGTGTCGTGAACATGGGCTGCCACGCAACGCGCCACGCCGTGGGCGTCCTGTAAAAAATGTCACGCAACGCGCCACGCCGTGGGCGTCCTGCAAAAAGCGCCGCGCGGCCAGCTCTGGAATCCACTGTGGATTTTTTGCACAGGGACGGTCTGTACCAAACGGCCGGCCTTTTTGCACAGGGACAGCCTGATGTGCAAACCCCCGTCCCTTTGAGGGACGGGGGTTGCCGCGTTCAGGTCATTTTTTCCTGCTTTACCTTTTTGTCCATAACATGCCGGCCGGCAAGCTCCCGGCGTATGTCCGCAGGCGTAATGCCCATTTCGACCATGAGCACCATCACGTGGTAAGCAAGATCTGCTATCTCATAGACAGTTTCGCGCTTATCGTCGGCCTTGCCGGCGATGATAACTTCGGTGGATTCCTCGCCGACCTTTTTGAGTATCTTATCTATGCCCTTTTCGAATAGATAGCTGGTATATGAGCCCTCCTTCGACGCGTTTTTTCTGCCCTCGAGCAGCTCATACAGCCCCTCACAGGTGAATGCGGCAGGCTCCTCGTCGTTTTCAAGCAGCGTGTTGAAAAAGCAGCTCTCGCTGCCGGTGTGGCAGGCGGGCCCCTCCTTGCGCACGCGCACCTCCAGCGCGTCCATGTCGCAGTCCGCGGTTATGGAGACGATATGCTGCACGTTGCCGCTGGTCTCTCCCTTGCGCCAGAGCTCTCCACGCGAGCGTGACCAGAAACAGGTCCGTTTTTCCTCGATGGAGATGCGAAGACTTTCCTCGTTCATATAAGCCAGCGTGAGAAGAGAACATGTTTCGTCATCGACAACCACTGCGGGTATCAGTCCGCGTGAGTCGAATTTCAGATCTTTTATATCCATGGATGTCACCTCATTTGTAAACATGTAGCGCCGGCCGTTACAGCCGGACGTTTATGCCGGCTTCCGACAGCGTCTTTTTAAGCCCGGGAATGGATACCTCGCCAAAATGGAAGATAGAGGCGGCAAGCCCCGCATCAACGCCCGGTACGGAGCGAAACAGCGTAACGAAATCCTCCTCGCACCCGGCTCCGCCGGAGGCGATGACAGGCACGTTCACGGCGTCGCACACCTGTTCGAGCATGGGCAGGTCAAAGCCGCCCTTGACCCCGTCGGTGTCGATGCTGTTGACACAAACCTCGCCCGCTCCCTCGCCGACGCCCCGGCGTATCCACTCTATCGCGTCGAGCCCGGTACACTCGCGTCCGCCCTTGGCAAAAACCGTGAAGTGGCCGTCGACGCGCTTTACGTCGACTGAGAGCACCACGCACTGGTCGCCGTATCTCTTTGCAGCGGCGCCGATGAGCGATGGGTCGAGTATCGCACCGGAGTTCACGCTGACCTTGTCCGCACCGCATTTGAGTACGCGGTCAAAGTCTGAGACGGTGTTTATCCCACCGCCGACACACAGCGGAATGAAGATGGTCGAGGCGACCTCGCGCAGGATGTCCGTGAACAGCGCACGCCCCTCCGCAGAGGCGGTTATGTCATAAAAAACAAGCTCGTCCGCGCCGTTGTCGCTGTAAAAAGAGGCGAGATCGACCGGCGAGGATACGTCGCGCAGGTCAAGAAAATTTGTGCCCTTGACGACCCTGCCGTCACGCACATCCAAACAGGGGGTTATACGTTTTGTAATCATTTTGCCGCCTCCAATGCCTCCCCAAGCTTTATACCACCGGTGTACAGCGCCTTGCCAAGGATAGCGCCGTACAGTCCCATGCCGCGCATCGCGCGGATATCGTCCAGGCTGGAGACGCCGCCGGAGGCCACGATGTCCAGTCCAAAGCTCTCGGAAAGGCGCCTGTAAAGCTCGAGATTTGCCCCGCGCATTGCGCCGTCGCGCGAGATGTCCGTGCATATGACGGTCCGCACGCCCATGCCGGCCAGCCTGCCAATGAAGTCGAAGCACTCCGTACTGCTGGTCTCCAGCCAGCCGCGCACGGCGACCATCCCATCGCGCACGTCGACACCGACAGCTATCCTCTCGCCATATTTTTCAAGCATTTCCGCCAGAAAATCGGGGTCTTCCAGCGCCGCGGTGCCCAGTATTACGCGCATGACGCCGATGTCGAGATATTTTTTGACCGTATCCGCGCTGCGTATGCCGCCGCCGACCTGAGTCCGAAGCCCGCCGTATTCGACGATCTTCCTGACCATGCCGAGGTTTGGCGTGCCTGCGTCGCGCGCGCCCTCAAGGTCGACGACATGCAGAAACTGCGCGCCGCCGTCGCGAAACTGCCGCGCCAGCGCGGGCGGATCGTCGCTGTATACGGTCATCTGCGCATAGTCCCCTTTGAACAGACGTACGGCCTGTCCCTCATAAAGGTCTATCGCGGGAAAAATATTCATTATTTACCTCCTGTTATCACAGCTCGCAGAAAGCCCTGAGTATACTAAGGCCTACGCCTCCGCTCTTCTCCGGATGGAACTGACAGCCGTAAACGCCGCCCTTTCCGACGGCTGCGGTCAGCGACGCACCGTAATCGGTCGTTGCAAGCAGGCTGTCCTCACAGCCGACTGCGGCATAGGAGTGTACGAAATAGACGTACGCCCCCTCCGGGACGTAGCGGAAAAGAGGGCTTTCTCTCACAAAGTGCAGCGCGTTCCAGCCAATCTGCGGCACTTTCAGCTTCGGCCCCGTCATCGGCGCGATGGGCACGACGCTGCCCTCAAGCAGACCGAGGCCTTCGTGCTCGCCGTACTCATAGCTGCGCTGGAAGAGAAGCTGCATCCCGAGACACACACCGAGAAGCGGCTTCCCGTTGCTCACCTGACTTTTTATAAGCTCTGAAAGCCCGCTCTCGCGAAGCTTCTGCGCCGCATCGCCGAAAGCCCCGACGCCGGGTAAAAGCAGCCTGTCGGCTTTTTCGATCACCTGAGCACTGCCGGTCACGACGGCCTCGGTCCCGATGCGGGAAAAGGAGCTTTGCAGCGAAAATAGGTTGCCGACGCCATAGTCGATTATTGCCACCATACCGAATCTCTCCTTACAGACTGCCTTTGGTCGAGGGTACGGCACCGTCGAGGGAGGGGTCGACAGCGGCCGCCGTGCGCAGGGCGCGGGCCATGGCCTTGAAGGCACCCTCGATTATATGATGCGAATTTTCCCCGTCGAGCCGGCGCAGATGGACAGTGACCCCGGCGCAGCGCGCGAAGGCGGTCCAGAACTCCTGCACAAGCTCGGTATCGAAGGCGCCAACCTTTTCGGTCGGGATATCCAGTCCCCAGCGAAGCAGCCCCCGGCCGGAGATGTCCACAGCGGCGAGGATGAGAGCCTCGTCCATGGGCAGGATCACGCTGCCGTAGCGGGTTATGCCCCGCTTTTCGCCCAGCGCGGCGGCAAAAGCCTGGCCCAGGCAGATGCCGATATCCTCGACACTGTGGTGGTCGTCGATAAAGGTGTCGCCCTCGCACCTTAGGGAGAGACCGAAGCGGCTGTGGCCGGCAAACAGGATGAGCATGTGGTCAAGAAAGCCGACGCCGGTGGCGATATCGCCGCCGTCAGACGCGTCGTCGAGATTCAGGCGCAATGTTATATCTGTCTCCGCCGTGCGGCGGGATATCTGTGCACTCCTCATGCTTCAATCTCCTCCAGGATATTTTTTATCTCCGCGAGCATCTTTTGCATATCCTCGGGCAGCCCGATAGTTATGCGCAGATGGTCGGATATCCGCTGCTTGTCCCATCGGCGCACGAGAATGCCGCGCTCGCGCAGCTTCTCGTACAGCAACGCGCCGGAGACGCCGGGTTTTCGCGTAAAAATAAAGTTTGCGCAGCTCGGCAGGGTTTGGAATCCGAGCTTTGAAAGCGCCTGCGCAGTTTCCTCTCGCGTACGCATGATCTTTTCACAGTTTTGTCTGAAATACTCCGTATCGCGCACGGCTGCCGCACCAGCCAACAGGGACAGGCGGTTTATGCAGTACGGGTTCGTCGAAAACTTTATCCTGTTCAGGTCCGCGATGAGCGCGGGGTCTGCAACGGCAAAACCCAGGCGCGCACCGGCAAGGGAGCGGGATTTGGAAAAGGTCTGGACCACGATCAGGTTGTCATATTCCTGCGTCAGGGGAACGCAGCTTTCGTCGCCAAAGTCGACGTATGCCTCATCGATGAGCACGATATCGCCGGGATTGTGCTCGACGATGCCGCGCACCTGCTCCCGCGAGAGGCACAGCCCCGTCGGCGCGTTGGGGTTTGCGATCACGACGGTGCGGCCCAAACCGTAATATGCCTCGGGATCTATCGAAAAATCCTCGCGCAGCGGAACCTTCAGGCAGTCCAGGCCATACAGCCGGCCGTAGACCTCGTAAAATCCGTAGCTGATATCCGGAAAGGCCGCGCCCTTCTCCGGCCCGCAGAAGGCCATGAAACTGAAATTGAGTATATCATCCGAGCCGTTGGCCGTATAAACACACTCCGTGCGTGTGCCGAGGCTCTCGGCGATGGCGCGCGTGAGCTCGCGCGTGTCGGGGTCGGAGTACAGGCGCAGATCCGAGACTTCGCGGCTGTTAATCGCCTCGATAACGCGCGGGGAAGGCGGATATGGAGATTCGTTCGTGTTTAGCTTTATGTACTTTCTATCCTGCGGCTGCTCGCCGGGGACATATGCCTCAAGCGAGGAAAAGCGGGGACTTAAAAATCTGCTCATGCTCTGTCACCTCTCAAACCTGACGGTAACGCTGCGGGCGTGGGCGTGAAGCCCTTCCTCCTCGGCAAAGCGCGCGATTTTACCGCTCACACGTTCGAGCGCCTCGGCGCTGTAACAGGTGTAGGACGAGCGCCGCACGAAATCGTCGACGGACAGCGGGCTTGAAAAGCGGGCTGTGCCGCCGGTCGGAAGAGTGTGGTTCGGACCGGCAAAGTAGTCGCCGAGCGCCTCGGGGCAGTATTTGCCAAGGAAGATGGAGCCGGCGCAATGGATCCTGTCCAGCAGCGGCATCGGGTCGTCGACGCAGACCTCTAGATGCTCGGGCGCTATCTCGTTTGCCGTGTCGATGCCCTGTTCCAGCGTGGGCGCGACGATGATCTTGCCGTTGCCGTCGATGGATCGGCGCGCGATATCGGCCCGCGGCAGAAGCGGTATCTGCTTTTCCAGCTCGTCCCGCACGGCTATGGCCAGGTGTTCGCTGTCGGTTATGAGCACGGCGGAGGCGTTTGTGTCGTGCTCCGCCTGTGAAAGCATGTCGGCCGCGACAAAGCGGGGCTCCGCCGTGCCGTCGGCGAGAATGAGGATCTCGCTGGGCCCAGCGATCATGTCGATGGCGACCTGGCCGAAAACCTGACGCTTTGCCTCGGCGACAAAGACGTTGCCGGGACCGACGATCTTGTCCACACGCGGTACGCTGCCAGCACCGTAAGCCAGCGCGGCCACCGCCTGGGCCCCGCCGATCTTGAAAATACGTGAGACCCCCGAAAGGCGGGCCGCAGCGAGGATGGCCGGCGGCACCTGACCGTTTTTGGTGGGCGTGGTCATGATGATCTCGCCCACGCCGGCGATAGCGGCAGGCAGGCAGTCCATCAGCACCGTGCTGGGATAGGCCGCCGTGCCGCCGGGGACATAGATGCCTGCGCGCCTTAGCGGCATGACCTTCTGCCCAAGGATGATGCCAGGCTTTTCAAAACGGAAGCCCTCGCGCTTCTGGTGTTCATGAAACTGCGCGATGTTGTCGCGGGCCTCGGTAAGCACGGCCATGAATCCGGCGTCTACCGACTCGGCGCCCGCGTCCCACTCCTCTTTTGTTACCTCGATTTCGCCGGGCGTCCAGCCGTCGAAGCGCGCGGTATACTCGCGCAGGGCCTCGCCCCCGCGGGCGCGCACGTCCGCGATTATCTCGGACACGGTCTGAGCCACGGCACCCGTGTCCTCCGGCGCACGCATGAAGATATCCTGCGGCGTCAGCTCTTCAAAGGGGATTATTCTTATCATTTCTTCTCTGCCTCCAGCATCGCGGCTATCCGCGAGGAGAGCCCGGCGATGCGTTCGTTCTTGAATTTGTATCCCGCCCGGTTGGCGATCAGCCTTGCCGAGACGGGGACTATCGTCTCGTATACCTCAAGCCCGTTCTCTCTCAGCGTGGTGCCGGTCTCGACGATATCGACGATGACGTCGGAAAGACCGAGAAGCGGCGCTATTTCTATCGAACCGTTGAGCTTTATGATATCTATCTCCAGGCCGCGCGAGGCGAAGTAGTCTGAGGCGATGTTTGGGAACTTCGTTGCTATCCTGAGCGTGCGGTCGGCCGGCATCCTTTTGCCGGACGGGCCAGCCACGCACATGCTGCATTTGCCCATGCCTAGATCCAGCAGCTCGTATACGTCAGAGCGTTCCTCGAGCAGGATGTCTTTTCCGACGACGCCGATATCGGCCGCGCCGCGCTCGACATATATAGCCACGTCCGAGGGTTTTGCCCAGAAATAGCGCACGCGGTTGCCCGCGTTTTCAAAGATGAGCCGGCGGCCGGTCTCAAGTATCCCGGGACAGCCGCAGCCCAGCTTTTCAAATATCGCATAGGCCTTTTCGCCAAGCCTGCCCTTTGGCAGAGCGATGTTTATATAATCGTTCATTCGTCCGCGTCCTCCGAGAAGATGATCGTCCTGCGGCAGCGGGGCATCTGCCCGCCGGATTTCTGCACGCGCACGCTGCCGTATTCACGGCGAAGCTGCGCGGCCTTCCGTGCGACGAGCATGGGGTCGTCATCGTCATTGTAAAGCAAGAGGGCCTCCGCGTCAAATCCGTTCTCGCCGGTCAGGAATCGTTCGATAAGCCCGAGGTACACGGCAAAGCCCACCGCACCCTCGTCCAGACCAAAGCGGGGCAGCAGTCTGTCGTAGCGTCCGCCGGAGAGCACGCCCGCCGGCGCGCCCTCGATAAATCCCTGGAAGATGACGCCGTTGTAGTAGTTCATGTCGCTGGCGATGGAAAAGTCGAGCCTGACGGTGTCCCCGCCGCCCATGGCCCGCACGAGAGCGAACACCCTTCTCAGCTCGTTGAGAGCCGCATGCGTGGCGTCGTTGACGTCCAGTGTGAGGGCCTGGGCGAAGGCCGTTTCAAACGGGCCATATATCGCGCAGAGCGCGGCGAGCCTTTCCGACATCTCCGGCCGGACGCCGTTTTCAGCGCACAGCGCGGCTAACTCGTGCGCGCTCTTGTGGGAAATGAGCTCCAGCGCCATCGCGCGAGGTCGGGCGGAAAGGCCCGATTCGTCCAAAAGGCCGAGCATAAGGCCCATGTGCGACACGTCGAGGACACTGCCGCTGGAGAGAAGCTTTAAGCTGCTCTCGGCCAGAAAGATGACCTCCGCCGTTGTAAAGGCGTCCTTTGGGCCTATACACTCGAGTCCGACCTGCATTATCTCGCGAAATTCCCGTCCGCCGGCGTCCGGCCGGTAGACGTTTTCGTTGTAATACACCTTCTCCGTCTGGCCCTTCCGCGCGTTTTTGACGATGGAGAGCGTGATGTCCGGCTTGAGCGCCATGAGCCTTCCCGACAGGTCGGTAAAGGTGAGTATGCTCCCGACCCGCAGAAACGAGCGGTTTCCAGCGTAGAAGTCATATTCCTCAAACTTGCTCATACGGTATTTTGTATAGCCGTGGCTCTCGTAAAGCGAACGCAGCGCGAGCACGGCCTCCTCATCGCGGGGAAGCGCAAGATTTTTTATGTCCATAAGGGTATTCTCCTTTGCTTTACGCATGTGCCGTCTGCGGCACAGAGTTATAATAAAGCTTATATCGTCTTTAGTCAAGTAGCAAGCTAAAGTTCATGCAAATACACAAAAGCCTTCCGCCCGGCGCGGCCCGTGCGCGTAAAAAAGACAAAAACCATTGATTTACAATCGAAAAATGATGATTTGTTCACAATTATGTGTTATAATTCAAGAACTTTGAAACTTTTGAAGGGAAACCTATGATAAGAATTGGACTTGACGTCGGCTCGACCACGCTCAAATGCGTCGTGCTCGACAGTGACAACCAGATAATATACAAGAAATATGAGCGACATTACTCCCGGATATCCGAAAAGACCGCGCAGCAGCTGCTTGAGATACGTGAAAAGTTCCCGAATCTCAAAAACTGCTCGCTTTGTGTGTCCGGCTCGGCGGGTATGGGTTTTGCGCAGAGGGCGTCTCTCCCCTTTTATCAGGAGGCGTATGCGACCCGCGCGGCGATAAACCGCTTCCTGCCCGGAACCGACGTGGTCATCGAGCTCGGCGGCGAGGATGCCAAGATACTCTTCCTGTCCGGCGCGATGGAGGTGCGCATGAACGGCTCCTGCGCCGGCGGTACAGGTGCGTTCATCGACCAGATGGCGACGCTTCTGGACATCACGCCATCCGAGATGGATACGCTGGCCGCGGACTATGGCAAGATATATTCCATCGCCTCGCGCTGCGGTGTTTTCGCAAAGAGCGATATCCAACCTCTGCTCAACCAGGGCGCACGGCGGGAGGACATTGCCCAGAGCATCTTTGCCGCAGTCGTGAACCAGACGATAGCCGGGCTCGCGCAGGGCCGCGAGATAACCGGCAGGGTCGTCTATCTCGGCGGGCCGCTGACATTCCTGAGCCAGCTACGCGCGGCTTTCGACAGTGCGCTCGGACTTGAGGGATACTGCCCCGAGGACTCCCTGTTTTATGTTGCCAGCGGCGCCGCGCTGCTTTCGGAGGGGGAGAGCGTCGACCTTGACAGGACTATCGAGGAGATAAGCGCGTTTTCCGGTACCGGGGATTTCAAAAGCAGCCGTCCCCTCTTTTCGGACATGCAGGAGTACGAGGCCTTCAGGGCCCGGCACAGCCTGGACATAAATCCCGAGAACAGGCCCCTTACCGAGTCAAAGCGGGCGTACATAGGCATCGACGCCGGATCGACGACAGTCAAAGCGGTCGTGCTCAACGAGGACGAGGAGCCGGTATTCACAAAATACATGCCAAACAGCGGCAATCCCGTCCCGCTCGTGAAGGGCTTTCTTGAGGAGATATACGAAAAATTCCCTGATATCGAGATAGTCTCCTCCGCTTCGACGGGCTATGGCGAGGAGATTATCAAAAACGCCTTTCACATCGATATGGGCGTTGTCGAGACAATCGCCCATTTTACCGCCGCGAGGAAATATGACCCCGAGGTCGATTTCATAATCGACATCGGCGGTCAGGACATAAAATGCTTCCGCATCAGAAACGGCGCGATAGACAACATCTTCCTCAATGAGGCCTGTTCCTCCGGCTGCGGCTCGTTTTTGCAGACTTTTGCCGGTGCGCTCGGCTATTCGATAGAGGAATTTGCAGAAAAGGGCATCTTCGCCGACAGGCCCGTCGACCTGGGCTCCCGTTGCACGGTGTTCATGAACTCCTCGGTCAAGCAGGCGCAGAAAGACGGCGCAAGCATCGAAAACATCTCTGCCGGACTGTCCGTCAGCGTGGTCAAAAACGCGCTTTACAAGGTCATCCGCGTGGCCGACGCCGCCTCCCTTGGCGAGCACATTGTGGTGCAGGGAGGCACGTTCCTCAACGATGCGGTCCTGCGTGCGTTCGAGCTTGAGACCGGCAGGAACGTCACTCGTCCCGCCATTGCGGGGCTCATGGGCGCTTTCGGCGCCGCTCTCTGGGCGAAGAAAAACGCGCCCGAGCACAGCAGCATCATCAGCGCCGAAAGGCTCAAGACCTTTAAGCACGAGGTCAGGGCGGTCACCTGCAAGGGCTGCTCCAACCACTGCCGCCTGACGGTCAACACCTTCGACGACGGCGGCCGGTTCATCGGCGGCAACCGATGCGAAAAGCCTCTGGCCCTGGGCAGCTCCGGGGAGAAATTCAACCTCTTCGACTATAAGAAGCAGCTTCTTGACTCCTATGCCGACTGCGATGGGGAAAAGGGCGTCATCGGCCTGCCAATGGGCCTTAACATGTTTGAGCTGCTGCCTTTCTGGCACACGTTTTTCAAGACCCTTGGCTTTGGCGTGCGCCGCTCGCCCGAGTCAAACAGGCAGCTTTATCTCTATGGACAGAAGACGATACCCTCGGACACCGTGTGCTACCCCGCAAAGCTCATGCACGGGCATATCGAGGCGCTCATCGACGCGGGGGTCGACGCGATCTTCTACCCCTGCATGACCTATAACCTCGACGAGGGCAAGGGAGACAACCACTATAACTGTCCCGTCGTGGCCTACTACCCGGAGGTCATCGGCGCCAATGTGCCAAGGCTTCGCGAGACCAGGTACATATACGACTATCTCGGTATACACCGGGTGAAGGATTTCAAAAAGAAGCTGTGCGCGATACTCAACCGCGAATTCGGCGGCTTTACACAGGGCGAGGTTTCCGCGGCCGTGGACGCGGCCTTCGCCGAGTACCGCGCCTATATGTCCCGGCTGCACGACAAGGGAAAGGAATATCTCGGCATCGCGGAAAGCCGCGGCCTTCCCGTGATTGTGCTCTGCGGCAGGCCATACCACCTCGATCCCGAGGTCAACCACGGCATAGACAAGCTCGTTACCGACTGCGGCGCCGTGCTCATAACCGAGGACTCCGTTGCGCCGGAGATGGAGCCTGTCAAAACCACGGTCCTTGACCAGTGGACCTATCACTCACGGCTTTACGCCGCGGCAAAATTTGTCGCCGAGAGCAAAAACCCCGATCTGAACCTTGTCCAGCTTGTGTCCTTCGGCTGCGGCGTGGACGCCATAACCACGGATGAGGTGCGCTCGATACTCGAGGCCGGGGATAAGATATACACACAGATAAAAATCGATGAGATAACCAATCTCGGCGCCGTCAAAATACGGCTGCGCAGCCTGTTTGCAGCGGTGTCGGAAAAGAAGAACGGGTAGGGTTGAAAGATTATGCTTGATAAGGAAAACAGAGTTGAGTTTACAAGGGAAATGCGCGATTGCTACAAGATCCTGTTTCCCAACATGTGCGATATCCACTTCCACATACTTCAGAAGGTGTTTCAGAGCTATGGATATGACATCGAGCTGCTGACCAGTACTGACCAGAGCGTCATCGACGAGGGACTCAAGTATGTCCACAATGACACCTGCTACCCCGCGCTGCTGACTATCGGCCAGATGATAGCCGCGCTCAAGAGCGGTAAGTACGACGTTGACCACACCGCCCTGATGATGAGTCAGACCGGAGGCGGCTGCCGCGCGTCGAACTACATACACCTTCTGCGCAAGGCGCTTAAAAACGAGGGCATGGAACAGGTGCCGGTCATCTCCATAAGCCTCGGCATGGAGAAAAACAGCGGCTTTAAGGTGACGCTGCCGCTGGCCCGGCGCGCAATGGCGGCTGTCGCCTGCGGCGACCTGCTTATGCTGCTGGGCAATCAGACCCGTCCGTATGAGGTGAACCCCGGCGACACCGACAGGCTCATAAACCGCTGGATAGACGATATCTCTGACAGCTTTATGAGGGGCCGGGACTTTGCAGCGCGGAAAATGGCTCCGCTTTTCCGCCGCATCGTAGCTTCGTTCGACGCGCTTGAGATAGTCAAGACGCCGAAGATAAAGGTCGGAATCGTCGGCGAGATATACGTCAAATATTCGGCGCTTGCCAATAACAACCTTGAAAAGTTCCTCGCCGATGAGGGCTGCGAGGTGATGGTGCCGGGGCTCATGGGCTTTTTGCTTTACTGCGTGATAAACAACATACGCGATATAGAGCTGTACGGCGGAAGCTCCGCGCGCAAAAAGGCTGTCGAGCTGCTGTATGCCTATCTGCGCCAGTTTGAGACCGCGCTTATCCAGGCGGTACAGGAATGTCCGAAATTCACCGCCCCCGCACCGGCAGAGCGCGTGCGTGAGCTGGCCGAGCCGGTCATCGGCACCGGCTGCAAGATGGGAGAGGGCTGGCTGCTCACAGGAGAGATAATGGAGCTTATCGGGCACGGCTACGAAAACGTCATCTGCGCGCAGCCTTTCGGCTGCCTGCCGAACCATATCGTCGGCAAAGGGATGATAAGGAAGATACGCACGATGCTGCCCGAAGCGAACATCGTGCCAATAGATTACGACGCCGGAGCGACCCGGGTAAATCAGGAAAACCGCATCAAGCTGATGCTGGCCGTTGCCGGCGAGCGTCTGCGTGAACGTCAGGAGGAGAAGCCCCGGCCCGAGCAGGTGCGGGAGCCGGAGCCCTCCGCCGCTGCCGCGGCAGTGGCCTGCGCTGGATAAAGTGGGAAAAAGAGCGACATTTTATGCGCTGATATTCGCACAGGTGGAGAAAACAGGGCGAATCATGAAGTGATACAGGGATAAAGTGGGGAGATTCCGCGATGTCTGAGAATTGGCCAAAAAAGAGGAGAAAGCTGCTCGCGGCCGTCTTGGCTGTTGTCGACTGTCTGCTGCTCGGCGCGATAATCTGGGTGCTCCTGTCGGACGGTGGAAAGGACGGATCCGAAGCATCCGCAAGCCCCGCAGACAGCCCCGAGGCCCAAACCTCTCCGGCGCAGGAGACGCTCCTGCCAGTGGAGAGCGACGATGGGCCGTCTGTCGAGTGTGTGCTCGATTATTCGAAAAAGGCAGTGAACGTGCAGGACCCGTCGGAGAATTACGACTGGCTGCACAGAGTGCGCCTGCCCCGGCTTGTCTGGAACTCGGACAACGCGGAGGCGTTCAACGCAGAGATAATGGAGTATTCCTCGATCGCCGACGAGCTGCGCGCCGGCGAGGAGGGAAGCGCCCTATACGATATATCATATGAGTACAGCATAAACGACGGCCTCGTGGCGATCATGCTGTGCTGTACATACGCGCAGCAGGACGCCGGGACATACCATGATTATGTTGGATTTTATTACGATACACAGCTTGATTGCCAGCTCGATTGCTACGGGTATATCGAGGCTCTCGGCGGGGATATGGACAGCCTGATCCGGCAGGCGGAGGAACAAAGGCTCTCCGGTGAGTCGTGGTACATAACCAGCGCGGGCGGAGACGCTGTGCTTTATGACGCGGGTGTATATGTGGTCTAGCTTGTGATATCAAACACGGTGTCGGGTACCGTCTCTTCCGAGCTGATACCGGTCGAGCCCGCCGTCTCCACGTCATATGTGCAGCAGGATGTCGGATGGGTATATTCCGTCCGCGGGCACAGCTTCTTTGTCCCCGAGGGCTTCGTGCAGCTTGAGGATACGATCCCGCCGTCTGGATACCGGTATATCTATTACAGCTCCGCACTGGATATGACCATAACCGTGTGGGAGAGCACGATATACTACTTACCCTTTGACACGGGGGAAGAGTGGCTGCAAAGCGACTATGAGCAGTATCAGGGCCGTGATTGCAGCTATCTTGTCCAGGGCGATGATTATATGGTGGCCAGCGGCTATGACGAAAACGGCGATGTTTATTATCTGCGTGAGCAGTTTGAGGGCGTTGAGGTCATGACTTACATGATAACGCATCCGGCCGGATATCTTGAGGAGTGCTCGGCGCTGACGGAGCAATTTGCCAGGGATTTCGAATTTTGAGCCGGGCCCCCAAAACTTATATATTTCCTTTTACGGAAGGGGTTCTGAGAGCCCCTTCCGTTCTTTTTTCAGCTTATATTTTTTAAGTAAGGCGCTTTCTGAAAAGCCAGCTGCACGCTGCCGGCAAAACACCCCGTCCGCGCATACGGCGCCGGCCGTCGAGCAAACGGGGTGTTTCCGGCTCATCACGAGCCTTTTTCTTCAGTCTGAAAAGAACTTTTTGTGTATCGCCTGTATCGCGATATCCGCATAGGCTTCATCGATCAGCACGGAGATCTTTATCTCACTGGTTGAGATCATCTGGATATTGATCTTTGCGTCGTACAGCGCCTCGAACATCATAGAGGCGATGCCGGGGGAGCGTATCATACCCGCGCCGACTATGCTGACCTTGGCGACCGAGGTGTCGACATTGACGCGCTCAAACCCGATGGACTCCTTGTACTCCATAACGGCGTCGCGCGCCTTTTCCATCTCCTCGCGGGCGACGGTAAAGCTTATGTCGTTTGTATTGTTCTTGCCGACAGACTGGAGGATGATATCGACGTTGACCTTCGCGTTTGCCAGCGCGCGGAATATGCGGAAAGCGATGCCCGGCTCATCCGGCACGCCGACGATGGCTATCCTTGCAACGTTGCAGTCCTTTGCGATACCGCTTATTTTCATTTCCTCCATGTCCTTTACGACCTCCTTGACTTTTGTACCGGGCGCTCTTACAAAGCTCGAGAGCACCTCCAGATTAACGTTATATCTTTTTGCCATTTCCACACTGCGGTTGTGCAGCACCTGTGCGCCGAGGGAGGCGAGCTCGAGCATCTCATCATAGGTTATGGCCTCGAGCTTGCGGGCGTTGGGGACCTTCCTCGGGTCGGCCGTATAGACTCCCTCCACGTCAGTGTATATCTCGCACTTGTCCGCGTGCAGCGACGCTGCGATGGCGACCGCCGTTGTGTCCGAGCCGCCGCGGCCGAGCGTGGTTATTTCCAGATTCCTTGTAACGCCCTGAAAGCCCGCGCAGATGACGATGCGCCGGCTGTCCAGCTCGTTTTTCAGTCGCTCGACATTGACCCGGTTTATATGCGCCGAGCCGAAGTCCGAGTCCGTGCGCATTCCGAACTGCCAGCCCGTGAGTGAAACGACCGGAAGGCCCATACGCTCGAGCGCCATGGCCATCAGTGCGATCGAAACCTGCTCTCCGGTAGACAGAAGCATATCCATCTCCCTTTTAGAGGGGTTGGGGTTTATCTCCTGTGCCTTGGCGATCAGCTCGTCTGTCGTGTCCCCCTGCGCCGAAAGGACGACCACGATATCGTGACCCGAGGCGTAGTCGTCGGCGATAATGCCGGCCACTCTGTGGATTCTCTCGGCGTTGGCCACGCTGCTGCCGCCGAATTTCTTTACTAAGAGCATAATTACTGATCCCTTCTGAATAAAGTCTGTTCCTTCCCAATCCAGTGTATTCCGAAAATCCCCGGCCTGTCAGTCGAGGATGCGGAACATGGAGCGGATCTCAAGATGCCGGGTCATGACCTTGATGGCGTGCGCGTACATGGGCGATGTGGCAAAAGCATATTCGTCCTGGGGCGAGCCGTCATAGCTGACAAAGCGTATGTTTCCGAAAGACCTGCCGATCTCGGACAGAGGAGAACTGGTGCGGATGAACCAGCGGCTGACGATGTCGTCCGAATCAGTGAACCCGCCTGGCTCCATCTCGTCCCAGCCGAGATACTTGCGCGCCTTGAGGTGTTTTGCCGCGTCTATTATGTCTGCCACGACCGCGCTCGCGGTCGGGAGCTTTCCGGCGCCCGGGCCGTAAAACATCGCCTCGCCCAGCGCGTTGCCGCGCACGATTATGCCGTTCATCACGCCGTGCACGTTCGAGAGCATGCTGCGGTTGCTTATAAGATGCGGCGCGACATAGGCTGTTACGGTGTTCGGCCCCGTGCGCAGCGCGCGCCCGATGAGCTTTATCTTGCTTTGCAGCACGTCGGCATATTTCACGTCCTCGATGGAAACGCCAGTGATGCCGGTTGCGCGGACCTCCTCGGGGTCGATGTGTCGCCCGAAGCAGAGGTCTGCAAGGATGCAGATCTTGCGGCAGGCATCCAGCCCCTCGATGTCGGCAGTGGGGTCTGCCTCCGCATAGCCGAGACGCTGCGCCTCACGCAGGGCCTCCTCGAAGCTTTGTGAGCATTGTTCCATCTGTGTGAGAATATAATTTGTTGTGCCGTTGAGAATGCCGTATACCTCGTCAAGCTCGTTTGCGGCCAGGCACTGGGATATCGGCCGGATTATCGGTATGCCCCCGCCGACGCTGGCCTCGAAAAGGTAGTTGAGGTTTTTTTCCTTTGCGATCGCCAATAGCTCGCAGCCGTGGGCTGCCACCAGCTCCTTATTGGCTGTGACGACGTTTTTACCCGCCAGGAGCAGCCGCCTGGTGTAGTCATAGGCTTCCCCGACGCCGCCGATGCACTCGGCGACAATAAGTATTTCGGGATCGTTGAGTATAGTCTCAAAATCGTGGATTATCAGGTTTGCAAACCGGCTTCCCGGGCGCGGTCTGCGGCAAAGAATGTATTTCAGCCCGATCTCTTCGGCCGCGTTATGGGCGATGCTGTCATGGTTCTCCGCCATGACCTCCGCAACGCCGCTTCCGACGGTGCCAAAGCCGAGCAGGGCGGTCTTTATCATCTTATTCCTCCGTTATCCTCCCAGCAGTTCAAGCCGCACGACGCCGTCAAAGGCGCGCAGGCTGGCCATAAGCTCTTCCACCGACAGATGCATATTCGCAGTCTCTGCAGAAATGGTGACTATTGCGGTGCTGTTTGCGGGCATACTCTGGTTGATGGTCAGGATGTTGGCCCCGGAATCGGCGAACACGCCCAAAACGTTCGACAAAAGCCCCAGCCTGTTGCGCAGGACGATCGAAAAAGTGAGGATGCGCTCGTTCTTCATGTCGCGGAACGGCCAGATCGAATCCTTATATTTATAAAACGCGCTCCGGCTGATGCCAACGGCCGCCACGGCTTCGGCGACGGTCGAAACCTCCCCGGCCTCTATCAGAGCCTTGGCCTGAGTCACCTTGATGAATATCTCCGGCAGCATTGAGGACTCAACCAGATAATAGGTGTGTTTGTTGTCCGTTTCCATAGAAATTAGTCCCTCTGAGAAAGTCATTTGTGCGCTGCACATGGATGTAATATAACATAGCGGGAATGCAAAAGCAATTGCCGTTTTTTATAAATTGAGAAGGAGATTATGCGTTTTGTCCATAAAACCGCCCAAATACCTGACAAGTTTGCTGCTGTGGGCGTTGGCAGTGGGCCTGCTTCTGCTTGGCGCGCGCTATGTGCTGCCCTGTTTGCTGCCGTTTCTGATCTCCATGGCGCTGGCGGCCACGATGGATCCTCTCGTCCGGGTGCTGATCCTGCGCGGGCGCTTCCCGCGCGCCGCTGCCTCAGGCGTATGCACGCTGCTGCTCGTCGCGCTTCTGGCGGCGCTGCTGATCTGGGGTGCAGCCGGCGTCGTAACGCAGCTTATGGAGCTGACCGGACGGCTGCCGGAGCTGCTGGGCTCGTTCCTAGACAACCTGGAACGGCTCGAGGCCCTGGCAATGCACTATATAGGCTCTGCGCCCGTGCCTGTGCAGGAGTATCTTGAGGCGGCGCTCGACTCTCTGGCGGAGCAGCTTACGGCGATCCCGGCCACGATATCGGCGCGACTGCCCGGGCTCGTGACTGCCGCAGTGGAAAAGACCCCGCTGGTACTGCTGTTTGCAATAACGGCGGGGCTTGGGACATATTTCATATCGGCCTCATACCCGGAGGTCAAGGCTTTCATCCTGCGGCAGATACCGGAGAAATCGCGCAGCAGTGCACGGGAGATACGCGACGATCTGCGCCGCTCGGTCGGCCGCTGGCTGCGTGCGCAGGGGCTTTTGATGCTGGCGACTTTTGGCGTACTGACAGGCGGGTTTTTCCTGCTCGGCGTAGACTATCCGGTGCTTGTGGCAGCGCTGACCGCGATCATCGATGCGCTGCCCATACTCGGTACGGGAACTGTCCTTATACCCTGGTCGATCTACTGCCTGCTGACCGGCTCCGCCGCTCGCGGCGCAGGTCTGCTCATCTGTTACGCGACGGCTACGATACTGCGCAGCTCGCTGCAGGCAAAGCTCATCGGT
Source organism: uncultured Oscillospiraceae bacterium (assembly GCA_964609305.1). Taxonomy (GTDB): domain Bacteria; phylum Bacillota; class Clostridia; order Oscillospirales; family Oscillospiraceae; genus CAKSXP01. The sequence goes on from CAZSRK010000007.1 coordinate 49,333, forward strand.
GACCAGCTCGGTCTGGACCCGATAGTGTCCCTGTTTTCAATATATCTCGGCTTTCGCGTGTGCGGCGTAATCGGCATGCTGCTCTTCCCGCTGGCCGCCGTAATGATCTGCCAGCTCAACAACCGCGGGGTCATAAAACTCTGGAAATGATGCCTTTTGGCCTTGCACAGAAAACTGATAAAGCATCCACGGGCCTTTGCAAAAGCCAGGGGATAGATACTTATGTGTAAAAAAATCAGCGGAGGCGTTCGCGCTCGCGGCGGGTCATGAGGTCGCTTTTTATAAACCTGCGCGTCAGCGCGCAGGTAGCCCAGGCGCAGAGCGTGCCGACGAGCGCGCCAGCGAGTACATCTGTTAAATAATGGATTCCGACATATATGCGCGAGAGCGCGATAAGCGTCGCGGGAAGATAAGCCCATGCACCGCCTTTTCCTCTGAAGGCCCAGGCTATGGCGAAAGCCGCAGCGAATGAGGAACATGAGTGACCCGACGGAAAGCTGTAGCTCGTCAGTGGCTCTATGATGACCTCCAGCTCCGTGAAGGTGATAAACGGCCGGGGCCGTGCCACAAGATTTTTAAGAACCAGATTATTCACCGCCGAGGCCAGGGCAAGGCACAGCGCCACGTCAAGGCCGCCGCGGCGGGTCCTTGGGAAAATAAGCAGTATTACGGCGGCAACGATCCAGATCATTCCACCGTCGCCAAGCCAGCTTGCAAACTTCATCACTGGCGTAAGCACGGGATTTCGCAGATGCTCCTGGATAAAGAGCAGTATGCTCCCGTCAAGCTCGGTAATAGCCTGGATCATGGTTTCAGCTCCACGATCTCGTTTTCCTCATAAACGAGGTCGCGCTTTTCATATACACGAGTGCCGGAGGGGATGAAACCACGCACATTTGTCAGCGGATATACCCAGCTGTGGTGGCCGATGTGCGTCCCCGGCTGAGTGACGCTGTTAGCGCCGAGACGGGCGCTGTCGCCGAGCACGACGCCAAAGAAACTGTCGCCGAGATCGTGCTTTTCCCCGTCGTATTTGAGCGTTGCGTTGGACTGGTCAAATTTGCGGTTGGCCGTTATGACGCCGGAGCCTATGCGCGCGCTCGCACCGAGCAGGCAGTCCCCCGCGAAGGCCAGGGAGGCGACTTTCGCCCCGCCGAACATTACCGTGTGCTTGACCTCGCTGCCATGACCGATGGAACAGTCGTCGGAGATGATGGTGTTCGGCCTTATGACCGCGCCGTGACTGATCTCACAGTTTTTGCCGATATAGACGGGACCGATTATGCACACGTCGTCGTATATCTTCGTGCCCTCGCCGATGTGACAGCAGCCGTGTATGGCCGGCGGCGCGCCGAGCACGACGCCGAGATTTTCGCACACGCCGGCGCGCGTCAGCTTCTCATCGAGGAAATCCCTGACCCGGGCGAGCAGCTCGTAAGTCTCCGTCAGACCTTCAAGCAGCTCCGGAAAAGGGAACCTTTCATAGTGCTTGAAATAGTAATCGAGTTTTGTGGACAAATTCTTCAAACCTCCCTGCTGTATGCGGGCGCTCAGAACCCGAGCGCCCGGTAAAAATCGACTATCTTCCGCTTATCGGCGCAGACCTTTTCGATGCGCTGGATATACTCCTGCGGATATTTGGGGGCAAACACACGCTCTATTCGGCCGGTGCCCGTGCACAGCTTGGTTGAGGCGCCGCCCCCCATGGAAATTATGCTGCAAAGCTCCTCCATGATGCATATGTTATAGAGATTTTCCGTCCCGCTTCTTGCCCAGCCGACGTTTTCAAAGCCGCCGGACATGTACTTCTGGCGGTAGAGGTAGTATGGGGAATATCCCGTTTCGCGCAGGCGCGAGACAGCGTAGTCGAGCATCTCCCCAACCTCCCCAGCCGAGGGTATGACTGTTTCCTCAAGCCGGAGGCGCGAGCCCCTTTTCAGCGAGAGGGTGTGCACCGTGACGTTTTCCGGCGCGAGGGACAGAACGCGCTCGAGCGTTGCGCGAAAGCCCACCGGCGTGTCGGCGGGAAGCCCGGCAATAAGGTCCATATTGATCTCGAAGGAGCCGGCGGTGCGCACGAGCGAGAGCGCGTTTTCAACGTCCTGCGCCGTATGCCTGCGCCCGATGGCCTCGAGAACCTCGTCGGACATGGACTGCGGGTTCACGCTCACGCGGGTAACGCCGTGCCCGCGCAGGACGGCGAGCTTTTCGGCGGTTATTGTATCGGGCCGCCCGGCTTCGACCGTGAATTCGCGGCAGTGCGACAGATCGAAGGCGTGCCCCAGGCGGGATAACAGTCCGTCGAGCTGTTCGGGTGACAGGGTCGTCGGCGTGCCGCCGCCGAAGTAGACGGATATGACGCGCAGCCCAAGCTCGCAGACCGCCTGTGCGGTCGCGTCAAGTTCCATGTAAAGCGCGTCGAGGAACGGCTCTATAAGCTTCATGCTGCGCTCAACGGACTGGCTGACAAAGCTGCAGTAGGCGCAGCGGGTGGGGCAAAAGGGAATACCGACATAAAGGCAGATATCTCCCGGCTGAAGCTGCTGCGAGACACGGAGCGAGGCGTGCGCCGTGTCCAGACAGAGCTGCGCGCGCTCCGGCGCGGCGCGGTAGACAGAGCAGAACCTTGAACGCGCGGCGCGGTCGGACAGCCCCGACTCTAATAGCCGGCTCATCAGCTTGCCGGGCCGTATCCCTGTCAGAGCGCCCCAGACCGGCTCCCGGCCAAGGCAGCGCGCCGCCGCGCGGTAAAAGGCCAGCTTTATTATCTGCTGATGCCGTCTGGTGAGCTCGAGGCTGTCGGGCATATCATCGCGGCGTGCGCGGCTGCTGGCCCTGTACACCCGCCCGCCGAGGGAAAGCTGGCAGACCGCAGTGTCGAACTTCTGCCCCTCGCACAGAGAGATGACGGTGCCTTCGTCCCCGGGCGAGTCGGTAAACTCCGGCTTTTCGCCGGGGAACATGGTAAGCATTATCTGCTCCGCCGCGTATTTATAATCGTTATTTATAAGGCAGATATTCATTGTCTTTCCAAAAGCTCCCTTGCGCAGTCAACGTTCACGCGGGCAAGCTGTACAAGCTTTTCACTCTGCTCCCGCCGGAACGCCCGCACTTCGTCCGAAAGCGCGCGCTCAAGCCCCTGGCAGAGCGCCTGCTCCGTGAGTGTGTCCAGTCGGAGACAGCTCTCCTCCCCGATATATCCGAGGAAAGACGCGACTTTCGGGTCATAGGACACACCGACCAGCGGCACACCGTTGCCGGCGGCGAAAATAAGCCCGTGCAGCCGCATGGAGACGACACCGCGCATGCGCGACATTATCCCTATCGTAAGATCAGTGTCCATCGGCTCGCGCAGAATGACAGGTGGCTTTTCCATGAAAGCCGCAGCCCTGTCGGCCGCCTCGCCGTCGCTGCGGTGGTTTATCGACAGAAAAACGGGAGTCAGCCCATATTTTTCGCGCGCCATGTCCGCGGCCCTTGCAAAGCAGACCGCCTTTTCCTCAAAGCCGGGCCAGCGGCGCAGGCAGAGGCAGAGATAGTTCCCATGCGGATCGAGGCCGAGGGAGCGCATCTTCTCGTCCACGCGCTCATCGTCAGCTGCCGAGAGCGTCATCGCAGGGTCGGCCGAGAGCAGCATCTCCGGTTCCGTCACGCCGAAGCGGCGCAGCTCCTGCATGCTGTCCGGCTCCCTGAGCGTTATGACGTCGACATAGCGGTTGAGAACGCGGCGGGTCATGGCAATGTCGCCGGCCCGGATGACCGGCCCAATGCCGCAACCGTACATGATGACCCGGGCCCCGCGTTTTTTCGCTGCGCGCAGCGTGTAGAGGTAGTACATAAGGCTGCGGCGGCTGGTGATGTCCTGTATAAGGCTGCCACCGCCGTTTATATAAAGTTTTACAGAACTCATGACGCGCAGGAAAGACAACAGATCAAAGGTGTGCAGCGCCTCCACGCCGAGTTTTTCGGCCGTCTCATCCGGCCGGCGGGATAACACGGTTATCGGCATTTCAGGGTCGATGGAGCGCATCTGTTTGACAATGGCCTCGAGTATGGCCTCGTCCCCGGCGTTGCCGTGGCCGTAAGCGCCGCATATGAGAACGCCGCGTTTGTTATTCAGCTTGCGTTTGACAGCGGCCATACCTTGCCAACTCTCCCTTGCAAAAACATCTAAAGTATTATACAATCCTATAAAAGCAAGGTCAAGCGAAACCCAATTCCCCGCGGGGATTTCCCTCGTCCCAGGAGAAATGCCAAATGAAACAAATTGCTATTTTTCAAAGCGACCTGCATGTCGGCGGCATACAGAAGGCTCTTGTGAACATCTTAAACGAGATAGATTACTCTGAGTGTGCGGTGGATCTTTACCTCTTTGATAAAGAGAGCTTTTTTGAGCTTCCACAGCACGGGAATCTTAATATAATCTACCTCAAACCGTATCCATTCCTGAATCGGTTGGTGTATTTCGAGCTGCTTCGCCGATTTGCGCCGGTCATAAAAACGGACAAGGAATACGACGTTGCCATCGACTTTAACAGCTATCGCAACGAGTGCGCCGTGGGCGCGCTGACGGTTAGCGCGAAAAAGAGGGTCATGTGGATACACAACGACGTTGAGATAAAAAGGAGAAACGAGGTCAAATACCGCATCCTCTGGCATTTTTTCCAGGGGAAGCTGCGCGAGTTTGACGAGTTCGCCGCTGTGTCCCCGGGTATAATCGACGGCTTCCGCCGCATTTCGGGGATATATGACAAGAAAATTACCGCCATCCCCAACCACATCGACACGGACGAGATTTTCCGCAAAGCGGCGCAGCCCGTGGAATTTGAGGTAGATCCCGGCGTTTATAACCTCTGCACGATGGGACGTATCTGCCACCAGAAGGGGTTTGATATCCTGATGGGCTATATGGCACAGGTGGTCGCCCGGAGGCAGGATATACATCTGTATCTGCTTGGTGACGGGCCGGACAGGGAGAAGCTCGAGCAGCAGATAGAGCAGCTCAATCTTCAGCCTTTTGTGACGCTACTTGGAAATAAGCAGAATCCGTTTCCATATCTGGACAAAATGGACGGCTTCACCCTCACGAGCAGATACGAGGGGCAGGGCCTGGTCATATGGGAGGCCAAGACACTCGGTCTTGAGCTGTTTATAACCGAGAACCTTGTCAAATACAACCCCGGGATCCCGGGGTATACGGATCTGGTCGAGGTGCTGGTACAGGCACATCGGCGGGAAAGGATCCGCGACGATCTGAGCGATTACAACAGCAGTATCGGGCAGAGTATTAAGAAGCTGCTGGGGTGATCCCCAGATGTCCGCCAAAAGAAACACCACAAAAACGGAGAGATTTTGACGTGAGACACCTTTTGATAATTAACCCCGTCGCCGGAGGCCGCGACAGGACGGAGGAAATCGCCGGCAAGGTCGAGCTCGCCTTTTCAGGTCGCAGCGACGATTTTGAGGTGTATGTGACTTCCCGACCCTTTGATGCGGAGGAGAAAATTAAGCGCGATGCGCTATCGGGCGAAACGCTGCGCGTCTATGCCTGCGGCGGCGACGGTACGCTCAACGAGTGCGTCAACGGCGCGGCGGGGCTTTCAAACGTCGCCGTTACCCATTTCCCCCACGGCACCGGCAACGATTTCATCAAGGCATTTGGCAGCGAAAAGAAGCGGTTTTCAGAGCTTGGCGAGCTTCTCGACGGCGAGGTGCGCCCCATCGACCTGATATCCTGCAACGGCCGTATGAGCGTGAATATATGTTCGGTCGGCGTCGACGCGCGAATCGGCACACAGGTTCACAGATACAGCGGGATACCGATCCTTGGCGCGGGTGTCGGCGGCTATATTGTCTCGGCCGTCGTAAATCTGGTCAAGGGTATTACCCAGCCTCTGACCGTCGAGTGCTGCGGCCGACACTTTGAAGGGGAACACACGCTTATCTGTGCCTGCAACGGCACATGCTACGGCGGTGCGTTCAACCCCGTGCCCACAGCCCGGGTCGATGACGGCCTGCTGGATTTCCTCATCGTGCGCGGCGTCTCGCGCGCTAATTTCCTGCGCCTGGTCGGAAGCTATGCACGCGGCAAATTCCGCCGGTATCCGGAGTACATAACCCATCTGCGCGGCCGGGAGATGGACATACAGTCGCAGGAGGAACTGGTCGTCAACATCGACGGCGAGGCTATATTTACGCAGAATCTACATTTGGAGTTAATTCCCGGCGGCATTAATTTCATTTTCCCCGCTCATATGGAATATTTTAAGAATCAACCGGAGAAAATAGAAGTAAAACAGCAAAAATGGGAGGTTTCAATTGGATAAGGGGTGATAAATTAAATTAATCCTGGATTTTGCAAAAATAATCCGGTATTATCTCCATTTTACAGCTTGCAGAATAAGGAATCATAGACTATTATAATAAGTGCTTTAGCACTCAAGCTAAAAGAGTGCTAACGCACTGAAACTGTAATAAATTTTTAGGAGGCAATATACAATGAACCTTAGACCTTTGGCAGACCGCGTGGTCCTCAAACAGATACAGGCCGAAGAGAAAACAAAGGGCGGAATCATCCTCTCCTCCGCCGCTCAGGAGAAGCCTGAAGTATATGAAGTCGTGGTCGTCGGTCCCGGCGGATTCGTCGATGGCAACGAGGTGGAGATGGAAGTCGTCGCAGGCGACAAGGTCATCACCGGCAAGTACAGCGGAACCAACGTCAAAATTGACGGCGAGGAATATATGATCGTGCGCCAGAGCGACATTCTGGCGATCGTCGAGGAATAAAAGCTTTATCACTTAACCTTAAAATACAGGAGGAATAAACTATGGCAAAACAGATTATTTACGGCGAGGAAGCCCGCAGGGCTCTGCAGCGCGGCGTTGACCAGCTCGCCGATACCGTTAAAATAACTCTCGGCCCCAAGGGCCGCAATGTCGTTCTCGGCAAGAAGTACGGATCCCCGCTCATCACCAACGACGGCGTGACCATCGCCAAGGAGATCGAGCTTGAGAACGTGTTCGAGAACATGGGCGCCCAGCTCATCAAGGAAGTTTCGACCAAGACCAACGACGTCGCCGGCGACGGCACCACCTCCGCCACCGTCCTGGCTCAGGCCATGGTCAGAGAGGGCCTGAAGAACGTCGCGGCCGGCGCCAACCCCATGGTTATGCGCCGCGGCATCCAGAAGGCCACCGACGCCGCTGTCGACGCCATCCGCAAAGCTTCCCAGCCGGTCACCGGCACCGTGGATATCGCCCGTGTCGGTACCGTTTCCTCCGGTGACGAGCTCATCGGACAGCTTATTGCCGAGGCAATGGAGAAGGTATCCCAGAACGGCGTCATCACCGTTGAGGAGTCCAAGACCGCCGAGACCTATTCCGAGGTCGTCGAGGGTATGCAGTTCGACCGCGGCTATGTGACCCCGTACATGGTTACCGATACCGAGAAGATGGAGGCCGTCATCGACGACGCGCTGATTCTGCTCACTGACAAGAAGATTTCCAACATCCAGGACATCCTGCCTCTGCTCGAGCAGGTGGTGCAGGCCGGCGGCAAGCTGGTCATCATCGCCGAGGACGTCGAGGGCGAAGCCCTTGCGACCATACTGCTCAACAAGCTGCGCGGCACCTTCACCTGTGTCTGCGTCAAGGCCCCCGGCTTCGGCGACAGGCGTAAGGAAATGCTCCAGGATATCGCCATCCTGACCGGCGGCACGGTCATCTCCTCCGACCTCGGCATGGAACTGAAGGATGCAACTGTCCAGATGCTTGGACGCGCGCGCCAGGTCAAGGTCACCAAGGAGAACACCATTATTGTCGACGGCGCCGGCTCCGGCGAGGCGATCGCAGACCGCGTGCGCGCCATCAACGCGCAGATGGAGGTCTCCACTTCCGAGTATGATAAGGAGAAGTACGCCGAGCGTCTGGCCAAGCTCTCCGGCGGCGTCGCCGTTATCAAGGTCGGCGCAGCCACCGAGACCGAGATGAAGGAGAAGAAACTCCGCATCGAGGATGCTCTTAACGCCACGCGCGCCGCTGTTGAAGAGGGCATCGTAGCAGGCGGCGGCACCGCCTATGTCATCGGCAGCAAGGCTGCGGCCGAGCTGACCAACACGCTCACCGGAGACGAGAAGACCGGCGCGGACATCATCGCCAAGGCCCTTACCTCCCCGATTCGCCAGATCGTTGAGAATGCCGGACTGGAAGGCGCGGTCGTCCTTGATAAGGTCGCAGGCAGCGATGACACCACTTTCGGATTTAATGCTGCAACCGAGGAGTATTGCGACATGATCGCCGCCGGCATCGTTGACCCGACCAAGGTCTGCCGCAGCGCGATCGAAAACGCCTCCTCCGTGGCCTCCATGGTTCTGACCACCGAATCCCTCGTCGGCGATCTGCCTGAGCCTCCTGCACCTGCCGCGGGCGGAGCCGGGGCCGACATGGGCGGCATGTATTAAGAGGCAGTCAAAGCCTGAACCCTCTGCAATCTCTGAGGTTGTGTTAGACATACGTCCCGATTTTCGCCAGAGATTGCGCCTGATTCATATAGTTCAAGGGCCGATGCGTAAGCATCGGCCTTTCTTTAAAAAAAGAGGATACATATTAAATTTATTTTCGAATACTATGGTTTTATAGTTAGCCCAAATTGCCTATACCGGGTGCAGGCGAGTAAGGCGGTAGTGTCAAGGATTTTTCGCAAATTAGTTTGCAGTCGCTGGAGTGAAT
>CAZSRK010000008.1:0-17455 GCA_964609305.1 uncultured Oscillospiraceae bacterium
GCAAGGCCGCCCCGGTCAATATCGGGGGCTACACCAACTTCCTGTTCCTCAACCAAAGCGGCCTTCCAAAAACGGCGTCCTGCTACGAGAGCATGTTCCAGGGGCTTGTCAGGAAGTACAACAAGCACCACAAACCAGAGGAAGCCCTGCCGAACATCACACCCCATACCATGCGGCACACTTTCTGCACCCGCCTTGCCCAGGCTGGAATGAACCCCAAGGACCTCCAGTACATCATGGGACATTCCAACATCACCATGACGCTGAACTATTACGCTCATGCGGATTACGCTTCTGCGAAGGCGGCGATGGACAAGCTGGCGGCCTAGTAGTAAGGCCGGTTTTCTACTACGGTTTTACTACTTTTCAACGCCAAATGAGGCTTAGATATGCCATGATATGCGGGGTATCTTCCGAAACGCAAAATGCCGGAAATGCTTGATATTCCAAGCAATTCCGACATTTGCGGAGATATGAAAAGATAATCAGTAAATCGGTAGAACTTTTGAAAATAAAAAAGCTTCAATATCCCCTCCGCCTTTCAACCTTTCCTGTAAAAAGCTTCAATATCCCCTTCGCCTCTCGTTTCTGCAAAAGCCTCCGTTTTTCCAGGCGTTCAAATGTCCATACAGAAAATTCAATTTCTTCCCTGCCTTTCGACAAATATCGCCTCGAACGGCTCATACGCGGGGCTGGCCACAGTGGCGGCGAAATAACGTATGTCGTCCATGGCGTGGTCATTTTGTTTTAGCGGCGCATCCCGTCCCCCGGCCTTTTCGTCCCATGAATAAAGCGAAAACTCTCGAATCGCGTCGCTGCATCCACGGCAGATGACCAGTCTGCCGCTTTTGAGGAGATCTGCTGTGAGCCTTATCCCGGATATCACATCGTTGTTGGCCTTTACGACCGGCAGGCCGCGCCGGACACAGGCCTCGATAAAGCTGGCGGCGGAAGGATCGATCACAACGGCGCTGACGCTTCGGCCGCCGATCAGACCCATTAACTCGCGGACATATTCCTCATCTGTTTTCTGTCTGCCCTCACGCCTTGAGTCGAAGTAATACTCCTCCACGCGGTACCACACCCCGCCCAGCCTGCCCCACAGCCCGAAAGAAGCGGGGTTTGCTGTACCGTAGTCACAGGAGACCGCGAATTGCTCAAACGGCCCCTCCGGCGCGTCCCTGACAAAGCTCTCATCGAAGAAGTCATAAACCCGCCCCTGCGCCGCTACCCACTCGCCCAGGATAAAACGCCGGTAAAATACGCCGGAGTACATCTTCCGGTATCTTTCTATAATCTCCGGCGACAGGCCTGGATTGTCCTCCATGGTAAAGTGAAGATAAAGCGCCCGGCGTTCTCTGGCCTTTTGCACCCGTTCGAGATAGAACCAGTGCTGCGGATTTTCCGGGTTGCAGTTGAACCAGAGCTTGGAGCCCTCAACGGAGCATCTGGCGCAGGCCTGCTCTATAAACGAGCGCGGCATCAGCGCGGCTTCGTCCATCAGCACGCCCGCGAATGTCGCCCCCTGGATAAGCGAGGCCGAGCCCTCGTCCTTGCCTCCGAAGAGAAAGAACCTGTTTTCCCGTCCGCCGCAGCGGATAATTACAAGGTTCTGAGAGATCTTCTCCTCACACGCAAAGCCGAGTTTTGACAGCAATGGCAGCAGAGGACTTATAAAGTTCCGCCTGAGCGCCACGATGGTCTTGCCGCGCAGCCCGAAATGCATACCGCTGAAGCGGCACATGGCCCAGCAGAAAAAAGACAGGCCCATACAAAGTGTTTACCGCCCCGTCGCAGATAATAGCATCCAGGTCCCTGTACGGTGAGGAATCGCACCACCATACCAGCGCCTGGAGCTGCCGTTTGGACAGTTTCCTTATCACCGTCCATCGCCGGCCCTGCGTGCTGCCTCGTCCATCGCGCGAAACAGTGCTGCAGCACTCTCATCTCCGACGGGCGCATCCGTGCCCAGAAGTCCTGCCAGCAGTGACAGAGCATCCAGCCTGTTGATAAGCTTTACCTCGATTGTCCCGTTGCTGCCGCGCCTTACCTCGGACAGCAGGCTCAGATCCAGCCCATCGACGGCCTGCGGGCCTGTCTCCTGCGCAAAGACCAGCTTGACTGCATCGTTTGCCTTGCCAAAGGCGAGCTTTTTCAGCTCATATATGATGTCCTCACTTTTCGGGAGCTTTCTCACTGCGATGATCACCTCTTCATCTCCACCGTCCCGCCGCGTGAAAATGGCACATTCCCGTGCAAAAAGTTTTTGTTCTCTCCTTTCTGCCTGGTTTTTGCGCAAAAAAGCCCCGGCCGCGAAAGCCGGGGCTGTTCCGGTACTCATAACAAAAAAAGACGGGCCTTGAGGCCCGTCTTTAGTTCTTGTTATAAATATCCGGTTTTAACCTCCGAGATACGCCTTGCGTATCTCATCGCTCTGTATAAGCTCCTGCCCGGTGCCGGAAAGCCCGATCTTGCCTGTCTCGAGGACATATGCGCGATCGGCAACGGACAGCGCCATCTGCGCGTTCTGCTCAACTAGCAGGATAGTGGTGCCGTTTTTATGCATGTTCTGGATTATCTCGAAGATCTGTTCGACAAGTATGGGAGCAAGCCCCATGGACGGCTCGTCCAGCATCAGAAGCTTCGGGCTGCTCATCAGCGCCCGGCCCATGGCGAGCATCTGCTGTTCGCCGCCGGAGAGCGTGCCGGCAATCTGCTTTCTGCGCTCCTTCAGCCGTGGAAACTGCTCAAATACCGTTTCGAGATCCGCGGATATGTTGCCCTTGCCTTTGGTATATGCACCCATTTCGAGATTTTCAAGAACGCTCATCTGAAGGAAGATGCGTCGGCCCTCCGGAACCTGGGCCAGGCCGCGTTCGACTATCTTGTGCGGCGCCATATTAGAAATGTTCTCACCCATGAAAGTAACCGAACCCGTCTTTGACCGCAGAAGGCCGGAAACAGTATTGAGCGTTGTGGATTTTCCCGCGCCGTTTGCTCCGATAAGCGTTACGATCTCGCCCTCGTTCACCTCGAAAGAAATTCCCTTTATGGCATGGATAGCACCGTAATAGACGTTTATGTTCTCGACCTGGAGTATCACTTACTGGGCGCCTCCCTTCTTTTTGCCGAGGTAAGCCTCAATGACGACGGGGTTATTCTGAATCTCGCTGGGCGTACCCTTTGCGATGATCTTTCCGAAGTTCAAAACGCATATGCCCTCGCAGATACCCATAACGAGGTTCATATCGTGCTCGATAAGCATGATAGCGATGTGGAAGGTATCGCGGATCTTGCGTATATTTTCCATAAGCTCCGCCGTTTCGGAGGGATTCATACCTGCGGCCGGCTCATCAAGCAGCAGAAGGCTTGGGTTCGTACCCAGCGCGCGGACTATCTCGAGCCTGCGCTGAGCCCCATATGGCAGGGAACCTGCCTTATGGTCAGCCAGATCCTGCATGTCGAATATGCTCAAAAGCTCGAGCGCACGCTCATGTGCGATCTTCTCCTGTTTCCAGTATCGGGGCAGGCGGAAAATGCTCTCCCACATACCATACCTGATGGAGTTGTGCATGCCGAGCTTAACGTTATCCTCAACAGAGAGATTGGAAAACAGCCTGATGTTCTGAAATGTCCTCGCAATACCTGCCTTATTGACCTGTATGGTATTCATTCCCTGCGTGTCCTTGCCCTCGAGCAATATGGTCCCGCGCGTGGGCTGATACACCTTGGTCAGCAGATTGAACACCGTCGTCTTACCGGCGCCGTTAGGCCCGATAAGCCCGGCAATCTCCGTGCGTCCGATGGCCATATTAAACTCGTCGACAGCGGTAAGTCCACCGAAATCGATGCCGAGATGCCTGGCCTCGAGGATGGGGCTCTTATCGGCGTCGCGCTCGGGTATGATATTCGTTGAGGGAACGGGCACCATTTTGACTTCGTGCTTTTTCTTCTCGTTCATTCCTGCGCGCCTCCTCTCTCCGTCCTGCGTCCCGGCAGCAGGGATTTAACATCGTCACTGATCCTGGCAAAGAAGCTTCTTACAGTAGCATTGTTGGTCGCCAGCATAACGAGTATCAGCACAACGGCATAAGCCAGCATGCGGTAGTCGGCAAACCCACGCAGCGCCTCGGGAAGTACATACAGCACTATCGCGGCGATGACAGAACCCCACATGTTGCCCAGTCCGCCCAGCACGACATAGACCAGTACCAGGATGGAAGTATTGAAATCGAAGGTGGTGGAAGCCAGCGACGAGAAATTAAGGCCGTACAGCGCGCCGGCTGCTCCCGCAAGGGCTGCGGAAACCACGAATGCGATAAGCTTGTACTTGGTGATGTTAATACCCACGCTCTCTGCAGCGATACGGTTGTCTCGTATGGCCATGATTGCCCGTCCCGTGCGGCTGCGAACCAGATTGAGCACAACAATCAGTGCAACGAGTACAAGTATGAATCCGGCGGTAAAGGTGGCAAGCTTTTCATTGCCCGCCGCGCCCTGTGCGCCCTTTATGATTGCCACTCCGTCCTCGGTCAGGCCCAGGTCGCCCACGACGCTGTTGCCGTCATAGTTAAAGAGTATGTGAAGCCCATGCTCGTCAAATCCTACCAGCAGGCAGTTTATGATTTCCTTGATGATCTCTCCAAAGGCAAGGGTAACGATGGCCAGATAGTCGCCGCGCAGCCGCAGCACCGGCACGCCGACGATAACACCGGCGATAGCCGCGACCACCGAGCCCACCACTATGGCTACGATCAGGCGCGGAACATCCCCTGCGCCGGCAAATCCCATACTCATCGAGGCCACGATCCCGGAAAATGCGCCGACGCTCATAAATCCGGCATGGCCAAGGCTCAGCTCGCCAAGAACGCCGACGACCAGGTTCAGGGACACCGCCATGACGATATAGGCGCACACGGGTATCAGCATGCCGGTGACGGACCTGCTCAGCGAGCCGGCGGAACTCAGCGCGTTGACGATGGCAAAAACCAGGATGACGCCGATATAGGTAGCAAAATCCACCTTGGTGACGGTTTTCATGTTCCTGAAATAGCTTTTTATCCCTTTCATCCCGGCCACCTCACACTTTCTCGGGCACATATTTGCCCAGCAGGCCGGCAGGCCGCACCAGCAGCACTACGATGAGCACAGCGAACACTATCGAGTTTGCCAGGTTCGTTGAAAGGTAGGCTTTTGCCATAGCCTCGATAATGCCCAGGAGTATGCCCCCAAGGAAAGCCCCGGGAATAGAGCCGATGCCGCCAAAGACTGCGGCGGTAAAGGCCTTGATACCGGGCATGGAGCCGGTCGTCGGCTGCAGCACCGGGGAATATGAGCACAGCAGCACTCCGGCCACCGCAGCCAGAGCGGAACCGATGGCAAAGGTGAGGGAAATAGTACGGTTGACGTTGATGCCCATAAGCTGCGCTGCCCCCCGGTCCTCGGAGCAGGCACGCATTGCCTTGCCCAGCTTGGAGCGGGAGGTAAACAGGGTCAGCACCACCATTATGACGATGCATGCGCCCACGGTCACCAGCATAACGCTGGAGACATTCAGCCGGCTGAGAAATTCCGGCACATTGAATCTCACCAGGGATGTAAAGTTTTTTGGCGTAGCGCCCCAGATCAGCTGGGCTGCGTTCTGCAAAAAGTAACTCACACCAATAGCTGTTATCAGCACCGCCAGATTCCCCGACTGACGCAGGGGCCTGTACGCCAGCCCTTCGATAACCACACCAAGCACTGTACACACGATGACGGCAAAAACAACCGATACCCATCCTGGCAGCCCAAGGTAGGAGGTAGTGCAGAAAGAAATATAACCACCCACCATGATAACGTCGCCGTGGGCAAAGTTGAGCATTTTCGCAATGCCGTATACCATGGTATAGCCCAACGCGATTATGGCGTAGATGCTGCCCAGGCTGATACCGCTGATAAGATACTGGAGAAATACCATATCGGGTTCACACCTCTCTCTTTTTCAGACAGTCAAATGACAAAGCAGGGTCGGCTATACATACACCGCCGTCCCTGCCTGTTCAGAGTCTGTTGGAACCCTCCGTCCGGGTCCCGGGGCTGTTCCAACAGGCCCTGACTCTAAATGGCGGCATTCCCGGCCGTCAGGGGGAAGATCCCCCGACAGTCGGGATTTGCCTTGGGTTAGATAAATTTTCTCAGGCAACCATATAGGCGCCGTTTTCAATGACATAGACATCGAAGGCCTTGGTGACCTCACCGGTAGCAGCCCAGGAGAGCTGGCCGGTCATGCCGTCCACCTGGATTTCGGTCATCACAGGGATGAGAGCCTCGCAGATCTCCTCTGCGGTCATATCCTCGGTAACACCGGCAGCCTGGATGGCCTCATAGAGGGTGTATACACAGTCATAGCCGTCGGCGGCAAACTGGTCAGGTGTCGCGTTATAAGCTGACCTGTAAGCTTCCACAAAGCTGGCGTTCTCCTCCAGGTCAGCGGAGAAGGGGGTCAGCAGCAGGGTGCCCTCAGCCAGAGAGGTGTCGAAGTTTTCGACGCCCAGGATACCGTCCATACCGTCGCAGCCGAAGAGGGTAAAGTCATAGCCCATAGCGTCGCCCTGGGTCAGTATGACGGAAGCGGGGGTATAGTAGATGGGAGCAAAGATCAGGTCGGCTCCGGCGTCCTGTGCAGCGGTGAGCTGTACGGAGAAGTCGGACTGGGTGTCGTCGGTAAAGGTACCGGTGTAGACAATCTCGCCGCCCAGCTCGGCATACTCGGCGGCAAAAGCCTCATAGATGCCGGTGGAGTAGGAGTCGCCGTTGTTGTAGATGACGGCCACGGTGGCGTCAGGAAGATTCTCGGTCAGATAGGTAGCCACGCTGATTCCCTGGTTCGGGTCAGTGAAGCAGATCTGGAAGAAGTTGTCCTTGCCGTCGATAACGTCAAGAGAAGACGCGGAGGGGGTAACTGCAAACACACGGTCACTGTAAGCCTCGGCGGCAACAGCCACGGCTGGGGTGGTGGTGACGGGGCCGATGAGCATCTGCATACCCCAGTCCATCAGGGTGTTGTAGGCGTTGACGGCGGTCTCGGCATCGTGGGTATCGTCCTGAGTGTTCAGTTCGAACTGGATGCCGCCCAGAGCGTTGATCTCCTCAACAGCGATGCTCGCGCCCTGAGACGCGGACACACCATAGCTGGCAGCGCCGCCGGTCAGGGGCCCGATGAAACCGATCTTAAAGGTACCGGCAGCAGCGGAGGGCTCGTCGGTGGATTCGTCGTCGGTGGGCTCGTCGGAAGGCTCGTCTGCAGGCGCTTCGGTCGCCGGAGCTTCCGTCGCGGGCGCTTCAGTCTGCTCTTCAGTCTCGGAGCCGCAGGCGGCGAAACAGCAGAGCATCATTGCAAGAGCCAGCATAACACAAAGCAGTCTTTTCATTTTGTTCTCTCCTTTATAGAATTGAGTTCTTCAATTTAGTCCTTTGAAGTGATATTATTCTAGTTTACGGCCCCAAAATTGTCAATCGGCGTAATTAACATTAATATCCTTAATAAATTGCTAATCTATCATGTATTTCACCAATAATTTCGTCCATGGCTGCCGGTCAACTGTCCATGCAGGACAAACAATCCCTCTTTCTTGCAATTTCACGATATAAAAGGTATAATACCATCGTTTACAGGGGGAGGTCAATACCATGCAGCTGCTTTACCTGGCAATAAAACTTGCGATTCTTGTACTTTCCGGCTTCACAGTTCGCCGGCTGAAGATAGTCGACGGCAATTTCGAGCGGCAGCTTTCAAAATTCGTAACAAGCCTGGCCCTTCCCTGTCTTATCATCGACTCACTCAACGTGGAATATTCAGCAAGCGACCTGAAAAATGGGGCCATACTTCTGGCTGTTTCCCTGGGATGTCTGATTGTACTGTACATAATCGGCGCAGTTGTCTGCCGGTTTCGCCACGGCGACGCGGTGGGCCGGATGATTAAATTCGGCACAGTGTTTCCGAACTTCACCTTTGTGGGCATGCCGATGATAGAGGCTCTCTACGGACAGACGGGCCTGTTTTATTTCGTACTGTTTACAGTGCTGGTGCGCCTGTTTTACTACTCCTCCGCCGGGCCGATGCTCAGCGGCCGCCGCTCGGGAAATTTTGTCGACTCGCTCAAGAACTTCTTTTCTGCTCCGGTCGTCGCGGTTTTTATCGGCGTATTCCTGTATCTGACGCAGCTTGAACTGCCGTATCCTCTGGCCTCCGCGATCGAGTCGATGTCACAGATGACCTCCCCGCTGGGCATGGTTCTCTGCGGCCTTATCCTCGGCGGGGCCGACATCGGCGGTATGCTGCGCCATCTGTCGTATTTTGTGCTGACACTGATACGTCTGGCACTCGCGCCGGCGATTGTCCTTGGGCTTCTGCTGCTCACCGGGCTGCCTGACATGATAATCCGCGTGTCGGTGATCTACTGCGCGCTTCCGGCGGCTGCGCTGCTTCCGACCTTTTCGCTGCAATACAGCGAGTCGGAGCTGGCCGGGCGTGTCGCCTCGGCCAACGTCTTTCTCTCGACAGCGCTGTGCGTGGTTACGCTGCCCGCCTGGTCGCTGATACTCGACGCCGTACTGTGACCTATAAAACATTTTCTGACTTGAAATGTGGTGTTCGACGATATGACTTTATACGATGCCGGTTCCTGCGATGTCGCCGTAATCGGAGCCGGCCACGCAGGAATCGAGGCAGCGCTGGCCTGCGCCCGTCTGGGGCTTGACACGGCCTGCTTTACAATAAACCTCGACTCTGTCGGGAATATGCCCTGCAACCCTGCCATCGGCGGTACGGGAAAGGGGCACCTCGTGCGCGAGATTGACGCACTCGGCGGACAGATGGCCCTGTCCGCGGACAAGGCATGCATCCAGTACCGCATGCTCAACCGTGGCAAGGGCCCGGCGGTGCACTCCCTGCGGGCCCAGGCGGACCGCCGCAGGTATCAGGCGGTCATGAAGCGCGTGCTCGAGCGGCAGGATAATCTCCGCCTGCGACAGGCGGAGGTAACGGATATAGGCGTTGAAAACGGCCGGGTCGTCTCCGTGACCACATTTACGGGCGCCGTCTACGCCTGCAAAGCCGTGATAATCTGCACCGGCACATATCTAGCCGGCCGAACGATAACCGGCGAGGTCGTGCGGGACTCCGGACCTGACGGCCTCGCGGCAGCCTCGGTGCTGTCGGCTTGCCTGACCCGTCTTGGTCTCCCGCTGCGCCGGTTTAAGACGGGCACTCCCCCGCGTGTAAATGCGCGCAGCGTCGATTTTTCCAAAATGGAGCTGCAGCCCGGCGATGAAAAGCCGGAGGGCTTTTCGTTCAAAACGCTCTCACCGCCGCAGAACCGCGCCGTATGCTACCTTACGCATACTACTTCGGAGACACACAGGATAATCCGCGAAAACCTGCACCGTTCTCCCCTGTACTCGGGGGTCATCGAGGGTGTCGGCCCGCGCTACTGCCCGTCCATTGAGGACAAAATCGTACGATTTGCCGACAAACCCCGGCACCAGCTTTTTGTCGAACCCATGGGGCTTGACACTGAGGAGCTTTATATTCAGGGCTTTTCCTCATCTCTGCCCGAGGACGTACAGATAGCCATGCTGCACACGGTGCCCGGGCTGGAGCATGCGGAGATGACGCGCACAGCCTATGCCATAGAATACGACTGTGTCGACCCGACAGAGCTTTACCCGACGCTCGAGAGCAAGAAAATATCGGGGCTTTATGGCGCAGGGCAGTTCAACGGCTCCTCCGGATATGAGGAGGCCGCGGCACAGGGTCTTGTCGCGGGTATAAACGCGGCGCTGAAGATAAAGGGGGAGGAGCCCCTCATCCTGCGCCGAAGCGACGGATATATCGGCACGCTCATCGACGATCTTGTTACCAAGGGCACGAACGAGCCTTATCGTATGATGACCTCCCGCTCGGAGTACCGGCTTTTGCTGCGTCAGGACAACGCGGACGAGCGGCTGTCTGCTCTGGGCCGCCGGGTCGGCCTCGTCACGGAGGAGGAATACCGCGCAGTAATGGAAAAATACGCACAGGTGGAAAAGGAACAGTCCCGGCTTGAGCATACTCATGTTGCTCCCGGTCCGGAGCTGGGCGAGCTGCTTACCGGCCTTGGCGAAACACCGCCGGGGACGGGGTTGAGCCTTGCCGACCTTCTTCGCCGGCCCAGGGTCACTTATGCTGCGCTTGCCCCTTTCGACCTCCAGCGGCCGGAGCTTCCGCCGCGCGTTACGGAGCAGGCGGAGATACGAATAAAATACGACGGGTATATAAAGCGCCAGCTCCGCCAGGTGGAGGAATTTTCCAAGATGGAATCCCGGTGCCTGCCGGACGGCCTGGATTATACCGCCATCAGAGGTCTGCGGCTGGAGGCCCGGCAGAAGCTGCAAAAGATACGTCCGGAAAATTTCGGACAGGCCAGCCGCATCTCCGGCGTTTCGCCGGCGGATGTCGCCGCGCTGATGGTATATGTGGAGAGTATGAAAAATGAAGGATAGGATAGTTTTGGGCCTCTCCGGCGGGGTCGACTCCTCCGTCTGCGCGGAACTGCTGCTGCGCGGGGGCTGGGATGTTGTCGGCCTTTACCTTGATACGGGGCAGCCCGGCGGCGTCGAGTCGGCGCAGCGTGCGGCGGACTTCTCCGGCGTACCTTTGCGCATCGTCGACATAAGTGACGAGCTGGAAAAGAACGTTTGCGCCCCGTTTGCGGCATGCTACCTGCGCGGCGAGACGCCCAACCCCTGCATCATGTGCAACCCCTCAGTCAAATTTCGCGCCCTGATCGACTATGCGGACGAGCTGGGCAGCGCAATGATATCCACGGGACACTATGCGCGCGCGGAAAATGGCGCGCTGTACAGGGGCATGCCCGCCAATGACCAGAGCTATATGCTCTGCCGCCTGACCAGGCAGCAGGTGTCGCGCCTGGTCCTGCCTCTCGGCGGCTTTGAGAAAGCGCAGGTACGCAAGCTTGCGCAGGAGATGGGCCTGCCCGCGGCAAAAAAGCCGGACAGCATGGAGATATGCTTTATCCCCGACAATGACTACGCCGGCTGGCTTTCCCGCCGCGGGACGCTTCCGCCGGAGGGGGACTTTATCTTTCACGGCGAAAAACTGGGCCGGCACGAGGGGATACACCGCTACACGGTCGGCCAGCGTCGTCCCGGGCTGCACGAGGGGCGCAAGCTGTACATCTCCGCCATAAATGCCGTCACGAACGAGATAGAGCTAGCCCTATGGGAGGAGCTTTTCAAGACCCGTGTCCGAGCAAGACAGGTAAATTGGCTTATCGACAGGCCGGACTCACCGATACGCGGCAGTGTGAAAGTGAGGCATACGAAATGGGAGTGCCCGGCCTGCACGGTGACGCCTCTGCCCGGCGGGGAGATCCTCATCGTCACGGACGAGCCGGTGCGCGCCCCTGCCCCAGGCCAGTCCGCTGTCATATACCGCGGTGATCAGGTCGTATGCGGCGGCTACATCTACTGATTTCCCACTGCCAGCGCACCGGAAACTGCAAAAAGGATATGCGGCGAAAGCTTTCGCTTTCGCCGCATATCCTTTCATAACGTCATATGGATATTAATTTCTCAATACGGTGTTGCTGTGATTCCGTCAGGCTTAATCATCAAAGAACTCCCAGTCACTTTTGAGCACCTCTCCCGTGCTTGCATCTATCTCATATTCGTATTCATAAACTCCGGCTATAAATTCTATTTCATAGAGCAGACGCCCATCGTCATAGTCAAGCTCTGACTTGGTATACAGAACGTCGGACTCCGCCACGCCTGCATGGTTGAGGGCCGCCGCCTTGGCCTCCTCCTCGGTCACTTCCGCAGAGGTGGTTATGCCGGAGTTGGTGCCTGGGGTCTGTGTCTGGGTCTGATTTTGGTTCTGGCTCTGCACGGTGCCATGGTAATCGTCGTCCCATTCGTAGTTCTGGTTGACAATCTCTCCGGTTACGGCATTTATATCGTAATCATATTCATACCCGCCGCTGCTAAACTCGATCTCATACACCATAACTCCGCGCTCTGTGTCGATGTCCCACTCGTATTTGGTCAGGTCGCTCTCGACAACTCCCGCATCGGCAAGGGCGATCTCCTTCGCAGCTGCCTCGCCTATATAGGCCTTGTCGCTTGCAGAGCCGACGGTGGAAATAATCTTCTCAGCCGTGGTCGCCGCCGTGGTTCCGGTGCTGAGGATAAGATTCAGCTCATTTATGGAAAGCGGCGCAAGCTCTTCGAAGGTGTGCCCTGTTGAAGTATTGAGTATCTCCTGGATGAGCTGTGCCTTACCGACGGTTATACCATAGGTCTCAGCCATCGCGCTCAGCGCCGCGTCGTCGGTTATGGTCTGGCTGAGCACTGAGCCGGAAAAGGTGTCGGTCTGGAGCAGACTGCTGACCTCCTGTGCCAGCCGCTCCTGGAGCTGCGCGCTCTTTACAGGGTCGTTGTTGTCTACGCTTATGAGGATGGAGTTAGCCATCTCGCTGAGATATCCATTTTTGAGCATGGAACCTATCAGGGCGTTGATGACAACGTCAAGGTCGCTGCCGGAGAAATCCATGTCTCCGATGACGACGCTCGCGTCGTCGTTGAGCGGTATGACCTCCAGCACACGCTCTTTTTCGTTTGCGGTTATCTGGATGCTGGGGTTCACGTCAAGAGAGACGGTCGAATCCACAGAATAGTTGATGTTATAGGCGCGCAGGCCGAAGCCCCCGCCCAGCAGCAGGACAAGGCAGGCCGCGATGCCGGCAACAACTTTTGCCCACCTGTTATTCTTTTTACTCTCGGTCATTAAAACCACCGTTCCTTTCTGTTCTCTGCAATCTGAGAGGACGGACTCAAGAACGTCGGGTACGGCGCCGGAGAAGGCCTGCCGGACCTTTGCATTTATTTCCGTATCTTTCATCTTACTCGCCCCCTTTAAGAATACGGCGCAGCTTTTTAAGCGCCCTGTTGTATTTTGAAAGAACGGTTGACACCGGCATATCCAGAAGCTGTGCGATCTCGCGGTGTTTGAATCCGGAGACCGCGTGCAGTACGACGATCTGCCTTTCTTCATCTGACAGGGATCTGAAGCACTCGGAGATTATCATCCTGTCCTCGGCCGGCATGGACGTGTCGATCTTGGCGAGCGCGGCGTCCGTGTCCAGCGGGACGGCTTTCTTGTTCTCGGCGAGTTTTTTCAGACACAGGTTTCTCGTGATTGTCAGCAGCCAGGCCATTGGCTTTCCGGCCGAACGGTATGAGCCCGCCGCACCCCAGACCAGGACGTAACAGTCATGCAGCACATCCTCGGCGTCGTGAGCGTTCTTCAAAATGGAAAGGGCAAAGCTGTAAACGGACGTTTTTGTTCGGTGATAAAGCTCCTCCATGGCGGACAGATCATTATTCGCCAGGCGCAGAATGCAGTTGTCCACTATCAACGACGTGCGGTCCGTTTGGGTATCTTCTGCCGACGTCAAGCAAAACATTGCTTTGCCTCCCTTCATACTGTTAATCCGGAAACGGCCGGTTTTATTGCATCGCTTAAAAATATTTTTCTAAAATATTTTACTCCCAACGAGAGCGATGTTCAAGAGGTTGTTTGTCCCGGCGCACACAGGCGCGCATCATATCCAAATTAGTTGATGGACCTGTATAAATTCCGATATGATACGCGCGGAATTAAGGTTTTTTTCTCCTGCTGGCTCAAAAACCGGCCTTCCCCCGCTTGACAATGCGCCGCGCCTAACTGTACACTTATATCAGCTAAAATGAATGATAATTACGGGAGGATATGCAATGAGTTATGAGCACCTGTTAAGCCCTTTGACCGTTGCCGGCAAGACTTATAAGCACCGCATGGTCGCCTCTCCCGCGCTCGCGGGCGTCATAACACCTGACGGGGCCTTTCCGATGGAGCAGTACGCCCATTACGAGGCGAAGGCCGCAGGCGGCTGTGCCTCGGTCTGCATCGGCGAGACGGAGGTCAACTTCACCTATGGCTGCAAGGCGGCGTTCCCGCCTCCAACCGATTATGAGGATTACGGTTCCCGCCAGTTTAAGGAGTGGACGCGCCATGCGCAGATGATACACTCTCACGGCGCGCTCGCCCTGGTACAGCTGTGCCAGTCGGGCAACCTGCGACAGAAGAGCGCGGGCTGCGTCGGCCCCGGATATGGGCCGGACGAGATGGTCGCCTCCGACGGTACGGTCATCCACGCCATGACGCGCGAGATAATGGACGACTCCATCGCAAGCTGGCAGAAGGCCGCGAAATTTATGAAGGCCGCGGGATTTGACGGGGTAAACCTCCATTTTGGCCACTCCTGGCTGCCCCACCAGTTTCTCTCCCCGCGCACGAACCACCGCACGGACGAATACGGCGGCAGTCTTGAAAACCGCATGCGCTTCCCTCTGGAGATACTGGCCGGCGTGCGGGAGGCGGTCGGGGACGATTTTATCCTTGAAATGCGCGTTTCCGGCTCGGAACGCTGTGAAGGCGGGATGAGCCTTGAGGATATGGCTACCTTCTGCGAGAGAGCCCAGGAATTCATAAACATCGTGCACGTCTCCGCCGGAGTATACCGTGACCCCACCACGGACGAGCGCAACGGCCCGATAAGCCCCGGCGCTACCGGCATGTACCCGAGCATGTACCGGCCCAATATCTCGAATCTGCACGAGGCCTCGTACATAAAAAAACGCGTTTCCATCCCTGTATGCATAGTTGGAGGCATCCGCAGCCCCGAGGACGCGGAGAAGATCATCGCCGATGGCTGCGTCGACCTGGTCGCCATGGGCCGTCAGGTTAATAAGGCCGACCCCAACTTTGCAAACAAAGTCACCGCGAACCATCCTGAGGATATCGATCGCTGCGTGCGCTGCGGCAAGTGTATGGGAGGCACGATGCCTACCTATCGCCAGCGCGACATCGAGGAGCTGGGCCTGACCTTACCGGAGGGCGAGCCGGAGTTTGCCGGACCTCCGACGCCGGACCTTCCTCCCGACACCGACTGGTACGCATTCTTTGAAAAGGGCATGTTCGGCGGCGGCGTCGACTATTGCACGGTCAACCCCTATCACGACCACAGGGAGATGCCTGCGGACAAGGTCCTGCCCCGCACACGTGTCGTCAAAAAGATACTGGTCATCGGCGGCGGCATGGGAGGCATGCAGGCGGCCATAACCGCCGCGGATATAGGCTTCGACGTCGTTTTGGCCGAAAAGGCCGACGCACTCGGCGGCATCTTCAAGTTCTCCGACCACGACATTCACAAGTATGATCTGAAGATATACAAGGACCGCCTCATAAATCGTGTGAAAAGCCGTCCCTGGATAGATCTGATTCTGAATACGGAGGTCGATGCGGACTTCATAAAGGCACAGGCGCCGGACTTCATCATCTGCGCCATCGGCTCCAGCCAGTCCGCACCCCCCATCCCGGGTCTGAAGGAGTATGCCCGGCCCCTGCTGGAGGCTTATGGAGAGAACGTGCGCGGCAAACGGGTCGTAATGCTCGGCGGCGGGCTTGCCGGCTGTGAAGCCGCGGCGCACTTTGCTGACAGCGGTGCCAGGAGCGTCGACGTTGTCGAGATGATGGACACCCTCGCCCCCGGACCCAAAGACACGCATAAGATCGACCTTTTCCGTCTGATGGATCGCCTGCACGTTGGCCAGCATCCCGCCACAAAGGTTCAGAAGCTCGAAAAGGGCCGCGTCACGGCCGAGTCCCCGGACGGCCCCGTCACCTTCGAGGCGGACCTGATAACCTACGCTCTAGGCATGAGGTCAAATCCGACGGACGCTCTGCGCGAGGCCGCCGGCGACACCCCATTTGAACTTGTCGGCGACTGCGTACAGCCGACCAAAGTATACCACGCGATATATGACGGCGTCTCCGCCGCACTGCGCGCTTACAAGCTTTTCAATAACAGGTAACAACTTTTATAACAGTTAAAAGCGGGCTGCGAATCTGAAGATTCGCAGCCCGCTCTTTTATTACGGCATTTATCATATCGCCTGCTGCGCGGAAATTTTATGAGATAGCAGGCGTCATGGTCATCCTCCGCTCGGAAGGATGGAAAAATGCATATAATCGTGCCAGCCGCTGCTGTATCCCTGTCCGCCCCAGCCCCAGCCGTATTTTGCAAATATGCGCACGACGCTGCCCTCCGGCGTTATGGAGAACGGATTCTCCCCCGGGAACCAGCCGCTGCCGACGCTGGAAACAAGGTTGCCCTCATCGTCGTAGTAGCCGTAGCAGTTCTTATCATAGTTGATGTCGATGGCGCATCCCCATGCGTGGCGCATCGTATCCCCGGTACGGAACCCTCCAACGTCGGATATCGGGAACTGTTCCGGATCATTGAATATCTCGGTAAATATCCTGACGACCTCCTCGGCGACCAGCATGTGTACGCGTATTGTCGCGCTCGAGGCGGTCTTAACGCCGGTCGAGGTGTTCAGCCGCCAGACCGGCACCGTGACCTCGACGATATATCCGCTCACGTCGTCGCTCGCCGTGAAATAGCTCTTATCCTCGCAGCCAAACAGCGCGATGTTCCGCTCGGCCTGAGTCATCGTCGCATATTGCTGAGCAAAGGAGACGAATTCCTCCTCTTCAAACTGCGCGGGCTCCCGCTTGTCGGCAAAGCCTATGCGATATATGACGGCGGAGGCCTCGCCTCTCGTCAGGGTCCTGTTTCCTATGAAGCTTCCGTCAGAGTAGCCGTTTATGACCCCCTTGGCATATACCTGCTCGACTGCGCGGCGGTACTGCTGGGGGATAGAGGCATAGTCGGCTATCACGGACTCGGGCGATCTGACCTCGGCTTCGGCCTCTCCCAGCGCAACGCTGAGCACATTATATGACAGCATAGCCATCTCATACCGTGTTATGGCACGTTCCAGGCCCTCGGCCGTATTCGGGATATCCAGGGCATCCATACAGTTTGCGTCGTAGAGCGCGCACCAGCCAGGGCTGGCCCAGTGCGTGCCCACGGAGCTGGTCGGCACAAGCTCCGCTATCAGCGCGAGCATTTTGATAAACTGGCCGGTCGTTACCGTCTCTCCTGCTCGGAAGCTGCCGTCGGGATATCCATTTATGACGCCAAGTTGCGATAATACATCGACATATTCGCCGTACCAGGCGTCCTCCCGCACATCGCTGTAAGCCGCCGCAGCAGAGCACAGCATCACCGCAAGTATAAGTAATATTGAAACAAAGCGCGTATTTTTCATGTAAAAGCCCTCCGTATTCCCGGGCGTCGTACCATAGCCGCGCAGATATTGTACCACAGGTCTTTGAAAAGCGCAAATCCGTGCTGCACGGGCCCGCTCACGCATGAAAAAGGTGCCCATTTCCGGGGCTCTCATCGTGATGTTTGTTAAAAGGGCTCCTTTCTGGAACCCTCGTCGTGATGTTTGTAAAAAAGGG
>CAZSRK010000008.1:17555-56657 GCA_964609305.1 uncultured Oscillospiraceae bacterium
AAAAGGGCTCCTTTCTGGAACCCTCGTCGTGATGTTTGTAAAAAAGGGTGCCCCGGAAAGGGGCGCCCATCGTGATATTTATCAGTTATCTGTTGTTTTCCCCATAAGCTCGCGCACGCACTGTGTCAGTGTGCGCTCCGTGCCCACATTGCCGGGGAAGATCACATATGCACTGCCGGGGAACCTGCTGTCCTGCGGAGCCCTCCATACGGGGATACCGGCGCTTATCTGGCCGATGACCATTGCACGGCGGATACCGAGCGCATGCTTTGCAACATCACTGGAGGTGATGCCCCCCTTGGCTATTATAAACGCCGGAGGCTCCGTCAGTGTTGAAACGACGGCTGTGAGCGCGGAGGATATCGCAACCGAGACGCGAAGCTGCTCGTCCTCATCTCCGGGAGGGTCGTACCGTTCACGACGGGTGCAGACCGCGACGCTCTCGCCCCTGCGCAAAAGCTCGCCGGCGAGCGCTGCTACGCGCTTCGTCTCGCCCTCGAGCCCGCCCGGGACGGCGGCCAGATGCTGGTCGAACTCCACGAACGTCACGGGCAGGCCGGAATCTTTAAGATCCTGGAGCTGTCCTGTCGTCCTGGCGGTGTGCGAACCGGCGATTATCAGACCGCCGCCCGTGTGGTCAACGAGCTCGTCATGGCGCAGAAGCGGCCTGTCAGGTATCCCGCCAAGCACCTTCGGAACGGCCGCGGCAGAGCGGAACATGAACCCGCGCCCCGCCTCGGCGGCAAGGCCCAGCGCCTCGGCAAACACGCGCAGATCCGCATAATCGGCGCAGTTTACAACGACCTTGCCAAAATCCCTGACCTGCATGAGCTTTGCCGCTATCGCCCTGACGTCGCAGGCACGCTCCTCCTCGATGGAGATGCACAGCACATCCCCGGCCTTTACCGCGCCCGAGCTCTTCTCCTCACACCACATACGCATGTCGGAGCTTTTGTATCCAAAAGTCTTGTCGCGTGCAAACTCCGTCTCACCGGCGGGGATCAGCACATCACCCTCTTTGACATAGTGTATGTCCCCGACCGTATACCGTCCCCCCTCGGGGAAAAACGGACAGATTATTTCGGCGTCGAACCGCTTGTCGGACATGGACTCTATCGTCTCGCGCAGCACCTGCGTCTCCAAAGGGTAGTGGCCACGCAGCGTCGAGTCGCTGCGGCTGATGAGTATGTAGTCAAGCCCCGTTTTCTTCGATGCGGCGACGATATTTTCCGCGATGGTCCTGTGTACCGGTGCCGTCTCCTCGGCCGTCATACCACGGGAGTTCGTGAGGATATAAAACATGGGATGCGCCTCGTCGCGAAAGGCGCTCTCGATCGTCCCGGCCTCCCAGTCGGTGTAGACCGGCGTATCGCAGACGGTCTGCGTCCCCGTCGGGTCGTCGTCGAGCACGATTATCTTCTTACCGCTTTTGGACATACCCTCGGTGCACGCACGGTACTTTTCAGGCACAGGCGGCAGCTTTTCAAGCTCGGAAAAGGGTACTGGCGCGGCGCTCATTGCCCATTCCCCCACGCTTGACCTCACAGCCGGCGAGCCGCTCGAAGTACTTGACGATGGAGGCGTGATCCTCATCCATCTGTCCGGCAACCTTCAGCGACTGCATGATCTCGTAAATCTGTGCGGACAGCGGCGCAGGCACGTCCAGCTCGTGCGCAGCGGACAGAACATTTCCCATATCCTTGCGGTTTATGGATATCTTGCCGCCGGGGACAAAATCTCTGTCCATCATCTTGGGAGCCTTACTGTCGAGCACGGCGCTGGCGGCCAGGCCGCCGCGTATCGCCTGCCACACCTTTTCGGGGTCTGCTCCGGCCTTTGCCGCGAGCACGAAGCCTTCGGACACGGCCGCGATTGTCAGGTTCACGATTACCTGGTTTGTAAGTTTTGCGACAGAGCCGCTGCCTGGCCCGCCGACAAGCGTTGCGGATGCGCCCATGACCTCAAAATAGGGCTTCACCCTGTCAAAGTCCTTCTCATTTCCGCCGACCATAAAGGCGAGACTGCCTTCGATCGCGCCGGATTCGCCGCCGCTGACGGGGCTGTCGAGAAAGGCTATGCCGAGCTTTCCAAGGTTTTCGCTGCACTCGCGGGACTCGCCCGGGGTAACGCTGCTCATGTCGACGACGAGGGAGCCGGCCTTTGCCGCGCCCGCCACTCCGTTTTCTCCGAACAGCACGCTCTTGACTATCGCGCCGCTTGGCAGGATCGTAAAGACAATATCGCATTTTTCTCCGATCTCGGCAGCGGAGGCATACACGGCATTCGGGAAATTTTCTGTCACGGCGGCGACTGCTTTCTCGCTGACGTCGTTGACAAGTATCTCATATCCCGCGCGCAGCAGGTTTGAGGCCATGGGACGGCCCATTATCCCCAATCCAATAAACCCAATCTTTTCCAAGTTATTTGACCTCCAGCTTCAGATCCAGTCCCTCGGGATAGGTCTCGATCTTGATTTCGGGCGGGACAAAGGGATCGGGACGCTTATGCGTCTCGAAGAATATGCCAAGAGTCTCATGGTAGCACATGTTACACGTCTCTGTCACATCTATATTGCAGGTCCAGCAGTCATCATTTCCCGCTTTTGCCATACGCTCGACGCACTCCTCATAGCTCTGGGTCTGCGTCAGCGAGACGTGGTGGATATCGGGGCCATGCTTTTTGAAATGCAGCTCATGTCCGGAGCCGGGCTTCACGGTCTGGAGCATTTCGAGCTGTACGTTCAGCAGGTTGCATAGCGCGCCATGCAGGGAATAGTCCTCGGTCTTTTCACCGTTATGGCAGCAATTGTCCAGCGATGCATAGTTGTCCCCTCGCCCGGTGTCACCGAAGTCCATGATTATCCACGGTCCGATGCCATAGTCGTCATTAAGTCTGTGTATAGCCTCGTCCATGTCGCCAACCACTATGCCTAGCTGGTTGAACTCGGTGAACATGGGTGTGACTCCCTCGGGCATAACGCCGCCTTCGGGATAATACTCGTCCTCAATGTCGGGCATTTTAAAATCGTCGGGACGCTTATGCAGCTCGAGGTAGGAGCCGATAACGTCGCGGTGATCTGAAAAGACGCATGTTTCGATCTTGTCGACGGTCGCGACCTGGCTGATCTCGTGTCCGGTCGCCTCGATACGCTCGATTGCCTCGTCAAATGGGACGTGGCTGATGGACAGATGCTGTATGCCGGGGCCGTGCTCGCGCAGGTACTCGGCAAAAATGCTCTCGCCGGTGAGCGGCTGGATGATCTCAAGCTCGACGCCGCTCTCGGGCAGCATGCACAGCCCGACGATGATGGAATATGTACCCGTATCGCGCCCGTGGAGCTTCACGTTCTCGATGGATACGGTGTTGGTGTTCCCGTCTCCGGCGTCGCCGAAGCGCATGATCTTAAACGGGCCGATCCCGTAGCCGATGAACAGATCCATGGCCTTATACAGATCCTCAACGACAAAGCAGATCTGCTCCAGCTTGTTAAACAGAGGTTCTTTCATTCAACATCGCTCCTTCATATTCACTATACATGAAGTTTAACATGCTTTTTTCGTGTTGACAAGAAGCATATTCCTGATGAAACAGGCCAGAAGACGCCCCCCGGGGCGTCTTCTGGCCTGTTTATTTTGTCGTATCAGCCCGGATAGACGTAGTTCTCGGGCGCGCCGACCATGGAGCGGGTGCCTTCAAAGGTGGCGTAGGGCTCGGGCGGAGCCGGCCACATCTTCATCGCGCGGTCGGGGGCATACTCCTCCATGAACGTGGTCGGGAAGTCGGGCTTGCCCGCGGCGGAAGCGAATCCGGCGGCATCCTCATCGACCACATCCGCCTTGGGCTCAAACAGCTTCAGTCGGCGGTCGGCAGGCTCCGTCTCGGTCCATGGCGTGTCAAAGTCGCAGCGGAAAGTGCCGAACATCTGGAAGTGCCATATTTTCCACTCGCCGTTTACGTTCTTGAAATCCATCGCATAGCGGCCCCACATCCACTGGGCGCAGGGCTTTCCCGTTTCCGGATCGTTGCCGGTCTCATGACCGGGGCTTATCCAGATAGCCTTTGCGGTCTGCAGGTCATCGGCAACCTCGATCACGGGGGTAGTCAGCGTGTGCTCCGCCATGAAGCCGAGGCGATTACCCTCACCGGCGTTATGGCCGAGGTGATAAACACGGTAAGCCGCATCGGGGCCGACGAACTTGCCCATGGGTCCGATCTCAATCGACAGGTCGGGATCCCCCACCGCAAAGCACTCCATGCACTCGGTGTGCCTTCCGCCGGTATGCATGTAGGCGTATCTGCCCATGCAGTTCTGGATCTGGCTGCGAGCCTTCTCCTTGGCCAGATCGAGCTCCAGCTTTGCGATCCGGGCCTCGTATTTATCTTCGAATTCTTTCAGTTTCGCTTCGATGTCAGTCATACCGTACCATCCTTTCAAAATTATAAAATATGTACAAAATATGTATACGAATATTAAATTATATTTTACTATATTCCCTGACGTTTTGCAATGCGAATATTGCACAGTTCAATCTTATTCAAAAATACCCCCGCAATTCAAAAGAATTGCGGGGATATTATTACTCGTCTTTTTCCGGTTCCGTCTCCGTCACAAGTTTTTCTGCTGCCTGCTGTGCTTCGGCAAGCACCTTGTGCAGACGCAGCAGCGCCCTGTCCACATCGGTTATCGCGTTAAAAAGCAGGGTGTATTCACGGGGTAAACTTTTCATTATTGCATCCTTTCTATATGGGCGCGTGGGCGCGTATTTTTCCGTATCGTTTCAAGCGTCTGTCTCCATGGCATATAATAGCCTCTTTCGACAGAAAATTGTGTCGAAATCTGCGGCTAAAACAAATTTAATGTTACAAACGGCAAATACGGCACGATACCCGGAACACGCATCACATCGGGATGCTTTTGGAGAGATTTGGGCCGTCGGAGGCCGCTTCAGTCCCCGAGTCCAAGCAGCCTGCAATATATCTCCACGCCCGTGAGAAGGACATCCTCATCGAAATCGAAGCGTCCGTTGTGCAGCGGATAGCTGTTTTTCCCGCCGCCGACGCCGAGGAACATGAACAGCCCCGGCACCCGCTCCTGATAGCAGGAGAAATCCTCAGCCGCCATGGACGGGTCTACCAGCACTATGTCGTCCATGTCCACATAATTATAGAAGTCCTCGACCAGCCAGCGTGGGTTATTCACGCTCGGGTACTGCATCACAAAACGTGCCCCCGTGGCCAGTGCGACGCCGTCAGCCATGGAGTGTATCCTCCTGATGAGCTGGTCATATACCTCAGAGGAAAAGACGCGCAGCGTTGCGTTCATATCTACCCTGTCGGCGATGACGTTTCTGGCGACCCCGCCGGAAACGCGCCCTATGGTAAGCAGTGCATCCTGATGAGGGTCGACGCTGCGTGTGATGGCCGACTGGAGCATCGCGATGAATTCCGCGGCAGCTACTATCGCGTCAATGCCGTTTTGGGGGCTTGCGCCGTGGGCGCTGCGGCCGAGGATCCCGACATCAAACTCGCAGCTTCGCGCCATCTGCTCGCCCCAGCGCACGCCGATCTTCCCCTTGGGGACCGCGGGCCACAGATGAAAACCGAATATGCGGTCGACACTCAGGTTTTTAAGGGTGCCGGCGTTGATCATAACGCGGGCTCCGCCCTTTCCCTCCTCGCCCGGCTGGAAGATAAGCGCGACGTTGTGCCGCATTCTGTCGCGATGCCTGTGCACCAGCTTTGCCAGCAGAAGGAGCATCGTCATGTGCCCGTCGTGGCCACAGCCATGCATTTTCCCCTCGTGCTCGGAGACATAGTCCGTCTCGTTTAGTTCCGTCAGGTTAAGGGCGTCCATATCCGCGCGGAAAGCCAGCGTGGACTCCGGCTCCTTTGCGTACCATACCGCCTTGAGTCCTGTATCCGAGAGCCGGATTATCTCATCGGGCTCAGTCTCTTTAAGATGTTCTAGGATAAAGTCCCTTGTCTTAAACTCTTCAAAAGCCGTCTCCGGTATGCGGTGAAGTCCGCGTCTGATCTCTTCGGCGTCGCGGCGGAGCTGCGCGACGCAATTTCTAAGTTCCATATTTCCTCTCTGTTTTTTTGGCCCATGCCAGTTTTCATCATAAACATCATAAATATATATACTAAATCACGCAGCTTTGCAAGCAAAAGTTTACCGAATGATAGATGTTGACTAAACCCGAACAAGATTGTAAAATATACTGATACCATTGCGGGAGGCATGTTCAATGAAAATGATACTTGCGGTAATGAGCGAAGAGGACGCCGTGACCACCTCCTCCGAGCTTTCAAAACGGGGGTACATATCCACGATGATGAGCGGCGAGGGAGGTTTTCTCCGCCGGCCGAAAAGGATACTCATGGTCGGCGTCGAGAACATGCGTGTCAGCGAGGTCCTGCAGTGCATCGAGGAATACAGCCACTCCCGCGAGGAAGAAGTCAGCACACAGATGGATGGCGGCTTCTACACCCTGCCGGAGCGCGTGCGCGTCGGCGGCGCGGCGGTCTTTGTGCTCGACGTCGATCACTTCCACAGAATGTGACGTCCATGGAGATGTTTGAAAAAGGGCTGTCCCACGCCTGCATCATCCAGTCACAGGACCGGGACGCCGCGCGCAGCCGCGCGCTGGAGCGGGCCATGTCCCTTCTGTGCGGCTCCGAAGGGCCGCGGCCCTGCCGCGAGTGTCGTGACTGCCGCAAGGTCGCCGGCGGTGTCCATCCCGATCTGATCTTCGTCGATCGTGCGCTCGACAGCGAGGGAAAGCCCCGGCGGGAAATATATGTCGGCCAGATCCGCGCCGTAATAGCAGAGGCCTCCATCCTCCCGAATGAGGCCGGGCGCAAGGTATTTGTTTTTCCCGAGGCGGACTTTATGAACGAGAACGCGCAGAACGCCATGCTCAAGCTGCTTGAAGAACCACCGGCTCACGCCGCTTTCATCCTCTGCGTAAGCAGCATGGGCAGCCTTCTTGATACCATAATATCACGCTGTGAGAAGATAACGGTAAACAGCCGGATACAGACGCAGGAAAGCGGCTTGGCCGCGGAGTTTATAGCTGCCGCCGCCGGCTCACGCGAGGCTCTTTTATCTTTCTGCGCCGCAAACGGGAATATGAATTCCCAAAACGCGCGGGAATTTCTCGACAGCCTGCGCTCCCTCCTGTCCGACATGCTGTGCTTCAGGGAGCCTGACCATGGGCTTTCCCGCCGCGGTATGGCCCATCTTCTGGACGAGGTGGAGAGCCTGAGCGTTTATCTCGACGCGAGCGTCGGGGTAAAGCACGTCTTTGGATGTCTTCAGACGCTGGACAGGCAAAAACTGAAATGAGGATAACATAAATTGACAACAGTAGTAAGCATAAAATTCAGAGATAATGAAAAATCTTATTTTTTCGACCCCAACGGCTTTGAGCCCAGGCCGGGCGAAAAGGTCATTG
This sequence comes from uncultured Oscillospiraceae bacterium, assembly GCA_964609305.1. GTDB lineage: Bacteria > Bacillota > Clostridia > Oscillospirales > Oscillospiraceae > CAKSXP01. The sequence goes on from CAZSRK010000008.1 coordinate 25,013, forward strand.
TGGAGACGGTAAAGGGTATTGAAATTGGCGAATGCTCCCGCAGCGCGCACGAGGTCGAGGACGACCAGATAGTGCCGCCGCTGCGTCCCGTCGTACGCATCGCCACCCCTGCGGACCTGCGCGTGGCGCAGGCGAAGAAGGAGCATGAGAAAGAGGCTTTTGAGATCTGCCGGCAGAAGATTGCCGAGCGCGGGCTGGACATGAAGCTGGTGTCCGTGGAGTGCAGCTTTGACGGAAGCAAGATACTGTTCTTCTTCACCTCTGACGGGCGTGTCGACTTCCGCGAACTGGTCAGGGACCTGGCCAGCATTTTCCGCACCCGCATCGAGCTGCGCCAGATCGGCGTCAGGGACGAGGCGAAGATGCTCGGGGGCATCGGCATTTGCGGCCGGCCGCTGTGCTGCAGCCAGTTCCTGTCTGTCTTTCAGCCCGTCTCCACAAAGATGGCAAAAGTACAGTCCATGTCGCTCAACCCGGCGAAAATATCCGGCTCCTGCGGCCGGCTCATGTGCTGCCTGCGTTATGAGCACGAGGCATATGAGGATATGATAAAACACTCGCCCAAGACCGGCGCTTTCGTCGAGACGGAAGCCGGATACGGCACGGTAACACAGATAAACCTTCTGCGGCACCAGGTCAAGGTCAAAATGGACGGCTCCGGGGATCAGGTAATCAAGACCTATGATACGGAGGATATCGCGGTCATCCCCGGCGGACGTCCTCCGGAGGGGGAGCCGCTGCCCCATATTCTCCAGCCCAGGGCCAAGCCCGCTCAGGAGGACGAGCCGGAAGAGGACCCCTGGCTTCGTCCGGAGCTGTTTGCTCTCTCCGAGGTGCAGGAGGGAGCGGACAACAAACCACGAGAGGAGAAGAAAAAGTCCTCTCGCAATCGCCGCCGGCGTTCCCGCGGCTCGCAGAAGCCGAAGCAGGACAGCCAGCAGCAGGCGCAGAAACAGTCCCAAAAACCGGGGGAGGGCAAAAAACAGCCCCGCAACAGGCAGGGCCAGCAGCCCCGGCAGAAGGCCATGGCAGAAAGCGCGCAGGAGTCGCAGCGAGCCCAGGCACAAAGTTCGAAAAAGCCCTCTCGCAGCCGGCGCAGGCGTCCCGACGGGCAAAAAAAGCCCCGCACTCAGGCCGAGGGGACCGCTCCCAAAAAAGAATAGGCAAACGTCGGGCCGGCCCTTTCAGAAGGGGCCGGCCCTTTTTGCGCTGAGTACGTTATTCCTGTTCATCCAGGGCTTTGATGATATCCTCCGCGCTCGGCGGACAGCCCATTACGCACCTGTCCGCCTGTGAGCAGCAGCGCCCTATCCCGATTCCGGAGACATTTTCTCCCCTGAACCCCTGACCGATGCTTATCCTCTCACGGCATGGTCTGCCCTGCTCTTCCAGGCGATACAGCGCATGCACAAGAGTGCCGAAGCAGGCGCTGCACGCATCCTTCTGACGCACGTTTTTCGTCAGCCTCTCGACGGCGCGCCCGCGCGCGGGATAGCTCTCCTTTCCCGGCTCATTGAGGAATATTATATCCTCCTGTGACAAAGCCATGCTTCCGCCGCCGTATTTCTCTGCCAGCGGGATATAACCGACCTCGTCCGGGTCTATGCCCATCAGCGAGCAGCCGTAGGCATCCATCTGCACGGGGTCGAAACCGAGCATCATCCTGTTGGTCTGAACGGGCGTGCCGCCCTCCTCAAAATTGAGATCTCCGCAGATGCTGTCGACAATTATAAGATCCGGCCGGAGCGCGGCAGAGAGCGCTGCGATGGGCTTTATCAGGCCCATGGAGTGAAAATGCCGTTTTTCGCGGTCGGGAAGACAGCCCTTCATATTCTTCAGCGCGCAGGTCATCACAGTCTGGCAATGACCCTTGAGCACGGGCAGGTTAATCAGATAATCGGCCTCCAGCGCACGGCGGCACACATAGATATCCCCTATGGGTGTTCTGACGGGGCTCGTCGTGTCGCCCTTAAGGTCGTACAGCCCGACGCCATATTTCTCCGCCAGCCTGTCATAACCCGTCGCTGCAAAAGCCCGCTTTGTCGAGTCGCCGACCCAGCTCCCCTCGATTATATCGATATTTGTAAATCCATTATCCTGAAGATATCGTATTACGCCCTCAAGGATACCGGTGTGCGTCGTCGCGCCGGTCTCCGGCGGCTTTGCCACGACCAGGTTCGGCTTCATGCAGATGCGCGCGGTGCGCGATGGTATTCTCGAGGCGACCGCGGCCCTGTCCATGAGCTCCATTGTCATCCGACAGGCGTTGCTGCCGTATATCGTGTATATTTTTCTGTCCATTCTTTCGCATCCTTTTATTTGATGCTCTAATTATACATCCTCCCCGGCCGTCCGGCAACAGTTGACTTTGTCCTCGCCGCAGGCATATAATTACCGCGGTGCCCGAAGGCACACGATTTCCTGAACCGGAGAATAAAAATGCTCTCAGATAACTTTGAAAAGCTCAGAAAATGCGGTCTCTTCCTGCTGGATATGGACGGCACGCTCTACCTCGGGGACGAGGTCATTTGCGGTGCTGTGGAGTTTGTCGAAACTCTGGGAAAAACCGGCCGGCAGTATATCTATCTTACGAACAACTCCTCCCGTGCGGAGGAGGACTATGTCCTGCGGCTGCGCTCACTCGGCTTCTCCTGCCGGGACGGTGACGTATTCACCTCCGGCATGGCGACAGCCATGTACCTACACGAGAATTTCCCCAATGGCGGTGTTTTCCCTGTCGGCACGGCGGCTTTCCGCCGCGAGCTGGCCGCGGCGGGCCTGCGTTTTGATACTGAAAATCCCTCTGTCGTGGCGGTTGGCTTCGACACAGAGCTGGACTATAAAAAACTGGAGCTTGCGGTGCGCTTTCTGCGCCGCGGCGCGGCCTTTGTCGCCTCAAATCCTGACCTTGTGTGCCCGATGCCGCGAAACGAGGTGCTGCCTGACTGCGGAAGCATCTGCGCACTCTTAACGGCCGCGACCGGCCGTCGGCCCGTTTACATCGGAAAGCCCGTCCCGCGCATGGCGGATATCCTCTCCCGACGGACAGGCGTGCCCCATGACCGGATATGCTTTGTCGGAGACCGTCTGTATACGGACATCGCCGCGGCGGTAAATTCCGGCTGTATCTCGGCGCTGGTACTCAGCGGTGAGACCGACAGCGTCATGCTTGCGCAAAGCGAAACTCAGCCCGACTATGTATTTTCGGACGTTAGCACACTTTTGGATGCTCTGATATGTGAAAAGTGAACAAATTTAGTTATTTTACACACATAAGCTTGACTTACACGATTAAATGTAGTATATTATAGACACAGAAAGGGAGGAAGTTCCCAGACGGTATAACTCCCCGTTCGCGGGAGTTTATATAAATGAAGTTCTGAAAGCAGTCGCGCAAAGTGACGGTTTGCAACAGCGGACCGGGTTGTATCACCCAAGGCGCCGTGTATGGCGCAAAACAGCCGCAGTGTTATGCACGGCAGTCCCAGCGTGAAGGTATCGGAACAAGGAAGGCGGAAGTTTATTGAAAACTGAATACGTGTCGTAGCCCCGTGTCCAGGCTGGATGGACACGGGGCTGATGTTTTTTATTTCCCGGCGGGACCCGGCAGGGTCCCGGTCTTTATCATTCAACGATCAGATGTATCTCTCCACTGAGGCTGTAAGCCGGGCCGGTCCTGAACCGTATCTCCTCCCCGTCCACGAAAACGCGAAGCTTTTTGGGATCCACAGCCTTGACCGCGCTGCCGGCCTGCACCTCCAGCGCGGTCAGCCAGCACTCGCCCGGCACGGTCCAGACCGCGCCGTTGACCATACACACTATCACCCCGTTGTTCACTGGGGGCGCGGCATACTGCGTTATGTTCGACAGCTCCTCGCGGTTATACTCGTTTATCACTGTGACGCCGGGCGAATATTCGGCCCCGGCTGCACTGATAAGCCCCTTTACATTCGCGTTGTCGAGCTTTACTACAAGGTTTTTCGCTCCCTTGAGGTCATCCCCGCCATGGCGCTCGGGCGCGGTCTCCACCGGAAGCGGCGGCATATCTTCGGGCTCTCCATCCGGCAGGCCCATGACAGGCGGCCTTTCCGCCTTCTGGCACTGGCGCAAATCGGTTGTCGAGTTGAAAATATGGCCCTCGGCGAACATGTCTTTCATCTCAAACACGACGTTGAGCTGCGGGTCCTCATCCGTCAGACTGCGCCCCTCGGTGTACACATCGCTCAGCCCTACAGGTACCGGGAATCCGCCGGTGCAGAAACCTATCTCGTCGTTGTCCATGAGCTGCAGCAGGACGCCGCTGCCGGATTTGAGCACCGCGCGTTCCGCCCGTATTGTCGTGGCGGAGCCCTTGACGACGAACACGGATTTGCCGACGTCTATCGTCGAGTCCTTTATCGTAAGCACTCCGTTGTCGTCATTCATCACAAGCGCGCCGAAGCGGCGGCCGCGTATGACGGAGCCGTTGTATACGTCAAAGGTGGCAACGCCGCCCATCCCCATCAGGAAAATGGGATAGCCGTAGACGTCGACCTCGGTGTGGTCATACCGTATATGTGTCGGGCCGATGCAAAACGCGCCGTATCCATGCGCGTCCGGCCCCGTCAGCGTCAGCTTGCTGTCCTTGAAGAACATATTGGCATATGTAGAGCCGTCTACCGAGCACACGCCCCATCCGTTGGTGAGCAGCCTGCATCTGTTAAAATACAGCGTGCCGTTGTCTGTAAGCTGTGTCAGCCTGTTCGTACCACGCACAGCGATCCCCCAGCTCCAGTCGCCCATGTCATGCTCGGGGCTCCAGTTGGTTATCTCACAGTCGTTGCACACTACAACGCTCTCCCCTCCGACGTGTACGGCGCAGCGCGTCACACCGGATAGATTCATCATTGTGTTGTTTATCTCGACGCGGGCGCGGCCAAACGCCGCCACCGCGCTGCCCATACCCATAAAATCGTCGCTGCCCGGCCCGGTGAGGTCGAATCTGGCGTTTGACACGGTGTATTTGCTCTCGCCGTCGACGATAACACCGCAGAAATCCGGGGCGCTGCTCGTCACATATATCCCGTCGGCACTTTTGTTTGTCACCTCTCCGCCCCAGACGGTATTGGGTGCACAGTGATCCTGCAGTAGCGCGCCGTCATTTATGATGACCGCGCCCTGCATCATAAGGCGCTTGTTTTCACCCATGGACACAGCCTGCTTGACAAAGCTGTCGGCAAGATCTATGCGCACATCGCTGTCATACCGTCCGGGCTTTATCTGCCTTCCCTTGCCGCCGACGGTAAGGACAAGATATTTGCCCTCCGGCGCCGTCAGGACCGCATCCTGCCCGATAACAAGACTGTCCGTCACGATGGGGCTGTCTATTAGATGTGTTCCGCTGGAAAATACCATGTATATTCTCCTTTCTGCATTTCTCCGGACACCGCCGGCAGGTTTTCCTGTTGGATTTCCATCTTGCTTGCAGTATAAAGCCGGCAGGGACAAATTGCCACGGCCAGTTTTAAAATCGGTTCGGACATTTTTTGTCATATCCCCTTTTTAATTCAGGCCCTTGAGTTGATGCGCGGAAAGTTAGATGATATAATTTATAAATAACAGTATAGTCCACGGAATCGCAGGTGAGATACATGTACCCGTCCGAGAAAAGACTGAGCCCCCAGACCGTGCTGCGGGAGATTTACCTGTCGCGAATAATAGGCGGCCTGATCTTTGATGATGAGACTGCCCGGGAGCTGTGCCGGAAAATAGACGTCGCCCTGCCATGGGACGGCTTTGTGTCCTGCGTCATTTCCTTTGACGAACACTGTGCGGCCCTTCGCGGCGGCGAGCGCGGCCTTGTAAACGCGCTGCTTGATGAGATATACTCATCCACGCCCCGTTTTTTCGAACCGGAGTACAGGGCATACATAGCCTTTAACGATCGCTATCTGAACTGCCTTGTCAATCTTCCGGAGTCGCTCGTCTCTCCCGGCAGCCCCGGCGGAGTCACCGCCCCGGCCGTGCGGGATATCGGGGCGGTCATGCAGTGCCTGGCTGAGCACATATACGAAAAAACGCGGGTCCCTGTACTGGCAGCATTGGGCAACGCCGTCTCCGGTTACGGGCAGATCGGTGTCTCGACGGGGGAGGCAAAGGCCGCCCTGGACTATGCGCGCCTGCTCGGGCTGGGAGGTCCCGTAGTGTATTTTCAGGAGCATGCGACCCCGCCGCTGAGTTCGGCCACCATAATCCAGACCTGTCTTGAGCAGCGGATATTCAACTGTGCCCGCGCCGGGGACTACGAGGGGGCGCTCACTACTCTTCACGATGTGGCTCAGGAGTTCTTTTACAGGGACTTACCCTCCATCAGGGTCGCCGAATGCCGTTTCGGAGCTCTCAAATCGCTGCTTATCAGCGTTCTTGGAGACATACAGCAGGACATAGGCGAGGAGTTTTTTATCGAGGACCGCAGCATCACATCCATAATCGGCGCCGAAACTCTGGCCTCGTTCCTGTCCCTGGCCGACGCCCTCTTTGGCCGCATAATCTCTGCAACGGCGAAAAAAAGGACCGAACAGATACCCGAGTGGCTTCCCCCGGTCAGACAATTTATAAACGAGAATTATACCGACGCAAATCTGAATATCTCCACAATAGCCGAGCTTTTCGGACAGAACCCGACAGTCCTGTCCAACAGCTTCCGCAGGCATTTTGGGATCGGGGTGCTCGAATATATCCACACGCTCAGGCTGTCGCAGGCAAAGCTCCTGCTAGGCCAGGGCCTGAATCTGGACAACATCGCGCTTCAGGTCGGTTACAGTTCAACACGGACAATGAGCCGCGCATTCCAGAAATATGAGGGCGTCACCCCCGGGAGGCTCAACCGCTTTTCGTGTGATCCCGGATTCGACATCTGACCTCGTCACGACCTAAAGTCCCCAATCAAAGCAGGGTAAAGCTTGCTTTGATTGGGGTTTTTTTACTGAAATTTTGTCCCAGTCCCGGGACTGTATTGTCACTTGTAAATAAGATTTTGGACTTGTACAATCGTTTTATAGAACACGGCAGAGGCGGACGGCGGCTCCCTCCGGGCCGCTCTCAGGCTCTCAAAAGGAGGACGATCAATGCCAAAATGCGGAGTATACAACGAAGGTGAGAAAAAGCTTCTTGAGGTATTCGAGCGCTTTGCAAGACAGCGCGCCGGGTGGGTCCGTCCAATGCGGATCCGGGAGGCGACGCGGGACAACATTTCCCTCTGGGCTCAGGTTTTTGACTATCCCAATCCCCTCTGGCGGGATGAGGAATACGCCAAAGACTCGCGCTGGGGAGGCATAATAGCGCCACCGTTCTATCAGGAGGGGATCATGCTGGTGTCGTGGATGCCCGATCCCGTCCCCGAGGCCGGCTTTCCCGCCGGCGGTGGGATGCTGGGCGAGGACTGGGACTTCTATACGCCTGTCCGTATCGGCGACAGCTTCAAAATCTGGCGCGAAAAACCCTTTTTGCGCGATATAAGCACAGAGGATTCTGACCAGCGCCGCTTTATCTGTATGCAGCATGACGAAACCATGTATAACCAGCAAGACGCGCCCGTGACGCATACCAAGTGCTACATGGCCGTCAATTATTCCCCTGTACCGGGGCAGTTCCGTCCCGCTGTGGAGGCCGCGCCGGTCTTCACCCAGGAGCAGCTTTCCTATGTCCAGTCCGTATACGAGTCCGAGCCCCTGCGCGGTGCGGATACTCTCTACTGGGAGGATGTCGTCGTCGGTGATGCGCTGCCCCTTTCCGCTTTCGGGCCGACGACCATCTGGGACATGGCGCTGATAGCCGTGGCCCGTCAGGACCAGGACCTCGTCCCGATGAACGAGCAGATAAAGGACCGCTCCAAATTCATCGGCATGGAGACCCGTAACCCACGCACAAACGTGATAGAAAACTTCATGGAGGGCCATCTCGTCGAAAACGGCGGACACCAGGGCGCGGTCGAGCGCAACTCCATCTGCCGCTGCATCACCAACTGGATGGGCGATGACGGATTCATCACCAAATTCAACTGGCGGCAGACGAAGGGCTCCTGCATCGGTAACTCCCTGGTCAGCCACGCGAAGGTCAGGAGAAAGCGTATCGACGGCGGCCGGTACCTCGTCGATCTCGACGCCTGGAACGAATACATTGACGGCACGGTATGCGCATTCGCCGACGTAACCGTTGAGCTTTGCAGCCTTTCAAAGCCCGGCAGCGGGAATGAAGCTGTCCCCTCCGCCGGTTTTTCTGCCGGCGACAGGGTCGTAATAAAGCCGCGGCAGGACATCGGCTGGTTTGCCCTTTCCGGGGCCACCGCCGTGGTAAAGCAGCGTTTCAGCAACATGGAGTATTACGAGGGCATGGATAATTTCCTCTGTCTTGAGATAACCGGGGCCGAAGCTCCGGAGCTTATAGGGAAAACCGTCAACCTTTATGCCGGCGCCGTTGAGCGGGCATAGCTCGAAACGGCATACACGGCTTGTGCTAAAGGAGGTTTTAAATGTCAAGGAAAGTATTGGCGCTGGTTCTGACACTGTGCCTGATCACTGCCATTTCCGCCGGCTGCGGCGGGACGCCGGAGCCGTCCCCGGAAGAGCCGTCTGTCAAGGAGGCCCCGGCGGCCCGGACGGACACAGGCGTCGGCTCCGAGTCTCCCGAACCGGCGGAGACGGCGGACGTCGACGAATATGGGGACTACGTGATCGAGCTTCCTCTCAGCGAGGAGACCACCGTCTTCACCTATTTCTATCAGACGGCCCCGTTCATAGCCCCCTATATCGACGATTATAATGAGCTCAATTATTATAAGGGACTCGAGGAAGCAACCAACGTCCGATTCGAGTTCGACGTTTATACGATGAACGCGGCCGATTCGTTCCAGATCATGGTCGCCTCCGGCGAGTACAGGGATGTCATCATCGGCGTTAACGGCCTATACACCGGCGGCGCGGTAAAGGCAATAGAGGACGAGGTGATCCTCGACCTGTCCTCCCTTATCGACGAATACTGCCCGAATTACAACAAACTCATAACCTCAGATCCCGATTTGTACAAGGACATCCTCACCGACGACGGGTTCATAGCCAATTTCGGCTATATCTATGACGAGCCGAAGAAGGCCAATTCCGGCGTGACCATACGCGGGGACTGGCTCGAGGAGCTGGGCCTGGATGTTCCGGAAACCTATGACGAATACTTCGACGTGCTCGTCGCCTTCAAGACCGAGTACGGCTGCAAGGAGCCTCTGTACATGTCTCCGCTCGGCGTGTGCAACAACAATGCTCTGCTCGCCGGCTATAAGCTTGCGGGGCTGACGGGAGGAGGCTTCGCCACCGGCGGTACGGGTTTTGCCAATTCCCCGTTCTATGTCGACGACGGCCAGATACATTACGGCTTTGCGGAGGAGGGCTTCCGCGACTATCTGAGTATGATGAACACATGGTATGAGGCGGGGCTGTTCACCTCCGACTTTGTCAGCAATCCCGTGCGCGACATCGACCACGACGTGATCGGCCGCGGCGACGTGGGCATGTGGGTCGACCTGGCGACAAATATGGAGCAGTACAAGGCCGCCTCCACTGACCCGGATTTCCGCGCCCAGGCTATCCCCGACGCCGTTCTGGAGGAGGGCGGAAAGGTCTATTACAGCTCCTATGACCCAACGCGCATGTACAAATACGGCGCCAGCATCTCCACGCAATGCGAAGACCTCGACATCATCTGCAAGCTCTTCGACTACATGTACACGCACGACGGCTTCATCCTGGCAAACTACGGCCTCGAGGGCGTCAGCTTTGAATACGATGAGAATAACGAGCCGGTCTTCATCGAGTCTATCTTCGAAACCGACGGGATGAACGCTACCATCGTCGAGGCGGTATACACAAGCTTTGTCGAGCCCGGGCTCATCGACCACACCCGCTTTGACTACCGCTATTCCGAGGATGTGCTCAGCTCCTACGATATCTGGATGTCCAACGTCGATACGGAAAACTATATCCGGATACCCTCGAACCTCACCCTAACGACAGAGGAGACCACTCAGATCGCCGCACTGTATTCCGATATCGAGACGCGCGCAACCGAGATAATGCTCCAGGTCATAATGGGCAGCATGACCCTAGAGGACTGGGACAACTGTGTAAACGACCTGTTCGACCTTGGCCTTCAGGAATGTATAGACATCGTTCAGGCGGCGATGGATCGCTACAACAGCAAATGACCGGATCCGTTCGGCATACGTGCCGTATCTCACGGCAGGCGTGGCCGGATATTTGAAAACATGTTTGAATTGCGGCGAACGTTGCCCCTTTCAACGTCAGCCACATTCTCCCATAACAATACCCCCTGGTGCAGAGATTCCGACTGCATCAGGGGGCATTTGTCAGTTATTCGTTTTTACCGGGCCTGTCCTGTGATAAGGCTGCCCGTTATATCTCATATAAATGCTCAGTCGATGACATAGGGCATCAGGGCGACCTGGCGGGCGCGCTTGATGGCTTCAGTGAGCTGGCGCTGATGATGAGCGCAGGTGCCGGTAGTGCGGCGGGGCAGGATCTTGCCGCGCTCGGAAACGAAGCGGCGCAGCTTTGCGGTGTCCTTGTAGTCGATATAAGTTGCCTTATCGACGCAGAACTGGCAAACCTTCCTGCGCTTACGACTCTTGTTGCGATCGAAAGCCAAGGCTTTTTCCTCCTGTAAAAATTAATTAGAACGGGAGCTCTCCGTCCCCGTCGTCAAGTTCCTCAAAGGCGCTGCCGCCGGAAGGCGCGCTGTTAAAGCCGCTGTAATTATCCTGGCCATATCCCCCGCTCTGCTGGTAGCCTCCCTGACGGGGCTCCGCGGAGCGATATGAGTCGGAATTCTCCTCACGGCTGCGCCTGCTCTCGCCGAAATAAACATTGTCGGCGACAACCTCTGCCGTGGTGCGTCTTCCGCCTTCCTTGTCAGTCCAGTCGCGCATCTGAAGGCGGCCGCTGACAACGATCATGCTTCCCTTTGTGAAATATTTGGAGACGAACTCACCCGTCTGCCGCCATGCGGCGACGTTGATAAAATCTGTCTGTCTTTCTCCGCCGTCTCTGGGATGATAGTCGCGATCGACCGCAACGCGGAAAGACGCGACGGCAACTCCGCTCTGCGTATAGCGCAGCTCGGGGTCAGCGGTAAGACGGCCCATAATCGTGATATGATTGAGCATTGCACCCTCCTTACTCTGCACGCAGAGTTATAAGGCTGCGCATGACGCCGTCCGTGATGCCCAGGACACGATCAAGCTCGGCGGGGAAAGCCGGAGCGCTGGTGAACTTGACGAGGACGTAGTAACCTTCGGAAATGTAGTTGATTTCGTAAGCGAGCTTGCGCTTACCCATCTCCTCCATTTCGTCAAGTGTGCCGTTCTGCTCGACAAGCGCCTTAAACTTCTCAACAACAGCGGCGATCTCCTCCTCGCCGAGGTTGGGGTTGATGATGTACATGAGCTCGTACTTTTCGCTTGTTTTTGCCATATTTGCACCTCCTTCTGGACTTATGGCCCCCAAACGGGAGCAAGGATAGCCCGTTTTTAACGAACAGGCCTAATTATTATACACTGAATTCCCAAAAAGTCAAATATTTTCGTGTCTTTTATCACTTTTAGCCGTCAAAAACCTCCCGCAGGAAAACCAGCCCGCCGGTACAACTCGCCTGAGCCCAATTAACAAACCACCTGCGTCTTGCTCACTCAAAAACCTTCGTAGATAAACTCGCCGTTGCCCGTGAAAAATGCCAGCACCGCGAGCAGCATCGCGGCATAGACCAGTACTTCTATTATCCTGCCTGGCAAGCTTTCACGAACTCGTTTTATCTTATTTATGAATGAAGCCATTCGTCGATCACCCCCGTAAAGTACCTCGCGCCGCATTCATAATTCAGGTGTCCCAAGTCGTGGAAATATTTCCTTGGCACGGCGTCCGTCATGTCCAGGACCTCCACCGCCCGCTGTGTGCAGATCTCCCTGGCCGCCTCCATGGCGGCTTTCGGGTTCTCCGGCATATCAATATAGCTGTTCCACGGCGCAAAGATGACCCGGAGCCGTATCCCCTGTTCCTCACAGAATACGGCTATGCGTTCCAGCGCGTCCAGATTTTCCTGATAACAGGACAAATCCTGTCCCCAGTAAAGCTGCCTGTGCACTGCGATACGCTCGTCGAGCTCCTCATCCGTCATAACGCCGTGGTATACGGTCCGACTCGTATCGGTATAACGGATAAGTCCGTCCAGGGACCTGGTGCTTATGAATGTCTCAAGCGCACGCTGTGCAAAGGCGCTGATGCGGTCCCGCTGGAAATAGCAGTATGGCTCCAGCAGTCCCCTGTGCCACGGGTAGGTCGGGTTCGTCTCCATGGTGTCGAGCAGGACAAAGTAGTTGAGCATGAGCACTATATCCTCCTGCACAGAGAGATAGCCCTTTCTCAGCATTGCGTCCAGGTCCGTCAGCGTGCCGTAGTCTATACCCAGGTTGGCATAACCGGAAGTGCTCTCCTCCTCGATATAGGAGGATATCAGGACTGAGTTGCCATAGATAATTTTGTCAAAGGAGACAGAGCCTCCGTTTTCCATAATGATCTTTTCATAATCGTTTTTGGAAAAGAGGGACGAGCGTTCAACCGGCGCCCACGCTGCCAGAAGCAGATCGCCGAAAAATGCGGCCAGCAGAATGAAAAACACAGCGCGGACCCGCCAGATCCCTTTAAAAAAACTTCTCATTTCTCCCGTCCCCCTATCCTCTCACAAATCCGCGCAGGACAAACAGCACCTGTTCCGGGGTGAGCAGGAAGACCAGCGTGTTAAGAGCAAACAGGGCGTTAACCGCCACGCAGCGCAGCACATAGACAGCCCTTTTCGTCCTGCGCCTGTTCACCGTGGTCAGGTGCAGAAGGCTCTCCGCCGCCAGCAGTACGCCGAGATAGAGGCCCGCCGCCAGGTACATAAGGTTAAATCCGTGCCATAAGCTCATCACGACCATGGTCACAAGGCACAGAGCAGCCGAGGCCCACCGGCCAAGCCGCCTTTTCCCGAAGAGGACAAAGATATGATCCCGTATCCAGCCGCTCAGGCTCGCATGCCAGCAGCGCCAGAACTGCGTAAAGCTGGCGGCTTTCCAGGGCGATCTGAAGTTCTCCGGCACCGCAAAGCCGGCAAGACGGCCAAATGCGATGGCGATATCGCTGTACCCCGACAGGTCGAAATACAGGATCAGATAACTGCCGAGCGTTGCAAGCACGCTCACATACCAGTGCGCATTGCGAGCGAGCAGCTCTTTAAGCGCCCAGAGCCCCATTGTCGAAAGCACAAGCTTTTTGAACATGCCCCGTATGATCCTTTTGAAATTTTCAACCAACTCTCCGCTGTCCGCCGGGACCGGACTGCGGCAGGAGGCGGCGAACTCCCGATAGCGGAAGATCGGTCCCGCTGTGAACACAGGCAGAAAGAGCATATAGTTCAGAAAGACGAGCGTATCGATCTGCTCCTCGGCGAAATAGACATGGTAATACACGTCGATGAGCTTTTGAGCATCTGGTACGCGATGCCGATGCTCACAAAGTAAAAGGGCAGCGTAACGCCGAAAGCCTCGCTCCGGCTCAGAAAGAACGGGACGGCGGCCGCCGCCGCCGCGCAGACGGCAAACAGCCAGGCCCGCCGGAACCGGAAAAGAAGCTGCGCGCAGACAAGCCCCATGATAAGGTACGCCGCGTAAAATACAGCCAGCCGCTCACTGATATAAAACAATACCAGCATCTCCAGCAGCGGGAGGATACGCAGGACCCATACCCCGTAAGTATTCCCGGTACATTTCCGCACGAGCGCCAGCCCGCAGGAAAAGGCACAGAGGATCAGAAGTGTGTCTGTCTGCAAATACCACATAGTTTATAAACCCCAGAGCTCAGATATCTTTATATGTCAGATAGCAAAAGGGCTGGTACCCCTGTTTGCGGAAGAACCGCAGGGAGGCCTCGTTTTCCAGCGCAACCTCGCTTTCGCAGATGCTCACGCCCATCTCGCGCAGCCAGGCCTCCGCCGCTTCCAGCAGCATGGAGGCGACATTACGGCCCTGAAACTCCTTATCCACACAGATGTCGTTGACCTTTGCCGCAAGGCGCGACTGCCCGTAACGGAGCTTTCGGTCCATGCGGGAGACGGTCACGCAGATGAATCCGCACACCTTTGCCTCCTGAGTCTCCGCCACCGCCAGATAGCACATCTTCGATTTCAGCATTACCCCGAGCAGGCTGTTCAGCCCATCCATGTCCAGGTCGAACGGTACGCCCATGCCCCGCAGCAGGGCATAAAGCTGCCCATACAGCTCCAGCAGCCGCGGGCAATCCTCCGAAGCGGCACGGCATACGACTATCCGCTCCATCAGAGCTTCTCCCCGATGACCTGCGCGATCTCTTTGATGCTGTTCATCGGATATAGCGTGAGGTCCCTCTGCGTTATCTCGACGTTCCAGTTGTCCTCTATGAACGTGATGATCTCAAACGAGCCCAGAGAATCGAGAAACCCGGACTCGAACATGTCCACATCCACGCCAAAATCGGGGTCGTCCGGCTCGATATCGAAGTGTTCGGTTATATAGTCAAAAAGGGTTTTTTCAATCTCGCTCATTTTTCGTCTCCTCCTTGAAATGTGCCCTTGAGCAGGACGCGGTCTATTTTCCCGTTAGGCGTCTGCGGCAGCTCGTCCATGCACACCAGTCTCGTCGGCAGCATATATGACGGGAGGATCTTCTTCAGCTCCAGATTGAGCTTGCGCAGCACAAGTTTCTCTTCTGTCTCGGCAAAAAGGACTATGTCCTCCCTTTCCACGTCAAACAGCGCGCAGGCGTTTTTGATAATTGGCAGGCTCTTGGCCGCGATCTCTATCTCTCCGAGCTCGATGCGGTTTCCCCTGTGTTTGATCTGGGAATCGGCCCGTCTGATATATATGATGTTCCCGTCCTGCCCCCAACAGGCGAGGTCGCCGGTACGGTACATGCGGTCGTCATAGTAAGGGCTTTGCGGGTTCTGGACGAAAGCCCTGCGCGTCTGTTCGGGGTTGTTCCAGTATCCCCTGGCCAGCGCGCTTCCCAGAACGCACAGCTCCCCGATCTCCCCGACATCGGCCGGGCTGCCGTCCTCCCGCAGGATGAGCGCGCGCATGTTGCGGCAGGCACGGCCGATAGGCAGCGCTTCAGTGTCGGCAAAAGGCCGGTCTACGATATAATATGTGCACACGTCCGTGATCTCCGTGGGCCCGTAGAGGTTGGCATACATCGCCTCCGGCAGCGCGCGCCGCCAGATATTGAGCTGACGGTTGGGCATTACCTCACCGCAGAACAGTACTTTTTTCAGTTCCGGCAGGCTCCGTCCCTCCAGTGCCCCGGCGTTGGCAACGCTAATCATAACCGTTGGCACCCAGAAAACGGTGTTGATCCCTGCCTCCTCCACGAAATCCATCAGTTTTTGAGGGAATCGGAATAGCACCTCGGGAATCAGCACGAGCGTCGCCCCTGTAAGGCACATCGTATAGATGTCCAGAGTCGAGTTGTCGAAATAAAAGGCGGACTGATTGCCAAGGACTGTATTCTCGTCGAATTCAAACGTCTCTCTCAGCCAGTGGGCATAGTCGATTATCCCGCGGTGCGGGATAGTCACGCCCTTGGGCACCCCGGTGGAGCCGGAGGTGTACATGATATAGATGGGGTCGGAATCGATGACCCCGGCCACAGCCTGCGCCGCGCGGCGCTCATCAGGAGCCGTTTCCAGCAGCTCATCGATCAGCAGCACCTGCATGTTTCCCGTTGTGAGCTCGTCGAGATTCGGCGCAAGCTCCCGGTCGGTGATGAGAAAGCATTGGCCAAGGCTCTCGATAATGTTTTTCAGCCGGTACATAGGCACGGCTGCGTCCACGGGAACATAGGGGTTCGCGCTGTACTGCGCACCGAGATAGCAGCTCAGCGCCGCTATGCTTTTCCTGAGATAGACTATCACCGGGCACAGCCCTTGTCCGGCGTCCAGGCGGTCCAGAAGCGCAGTGCCAAGCGCCAGCGCCCTTTCGCGCAGCTCGCGGAAGCTCAGCTGCCCGTTCTCGTCCCGGACCGCGATTTTATCCGGACACCGCTTTGCCGTTTCTTCAAACATCATGATCGCGGAATTGAGCATTTCTCTCACCTTATATCCTCATAGTATAGTGTCAGCGTTTCAGCCTGGCCGTATTTTGTGAAGGTCGTCCTGCCATCCTCCTGCACAACGTTCCAGCCGGCGTCATCCGTGCCGGCGGCGCCGTACACGGTCACCTGCATCATGGTCCCTTCCAGAAAAGCGATCTGCGCGCCTCCGTCGAGAAGCGTGATATCCGCCGGGACATTCACCGCCTCGATATGGTTTTCATCCCCACTGTGGTCCGCGTCTGTTTCCAGTTCCATACCCGAAAGCACCTCTCCCGGGGTCACCTTAACGCCGCAGCAGTTCTGGAAATTCTCGTCAAAAAGTGCGTAGTCCGTGCAGGTCGTCCCGGACGTGAGCGTGATGGCGCCGGATTCGTCCTCGCGCGAAGCTGTCACGGTCAGATGATAGGCTGCGGCCGTTGCTAGCATTAGCTGCTCCTCGGTCACAAAATTATAACGGTTGATACTGCGGAACTCCTCCACCTGGGATATCATCGCGCGCAGTCTCCGGATCGCCGGCGGTAAAGTCACAGTGGTAATAGATGCACACCGGCATGCCGTACCGGGCCGATATCTGCGGCCAGGACCCGTCGGCGTAGAGCAATGTCGCACAGTTTTGTACAAGTATGGTCCGCTCTCCGTCACGGGTCAGGAAAAACGGCAGTGAGATCACGTTCTGGGCATTGATCTGGGGAGCGTTCAGGCTGTTGCCCGCCGGCATAAAGCCGGAATCCCACAGCATGCCGCCGGCCCATTCGTCCAAGAGGGACTGTGCCGGGTCAAGCGTACTGCTGTACCATGTGTGATGGTTTGCACCCACGCCCTCAGTGTCGATGCCGTAGGATGCCATGGCACGCCTGTGCATGGCAAGCTCCTGAAGCTCCTGCTCCTCAGAGGCATATTCATGGGTGTAAAAATGCACGCCGAGGTAAAAATCGTTCCCGAGGATATAGTCCACAGCCTCCTGAAGCTGCTCGCGATAGGGGAAATATGGCGAGTCTATGGGGTAGGCCAGACCATATTCCAGACTGCCGCAGAGCAGGTCTGTCGTCCCGTCCCCGTTCAAATCGGCAAAAAACGGCACGCAGTTGTTCCCAAATTTCAGGTTGCTGTTGCCCTTATAATTACTCTGTCCGCAGGTGAGATAGCCGCCCTGCGAAAAGCTTCCATCCTCCCCGGCGTACAGACGCATTATATATCCGTCAAATGTCCCGACTGCCAGATCCATGAGCCCGTCGCCGTTTAGCTCGGCGACAGCCAGCTTCCCAGCGACTCGTCAACGGGAATTTCCGTCGCGCCCTCAAAAGTGCCGGCACCCTGTCCGTCCGCATACCATATCTGAAGCTGTCCGCTGCTCGAGCCCGTGACCAGATCGTCATACCCGTCGCCGTTCAGGTCGCCCATATCCGGCAGGCTCTGGCCGTCAAGATTCGCGTTGCACAGCAGCCCCTCATACTCGAACGTCAGGTCCCCGTTGCCGGAGAACCAGTAAATCTTTCCTTCGCCGCAGCCGGAAACTATGTCCAGAATACCGTCGGAGTCTATATCGGCCATCGTTGGCGCGGAATATGACATCACCGTCAGCGGATAGCCGGAGGCGTCCGTAACGGGCACAGCCGCTTCTGTTTCAAGCCGATCCGTGAAGCCAAGGCCCTTGTAAAAATAGAAATACCCATCCGAACTGCCGCACAGGATATCCGTCAGGCCATCCCCATCCAGATCCGCCGCATACGGGTAGGCACGCTGGGTATAGAATGGGTCGTCCACAAAATAACTGCCGCCGTTGTCCACGGTGGACAGGGACAGCCAGACCCCGTCGGCGGCCACATGCGTGCCGGAGCTGTATGCATTCTCGTAATCGTCCGGCAGAAAGGTAAAGTTCTCCCCCTCCTGTCCGAGCAGGAAACTGACGCTCTCGGCCTTTAAGAACCATTTATAGGTATTGCGGATAAGCGTATATGACGGGACCTGGTTCGATTCCTTACACAGCTCTCCAAACAGGATGCCGGAGCCGTTTTCAAAACCCGTAATCTCCTCAAAATGCAGTTCCCAGGCCATGTTTGGCCGCGTAAAGCTGCCAAACACGCGGGTGAGGGCATAACCGTTTTTCTGTTTTGACACATAGGCTGCAAACTCGTTTTCCAGAAGCTGATTACAGCTTGCCGTGGTATTGGACAGCGTCTTTTGCTCCTCACTGCGGCTGGTCATGGAAAATCCGCTTATGGCATAGCTGTTGGGCAGAAGCGGATTTGTAAAAAACACGTACCCCTCGCCGTACCGGTTCATCGTGTAGAGGGCAAGCTCACCGGAACGGACGAGCACCTGTGCGCTGCCTGCGTGCATCCCGTAGCCATAGTCATACTGGGATACGGTGGAGAAGTCTGGAAATTGCTGATAAAGCAGCGCGAAGTCCTCAATGATCTGCTGAATGTAGGTCAGATCCGTTCCCAATTCGGGATATTCCAGTTCGTACGGAAAGCCCTCCAGTTTTTCAAACGACTCTGCGCCCAGGAAGTCGGGGGCAAAAAAGCCGTAAAAGGAGTTGTCAAGAAAGACGCCGCCCCCGGCCGCGGCAAACGCCACGATTTGCGCACTGAGCGTTTCCGCGCTGTCGCTGTCCATAATGGAGACGTCGGGATACACAATGTCGAATTCTTCAAGGTCATACCCCTGAGACACATCCACGGCCTGCGCCGTAAAATCCAGCAGCAGCGACTGTTCCAGACGTGAAAAACGATCCTCCCAGGAACCGTCGCTGCATGCACCGTCATAAAGCACCGCCGCGCGCAGGCTCTGCGCTTCCGGCTGCGCCACAGTCTCTGTCTGCAGCGGGGTCGGAAAAGTCTGTTGCTCCTGCTGCTCCCGCTGTCCGGCGCAGCCTCCCGAAAACAGCAGCGCAGCGGCCAGCAGTACTGAAATAATGCCTCTGCCTGTGCTCAATTTCTTCTTAATGTTCATGGAAAATTCCTCGTTCAGCCAATGCGTCAATCATACTCGCATTAGAAGAGTATACCATACAAGCCCAGTTTTGAAAAGGCTTTTGACGGTCTGCCCGAAACTTTAACTTAAAGGTCAGGCCTGTCCTCCTCCCTGCAAAATAAAACCCCGGACCAACGTCCGGGGGACATATTCTAGTATAGCTATGCATTTACGTTTGCAGCACGCCTCTGCGGGGAGCGCCCCCCGTCGGACACGGCTCATGGAGAGACAAGCTCCGTTCCGGGGTAATAGTGTTCGAGTATCTCCCTGTAATCAAGCCCCTGGGAAGCTAGCACGTTTGCCCCGTACTGGCTCATGCCGACGCCGTGGCCGAAACCCCGCACGGTAAACACGAACTGCCCATCCGTGTACTCTAGCGTGAAAGATGTCGAGCGCAGGCCAAACATGCTGCGCAGCTCATTCGCCTCTATATCGACGCCGCCGATCTGCAGGGAGGACACCCTGCCGCTCTCGGAATACACAGCCTGCCCGACCCAGGTATCCGGAGTGCCGGACAGATCTGCCTGCGGGTACAGTGCAAGCACCGCCTCGGAAAAGCCTTCAACGGACGAGGTGACCGTACTCACAAAATTGGGCACATCCTGCTCGCTCTCCGGTGTGGCCACGCACACCAGATAAGGTTCAGCGGACCACAGCTCTTCGCTCGATTCCGTCATCCCGTCGGAGGAGGAGTGGAACACCGCCTGTATTGGCTCCCCGTCGTAAACAAGGTACTGCCCGTTTGTCGCCTCCGTCGCCTGCACAAGTTTTGCCCTGTACTGCTCATATTCCTCGCCCCAGTTTTCCTGCATCTCCGCGTCGGTGAGCTGCGCTTTACAGCAGGTTGGATCGTCGCAGACGGCAGCATCGGGATGCGCCGGCGTCTCGTGCATGGTCTTGTAGAGTATGTATGTTCTCGCTGCCACGGCCTGTGCCTTGAGCGCCTCTATGTCGAATGTCGCGGGCATCTCTCCGGCCAGCACACCGATAAGATACTCGTCCATCGTCCGCTCGGAAAGGCTCCCGTCGTCAAGCGCCGTAAAGCTGATCTGACTGTCGGGCGTTGCAACGGCAGACTGCCCCGTCTCCGCAGGGGAAGCGGACCCATCCCCCTGCTCCTGACCTGCCTGGGCCTCACCCGTTCCTTCCTCCTGCGCGGTGTATGAAAAACGCAGCCATACGATGGTACACAGACACAGGACCAGCACGGCAAGCAGCGACGCTCCATAAATTTTTGCTTTCATTCGTTTCCTCCCAGTCCGTTTTTGCTTGACGGCCCAAGCTGTTGGGTATAAAATGTTTTATTGTCGCAGATGTCCGTTTCGGCCGCCGTGTATTGGCTCACCGGCCGTTTGCGGGCCACTGCGCGTGAACGTTTATCAGTAAATCATATTTGGACAGGTTGGATATAATGCAAAAAAAATCATGGACATTTGTATGCTACGCCTTTGTTACCGGCGCCTTCGCAATGTTTCTGCGCTGGCTGCAACTTATAAACTGCTTTGAGGAGGATACCGGTCTCTTCATAAGCGGCAGCGCGCTGACTCCGGCGTTTATCATAATGCTTTTCATCGCCTGCGCGGGTATCCTTGTGATGTCCCTGTTGTTTCGCCTGACTTCGGATGAGCCAGCGCAGGCGTTCAGGGTCAAAAGCCCGCTGTGCATGGTATTTACCGCTCTTTTGTCGCTTGTCATGCTGGTGGGTGCGATACTTCTTTTCATACAGTCGGGCAGTATGTGCGCGGAGCTTCTGTTCCGACTGCTCGCCGTACTGGCCATTGCCGCGGCGGCGGCGATGTTTGTCGTCATAAACCGCATGTCCTCTGGCAGAGCCGATAATGTAAGCTGCTTCTGCTTTGTTGTTATCGTCCTTTTTTACTGTCTGTGGCTCGTCGCATCGTACAAGTCGCACGACTCCGACCCAGTCATCTGGGACTACTGGCCGGAGATACTTGCCCTGGCCTCGGGTACGCTCTCGTGGTATTACCTGGCCGGCTTCGCCTTTGGAAGGCCGCGACCGCGCGCGACCGTGTTCTTCTGCGGTCTGTCCTTTATCCTTGAGCTGGTATGCATGCCTGACGATCGCTCCGCTTCGCTGAGTCTTCTTCTGATAGCGCCGGCGCTGGAGTCGCTCATGCTCTCATGGATACTCATAAGGAACCTTCAAAGAGAAAACCGGCACTGAGCCGTCCCGAAAACGTCAAAAGGACCCGCGAGCGCTTCATGCGAAGCGCTCGCGGGTCCTTTTGACCTGTCCAATGGCGCGGCTGCACACCTGGTCAGCACTTTTTACACAGAGACAGCACGACGTGCTGCGCCAGCAGCATCCCCGCGCTCGCGGGCACCCATACCAGCGAGCCGGGCACGCTGCGCCTTCCGGGAGGCGGAGCCTCCCGCTTCTCCGGCGTCATGGCCTGCTCAGGCGAATATACGACCGTGTGGTGTTCTATCCCCAGGGCGCGCAGCTCCCGGCGCACGACGCGCGCAAGCGGGCAGCCGACGGTCTTCTGTATGTCGCAGATGCACAGCTTCGACGCATCGGCCTTATTGCCCGTCCCGAGCGCCGAGACTATCGGCACATCTCTTTCCAGCGCCGTGCGTATCAGGTCGAGCTTGCAGGCGACGAGGTCGATCGCATCGACAATAAAATCCGGCCTTTCGGCAAAAAACCTCTCCCGTGAGCTCGCCTCATACCGCGCTGTAACTGGAATGAAACGGCCATCCGGGTCGATTTCGGACAGGCGCTGCGCCATCACCTGCGCCTTGTCCCGGCCGATCGTGACGCTCGTGGCGCAGAGCTGGCGGTTTATATTGCTTTCTGAGACGCTGTCCTGATCAATCAGTACGATCGTACCGATCCCGGACCTTGCCAGTGCCTCAGCGCACCAGGAGCCAACGCCTCCAAGCCCGAAAACTGCGACCCGGCTCTCGCCCAGCCGCCGGACTGTTTCGGTGCCCAGCAGCATTTCCTCTCTCAAAAATCTCTCCGACATGATCTTACCTCCACACAGAACGAAGGCACGGCTCCCGCCGCGCCCCGTTTATTCCTTTTATTCCTTGTTATCTTGCAAATATCATCGCGAAAGTCTGGCTGTCCTCATAATTCTCGAGTGCCGCTTCTTCCCACGCACTGTAATCACTGTTGCGCAGGTCAATATCGGCCAGATATTCGCTGTACAGCATGTCCTCTTCCCCAACGAAATATATAAGGTGATATCCGGCGTAGGAAGAGCTTTCACCATAGACGATATCAACGTCGCCGGGCTGCCTGCTCTCGTCAAAGCAGAAGTCATTGAATTCTTCGACCATCTGGTTTTTGTAAATATGCTCGTACAGCCCGCCGTTGGTGTTGGATCCGCTGTCCTCGGAATACTGCTCTGCCAGCTCGGCAAAGCTCTCCTCCGTCATGTCCCCGGCCTCATATTCGTCCCTGATCTCCTCGATCTGCTCAAGGGCGGCCTCCTTCGCCTCGTCGGTATAGGTCCCGTCGTCGGAAGCGTCTGCCTGGATCAGTATATGCCGCGCCGAAACCATGTTATAGTGGTTGTCGTCCCTGCCGAGGAACATGATGGCATACCAGCCGGAATCCGACTCAATTACTGTGGTATCGCCGTACTCCCTGTCTGCCGAGAGAATAAACTCCGAGTATACCGTGCTGACGCTGGAGCCGCGGGTATTGCTGGCGCTGACCTCTTCTTCGGTCAGTTCAAGTACGCGGTCCTTGAAAGCCTCCTCATCGGCAACGCCCTCAATTATATCCTCTGCCAGGGCCTGGGCATCGGCCATGGCTGTCTCCTCGTCGATACCCGCCTCCTCGTCGGCGGAGCCGCTGCAGAAGTAATAGATATAGCTCAGATAATCATAGGTATCGGCATTTTCCTGATAGTACTCTTCAAGTTCCTCCGCACTGTACTCGTAGCCGTCATAGAGATACTCGCTGTAGGCGGAGGCAAGCACATCCCGGTTCATGAGCTCAGTGATAAGTTCAAGCGTTGCTCCGCGGCCGTAAACGACTCCCAGATACTGGTCGACACTTGTATAGCCATAGCTTTCGGCCGTGTTACTCATGGTCGAAAGGTTCTGGGCTACGTCATCCTCGTATTCTTCGGGCAGGGTAAAGCCGTTCGCCTCAGCTTCGTCACAGAGCAACTGTGTCGTCTTCATATTTGTGATGGCAACATCAGTGAAGTAATCGGCCCAGCTCATGTCGTCTGAATACTCCTGGTCCTCGAGCGGCAGCGAGGTGTCTATACCGAAATAGCTCAGATAATCGCCATATGTGGACGCCATCTCGTAATAGGCGTTGAAGTAGTAATAGTTAAACTCAGCAACCGTATAGCTCTCATTGCCGATACGCACGGCGGAGACCTGGGTATAGAAAAGGTTGGTGTTAAGCAGGATAACGGCGATGATAGCAACGACGACAAGGATGGTTGCCGCCGTGGTCAGCACCTTGTTGCGCTTTCTCCTCGCTTCATTTTTCTTCTGTTCAAGCTGACGCTGTTCGGCGCCCTCTTCGCGCTCTTCGCGTCTGCGCTTTTTTTCCTGGGAAGCACTCATAATGATTTCATCCTTTGCAGATATGATATGCCCGTAAAGGGGTCAAAAATCCGATACCGTTTGATTATACTCCAAGAGTATCCAGAATTCAAGTAAATAATTATGTCTGCTTTCTTATAAACTGCTCCCGCAGAGCTTGCGGCGGAGCATTTCAATGACGCTGGTTTCAACGCCGCAGTCGCGGACATAGCCTTCTATCCCGCCGTATTTGGTGTGCCAGTGCCGGAGCAAAAACTGCATATTCTCCGCTGCGGTGCTGAAAAACGGGTCGGAAAAGTCGCCGTCATCCAGGCCGGTCATAAAAAAGTGCATTCTCGCGTAAATACCGCCCAGGTACAGGCTGCTTATGCAGTAATCGGCGGCGATATCCTCGTCGCATACGCCGCACAGGCCGAGCAGCAGCGCTGTTATCAGTCCCGTTCTGTCCTTTCCCGTCGTGCAGTGGAACAGCGCACAGCCGGTCGCTGCCGCGAGCGTTTCCAACACTTCGCGCACCCATTGCTTGGCATTGTCTGCCATTACTATATAGTGGTCGCCCCAGAAAAAGCCCCCGTCGCTGGCTCCCGTCTCCGGCAGCGCGCCGCGGGCGGCGTTCCTGTCGGACATGGGCAGATGATGATAGCATACCCAGGGCATACCGGCCAGCACATCGGCCGAGCGCTCGGTCTCCTGGTGGCCACGAAAGTCGATGACGTCCGTAACGCCGTAATCTTTAAGGAACTCAAAGTCGTTCTCCGTAAGGTGCTCGGGTACCTCGCTGCGGATAAATATGCCAAACCGGGTCGCGCCGCCGCTGCCAGTGGGATAACCGCCAAGCTCGCGCGCGTTTTTAAGACCTTCAAGAGGCAGTCTCCTGTAATGCGCCAGGGATATCACCGTCCTTAACTTTGTTGTTATTCTGCTCCCATTCGGGGTAAAACAAACCGTGCCCTGCCAGGCAGGGCGCGGACATGGTTCCTGATTATCAGAGGTAGAACAGCTCGCGTGCCTGGCGGGTCAGCTCCTCACGATCATCGGGATGCGCAATGGAAATAAGCGCCTGCGCGCGCTCGCGGACAGTGGTGCCCTTGAGGTTGACGACGCCGTACTCGGTAACGACATACTGCACATAGTTGCGCTGGTGTGTGACCACCGCGCCGGGCGTAAGCTGGGCCTTGATCTTGGGCATGCCCTTCTTGGTGCGGGAGGTAAAGGCCATGATGCCCTTACCGTGGTCGGCGTAGTAGGTGCCCAGGGTGAAGCAGAAGCCGCCGCCGGAGCCGGAGTACTGGGTCGGGCCTATGCTCTCGGCGCAGATCTGACCGGTCAGGTCGATCTCGACGAGGGTGTTGATGGACACCATGTGGTCCTGCCGCGCGATGTTGAAGGGGTTAACAACCTCGGGGCCGGGCTTCATGACGCACTTGGGATTATCATGCAGGTATTTGTAAAGCTCATGGGTGCCGTCGGCAAAGACGCCGACATGCTCAAACTTGTCATAGGCCTTGCGCGCGCCGGTGATGACGCCGGCGTCGATGAGCGTTGCCATGGAGGAGGTGAACTGCTCGGTGTGCAGGCCAAGGTCATGCTTATCCATGAGGTACTTTCCGACGGTGTCGGGAATTCCGCCGATACCCATCTGGATGGTATCGCCGTCCTCTATGAGGTCGGCGACCATGTGCCCGATCTTGTCCTCGTCCTCGGTCGTGACAATGGGCTTGGTGGTATACTCGGGGGTGTTGACCTCGGTGAGCATGGTTACGTCCTTTATATTGATTTTGACCGAACCGTTCATATAGGTCAGGTTGGGGTTTACCTCAAGAATGATCTTTTTTTTCTTTTCAATGGCGTCCTTGACCGCATAATATTCGACGGTCTGGTTCATGCCTATGTACATATCGCCGTTCTCATCCATGGGCGAAACGCAGGCCATGAATATGGTACTGGGCTTGTGGGCCTCGGTCTTGAAGTAGTAATTGGGCAGATCAACGGGGATAAACGTCGCATTGAGCAG
This sequence comes from uncultured Oscillospiraceae bacterium, assembly GCA_964609305.1. Classification (GTDB taxonomy): domain Bacteria; phylum Bacillota; class Clostridia; order Oscillospirales; family Oscillospiraceae; genus CAKSXP01. Next base: position 50,740 of record CAZSRK010000008.1, read on the forward strand.
CTTGTGGGCCTTGCGGTAAGAGGGGCCGTAGAAGTAGTTCATGGAGTTTATCTTGCCGTCCATACCGGGGGTGACGAGGAACGGATACTCGCCGATACGGGATTTGTAGACCCAGACGTTGTCTACGCGATCGGCTATCTCATGCAGATGGTCGAAGATAACGGTGGTCTCGTTGTAGTTGTTGGAGCACATGATAACGTCGCCGGACTGGATAAGGTCAAGGCAGTCCTGGACAGTACCCTTCTTCTCCTCATACATCTTCTGGTAATCCTGATAAGTCATTCTTCTCTTCGTCCTTTCTCGGAGCCCACAGGCCTCGAAGTTGTGTTTTTATTCTCATATTTAATAAAATCTCCGCATAGCACACACTGGATATTCTATTACAATCCTTCCGCGTTGTCAATTGTTGAAAGTCCTATTATTTGAGGGCTTCAAGAGCCTGGGACTGTGCTGTGCACACAGTACGGATATTTCCCATAGTATGGCATGCGGACTGTATTTGTCCGCAGAGAAGGAGGAATCCCATTGGAGGAACAAAGAAAGAAAAGCTGCGATTACAAATGCGGCTGGCTGCCCGGCTGTGCGCCGCTGGCGCTGGACTTCGTCAATCACGAGCTGGTGCTTTACCTGGACACCCATGAGGATGACGAGGAGGCGTTTGAGTGCCTGCAAAAGCATCTTGCCCTGGCAAAAGAGGGCAGGAAACGTTATGTTGAGCTGTACGGGCCGATACAGGTCTCAGATCTGCTCGGCATGAAAAAATATACCTGGCTGGAGAACCCCTGGCCCTGGGATTACACTGAAGGGAGGCGCAGGCGCTAAATGTTCGTATATGAGAAAAAGCTTCAGTACCCCGTAAAGATAGCCAACCCGAACCCGGCACTTGCGAAGTTCATAATTTCACAGCACGGCGGACCGGATGGCGAGCTGGGCGCCTCTATGCGCTATCTCAGCCAGCGTTATTCCATGCCCTATCCCGAGCTCAAGGGTCTGCTGACTGATATAGGTACGGAGGAACTCGGCCATTTTGAAATGGTGGGCACGATTATACACCAGCTTACGCGCAACATGACGCCGGACGAGATAAAGCGCGCAGGGCTCGACGCATATTTTGTCGACCACACGGCCGGTGTCTTTCCTCAGTTTGCCTCGGCCACGCCGTGGACGGCGTCGACCATCGGTGTCACGGGCGATGTGATAGCCGACCTGAGCGAGGATATGGCCGCGGAGCAGAAAGAGCGAAAGACCTATGACAACATACTTCGTCTGAGCGACGACCCCGACGTAAACGATGTCATAAAGTTCCTGCGTGAGCGGGAGATCGTGCATTTCCAGCGTTTTGGCGAGGGGCTGCGCTTGGCTACGGAGAAGATAGACCAGAAGAACGTATACGCCGTAAACCCGGCATTCGACAAATAACCGGACGCCCGGATATGCCGGACAGCGGCAGCGGGGCGGCCTCCGGACTGGAGGCCGCCCCGCATATTGTTTTCCGGCGTATGCCAGCTCAGATATTGACTGTTTCGTACTCCCGGTTTCCGAGCCCAAGCTCAAAGGCTCTCTCGACGGTGTGTATGCCGTTGAGGGATTCGATGCGCTCGATCAGCGCAGCCTTGCCCGCGTCAGGACTGGCGTAGACGGCGTCCACGCAGGCCTGGTCGACGGCGACCGGATCGTTGGAGGCGAAAATGCCGATATCTGCCATCTCGGGCTCTGCCGGATCGGAGACACAGTCGCAGTCGACGGACAGGCGGTTGGCCACATTTATATATACGATATTGCGGCGGCCCATGTAGTCCATGACGGCCTTGTCCGCTTCGGCCATACATTCAAGAAAGCTGTTGTGGTCAGCAGTCCATATATCCTCGGGCACGCCCACGCCGTGAATATGCGCCTTGCCGTGAGAGGAGGCAACACCTATAGACGTGTTCTTGAGCGCACCGCCAAACCCTCCCATGCCGTGGCCCTTGAAATGGGACAGTATAAGCATGGAGTCATAGTTCTGCAGGTTTTTGCCGACGAAATTTTCGGTCAGATGGCTGCCGAGCGTCACTGGCAGGGCTATCTCCCCTTCCGCGTCCATGATGTCATATGGCGCTACGGCTGCAAAACCGTGCTCTTCGATGGCCTTACGGTGCTCTTGTGTCTTTTGTCTACGGCCCTCGTAAGCAGTGTTGCACTCGACGATGGTGCCTCCCAGCTGTCCAATCAGCGGGGCGATAAGCTCTGGTTTGAGAAAATTGTGCCCGCCGGGCTCGCCGGTCGATATTTTGACGGCAACTTTTCCCCTGAGCGGTGCCCCGATCGCATGATATATTCTCTGAAGTGATTGACTTGTTATATCTTTCGTAAAATAGACGATGGATTTCGCCATTTTAGACGCCCCTTTCTATCCTGTATGGTTTTTTCCGGCCCACAGCAGTATTTATAATTGTATTTTTATAGGGAAATTATTCATGCAAATGGCATCGTACATTCCATATCCCGCTCAATCGATGTTTTGATCAACTTAAACAATATCGCCTACCTGTCCTCCTTCCCACATCGTTGACTTTTCACGATTCGTGAAATATAATACTCAGATATAATACAGTAAAGGGAGATTCCGCATATGCACGGCAACGTCGGCGATAAACAAAAAAGAATATTCATCATGATCGGCGCTGCACTCCTCGTGCTGATCATCGCGATCCTCTGTGTGATAGGCCTGCGTTCCTGCTCGCGGGGTCGAAACTACGACAGGTATTTCAGCCAGGCTCAGCAGGCCGCGCTGGAGGGGCGCTGGGAAGAGGCTGAGGAACTTGCGCTTCAGGCGCTGGAATACGACAGCGCGGCGGAAGTATATCTGCTTCTGGCGAACGTCTACTATGAGGGCATGGACGACATCGACGCCGCGCTGGAGATCCTCTACATCGGCTATTCCCTGCTTGGCAGCGAGGAGCTGTCCCTGCGCATCGAGGAACTCAAGGCCGTCAAGCGCGACGAGGCGCAGGCCGAGGGCAGCGTCACCATCGCCGGGGAGAGCTACCCCCTTGACCTGACGGCGCTGTCGCTGTCGGGGTTGGGCCTGACCGACGAGGATATCGAGGTCCTGGCGCAGTTTGAGCATCTCGAGGGGCTGACCCTCTCGGACAACGATATAAGCTCCGTCACCGTCATCGGCGGCCTGACCACGCTAGTGACTGTCGATCTCGCGAACAACAACGTGTCCAACCTCAATCCACTCAAAACCCTTGAAAACCTTAAAACCTTGTATCTTGACGGAAACCCGATCGAGAATTTCAGTCCTCTGTACACGATGACCGGACTGCGTACGCTCAGCATAAAGGAAATTGAAATAACCCGGAAACAGTTCGATGACCTTAAGGAGGCTCTGCCCAACTGCAACATTTACAGCGACGAGCCCATAGATGAGGTCGAGGAGATAACGCTCGGCGGCGTGACCTTTACTACCGACGTGGAGGAGCTGGATCTCAGCGGGCTGGGCATAACAGATATCACAGAACTTGCAAAGTGCGAAAACCTGAAGACGCTGGATCTGCGCAACAATTCAATAAGCTCTCTGTCCCCGCTCGCCGAGCTTACTGAGCTTGAATGGCTGTGTATCTGGAACAACAACGTGTCCGACCTGTCCCCGCTCGCAAATCTTACGAATCTCAGCTATCTTGACGCGGACGAAAACGCGATAACATCCGTCATACCGCTCTCCGGCCTTACAAACCTTACGGAACTTTGGCTCAGCGGCAACAGCATCACGGACATCAGCCCGCTGGGAAACCTCGGCCGTCTGGAGAGGCTGGGCCTCGGAGATGCGGGACTGTCCGATGACGACCTGTCCGTTTTTGAAAATCTGACAGGCCTTGTGGAGCTGCGGCTGATTGGCAGCCCGGATCTTTCGGCAAACGCCGTCGATGAGCTCAAGAGCAAACTGCCCGGCTGCACCATAACCACGGATGAGCTGCTGTACACCATAACGCTCGGCGGCACGCAGTACACCTCCGACGCAACGGATATAGACAGGCAGAACGCGTCGATAACCAGCATAAAGGGCCTTGAGCACTTCACCGCGCTCAGCTATCTTGACCTGTCGGGCAACAGCATCTCGGACATCTCTGCACTGTCCGGCCTGACGAATCTCAGCTATTTTGCGGCAAACTTCAACAGTATAGTCGATATCTCGGCGCTGTCCGGCCTCACCAGCCTCAGGACGCTTCAGCTCATGGGAAACAGTATAAGCGGCCTGTCCTCACTTTCCGGGCTCAGCTCGCTAACGGAACTGAAGCTCAGCCAGAATTACGGTCTGGGCGATGTGTCTGCGCTCTCGGCTCTTACAGGTCTGCGCACGCTCTGGCTGGATTACTGCGGGCTTGACGACGTATCCGCGTTGTCCGGCCTTACCAACCTGCGCGAGCTTTCGCTCGAGGGCAATAACATAACGGACGCAGGCCCGCTGTATAGTCTTACAAACCTTGAAACCCTGCGCATTATCAATAACGACCTGACCCCTGAACAGATACAGGCTCTGGAGGCGGCGCTGCCCAACTGTGAGATTGTGTCCGACAGCTGAGCAAGGGCAGGCCCTCCTGCCATCTGCGGCGCCGAAATTCAAAGAACTTTACAAAAAATACTTCATTTTTCGTAAAGTTATGGTATAATAATCCCAAAGTGGTTATTATACTTCATTTCAAACCGTTTTTCTCCCCGGCTGCGCCGGGAACCGAAAAACATTGCACATTATACTGTTTTGGCACGTTCCGTTCCCGGCCTGCGGCCGGAACCGCGGACGATGCCATTATACTACGAGACTACGAGACGCTTTGCGTCTGTGGTATAATAACCGCATAATATCGCAAATACAAATAAGCACGAAGGAGCGATAAAAATGAAAATTACCTTTATCGAAAAAAAGCTGCAAGTCTCCGACGAGCTCAAGGCCTACGCTGAGAAAAAAATCAGCAAGATGGACAAGTTCTTCCGCAACGAGACGGACGCGACGGTGACCTTTGGCGCCGAGCGCGGGCGCTACCGTGCGGAGGTCACGCTGCACAACAACGGCATGTACTACCGTGTCAGCGAGCTTACGAGCGATATGGCAGCCTCCATCGACTCCGCATGCGCAGCCATCGAAAGACAGATCCGCAAAAACAAGACCCGCCTTGAAAAATGTCTGCGCGACGGCGCATTTGACAGGAGGGTACCGGAGGACGTCCTTTCGCCCGAGCCTGAGGATGAGGATGAGGAATTCCAGATCGTCCGGACCAAACGCTTCTCCCTCAAGCCCATGACGGCGGAGGAGGCTATCCTCCAGATGAACCTGCTCGAGCACGAGTTCTTTGTTTTCCGCAACATGGATGACGACGAGGCGTTTTCCGTCGTCTACCGTCGCAAGAACGGCGGCTACGGACTCATCAGCGAGGCTGATGTGGACGATTAAAACATATAGAGTTCAATCATATAAAACCTAAAAGGCGGCTCTTTTCAGAGCCGTCTTTTGCGTATCCCCGCTGTTTCTGTAACTCTTTGTAATTACAGGTTATAAAATCCGGATTTGCAGTGGCGAGACGCCCATCGAATCATGAGCGTTGCAGATTTGCCACGCTTTTGTGCTGTTTTCGGTAAGATATTTTGCCCTGTATATATGGACATTAATTGTAATACATGATATAATTCAAATATCAGGGTAGGGTAAGAACCCGGCGCCTTGCCATATCACTATGGCAGGTTTCCGAGAACTCCCCTCCGAACCGGACTTACACCTCTCGATGTATCCGGCTCTCCAGATGTCAGTCTAATTTCCCAGCGTGTAACTTATCGTGACAGTCAATGCAGAGTGCCATTGTCTTGCGCTTGCGCCCAATCATGGCGATTTCCCATTGTTTCTTGCCACTTAAGTCTTTGAGTTTTCGTACATGGTGAAT
>CAZSRK010000009.1:0-56562 GCA_964609305.1 uncultured Oscillospiraceae bacterium
AAAGCCGCCCCTCTCTGGACTCTCCCTCCTAATGGATAAACGGGAACATCTGAAAATGGCACAGCAGTTTCCGGGGTGAAATGGCAAGTGCAGATCTGTACGTATGAACAACCGCACTGCTCCCGCTACGCGCGGAGATCGTTTTGCAGAAGATAAATATCCGGTTTGTTTTTACCCGCTAAACCATTTTTTCTGTTAGCGGCAGCGGTAACAGGAGTAAAAGGTATAGAATTTGCACTAAGACCCGAGGCAACTGCTTCTCCATTAGGAGGGGGATTCTCAAGGGGGACGGCTCGCAAGAGTCCCCCTTGAGCCTGTTCTTTTGGTTACTTTTCTTGCAGGCGCAAGAAAAGTAACCCTACGGAGCAAAACAAGCTTCGTTCTTGCAAAAGGAGAAAATAAAACATGAAACGTTTCGGTTTCCTCTCCCGGGGAGATCCAAGAGGGGCCCGCAGGCCCCTCTTGTGTCGTTTGCGGGAAGAGGTTTCCAAAGGAGAGGGGGAATCGAAACCCCCTCTCCTTTGGCGTGTCTTTTGGGTACTTTTCTGAACGAGCAGAAAAGTACCTCTGCGAAGCATAACCAGTTTCGTTTAGCAACCGCTGAATTTAAAAAAGAAAACCTCCCCGAAGGGTATAAGGTATAATGTAAAGAAAAAGAAGTGGAAAAAGAAAAAACACATCCTCCCGATGTGTCATAATCCCTTGCCATATCGCAAAACAGGTATAAAACAGGATTCAGGCGAGCGTGTTAATGCAAGCACTGTGTAGGGCCATTTGTATTTTGTAAAAATGCCTGCACGGTGTTTTTCTTGTTTTTCTCCGAAGCCATGGGACGGGACGTTAAAAACTCCCGTCCTGCGGCGGAGGAGTATATAAAAAAGGAGAAAATCGGCATGATAACACGCAGATTCAAGGAAGAACAGTACAAAGCAGTCGAAAAATATATCCTCTCCGCGGCGCGCAGCAGTCCCCTTATGGGTGTATACGAGGTCGAGCTGACGCTGAACGGGGAGTGTTTTTCCGTCTACCTCCAGCCGGACAGCCGGTGCCGTGTCAACGCCCTGTACGCCCGGCGCGTACACGGCGGCGTGCCGGCGCCCGTCGCCGGCGGCGCGGTGCTTCTGGCGATGCTGGAGCTCATCGCGTGGCAGGCCATAAGGCGTGAGACGGAGCTTTCGCCGTACCGGATGTGAAAAATGTGAAAAAGAGGGGAGTTCCCCTCTTTTTTTATTCGGTTTTATTAAGCCGGTTGACCAGAAACTGCGCGCACAGCCCGGTAAAAACACCGGTTATGATGCCGGAGACGGCAAGTATCGGGAAATACGCGGCCAGCGCGGGCGTTTTTGTGACGAATATCGCCGCGATAAGCTGCCCGGCGTTGTGACAGAGCGCGCCGGCGGCGGAGCAGACCCATATCTGCCGCAGGGTCAGCACACGGTGCAGCACCAGCATGATAAGCCAGCAGCAAAGCCCGCCCGCGAGGCTGTATATCAGCCAGAGAAGCTGTCCCATGAACACGGACGAGAGCAGCACCCGCACAAGCAATATCATAAGCGCCGGCAGGGGGCCGAGCGTGAACACCGCATAGACCGTCACGATGTTGGCAAGGCCGAGCTTGACACCCGGGATCGGGACCACCGGGGGGATCTGCGCCTCCGCCACGAAAATGCACAGCGCGATGGCCGTCAAAAGCGACATGTATACCAGTTTTTTTGTCTTGATGCGCAGTGATGCCGCCTCCCCTCTCAGCCCGAGACGCCGTCGAGGCCCCCGTCCCCGCCGGTTATGCGGATGACCAGCTCGTTCGGAAGGCACACGACGGGCACGACGCCAGTCTCTATCCAGCCCTGATGGACGCAGACCTGGTCGGGACAGTCGGCCTGTGACACGCAGATGCGTCCGGGCTCGACCAGAACCGTGTTTTCGCCGCCGTCAGTCCCCGTCACGGTGAAGGAATAACCCTCCGTGACGAGCGAGAGATCGATGCTCTCAATAAGCTCCCCGCCGGAATATATCTCCGCCACGGCGCCCGTCCGGCCGCGGAGCACGAGATATGACCCGACGGCGGATACGGCCAGCAGAGCGGCGAACAGGATTATCCAGAATTTAGTAGACCTCATCGTGATATCACCGTAACCTGCGCCGACTCCGACGAGGGCGTGAACGAGCCGGCGATGCCCTCCGTGACGAGGATGCCGCCGTCGTCTGTTATGAGCACCATCTCAAAATCGCCCAGCTCCCGCCAGAGCTGCGAGGCCCTCTCCGCGCCCATGACGTAGACCGCGGTCGACAGCGCGTCACAGACAAGGCCGCTTGGCCCGATGATCGTGGACGAGGCCAGGGCGCTGTCGGCGCTCTGCCCGGTGGCGGGGTCGATTATATGGTGGTGCGTCACGCCGTTTTCGTCGGTAAAGCAGCGCTCGTATCCGCCGCTTGTGACGACGGCGCAGTCGCTCACCGACAGCACGCCGGCATACCCCTCGCCCTGCGGCGACTGCACGGCGATGTTCCAGTCGTTGCCGTCCGGTCTGGAGCCGATGAGCTGTATGTTGTGGCCTAGATCGAGAAGCGCGGATTCGACCCCCGCGTCCTCAAGCAGGGCCGTCAGTCTGTCGGCGGTGTAGCCCTTGGCAACGCTGCCGAGATCGAGCTGGAAACCCTCGGGCAGGGTGACGGCGCCGTTTTCGAGCTCCACGCGGGTATAGTCCACGTTCTCGAGCAGGCGCGTAAGCTCGTCCCCGTCCGGGACACGGTACTCCCCGGTCGTGAAGCCCCAGGCGCGCACAACGGGGTAGACCGTTATATCCAGCGCCCCGCCCGTTATGCCGCACAGCTCCAGCGCGCGCGCGAGCAGCTCCGCAGTCTCCTCCGAGACGGCGACGGGCTGTCCCTGCGCGTGGTTTATCGCGTATATCTCGCTGTTTTCATCCGTGACGGACAGTAGCGACTCGAGCCTTTCAACTTCATCACGGCAGCTCCCGGCGGCGGCGGACGCGTCCCTGCCGTAAACGGACACGGACATGACCGTGTCCATGGCAAGGAAGGTAAGCTCCGCCGTCTCCGCGCCGCAGCCGGTCAGCAGCGCGGCGCACAGGATGCAGACGGGTATAAGGGTTTTCAGCGTTCGTTTTTCCATAATGGCGTAAAATCCCCGGTTTCATTTTCCAGATACAGCGCCTCCGTGTCGCGGTGCAGCAGCTCGCGCATCGGCCCGTCCGCGCGATAGCGCACGCAGGTGCCGCAGCTCGAGCTCAGAACACGCGGTACGGGGGCCATGCGCGCCTGCGCCCCCGCGTTTTTGAGCGCACGGAAGCTTGACTGTGCGGCAAAATGTGTGAAAAATGAGGCGACGTAGCTGTTCATTTCCGCGTGAGCGTCAGCGTCCACTCGCCGTCCGTCCCCTTTTCGGAGGCGACCTCATAGCCGTTGTTCATGCCCAGACGGGTAATGTTGCCGACGGCGCAGGGGTCGTCGACACAGACGGTGATGGTGTCGGGGCTGTTCTTCTTTATCTCATTGCGAACCATCGCCGCCGGCATGGGGCAGAGAAGTCCTCTCGCGTCAAGCATTTTTTGCATCCTCCTTTTTGATGTGCACGATCGAAATGACAAAAATGATGACGATCGCCGCCACGGCCGCGATCTTTCCGGCTGTCGATGGCCCGCCGACTATGTACTCGCCGGCTTCGGAGACGCTGTCGGCGCTCCCGGCCAGACCGAAGTTGTGAGCAAGCGCCGCGCCGGCTATCATGCCGATGACGGTCACAGCGGAGTCGGAGTTGCCGCTGCCGGCGAGGATGAGCTGACGCAGCGGGCAGCCGCCCAGGAGTACGGAGCCCCAGCCGACGGCCAGCATGCCGAGGAAGTTCCAGATATGCGCGCTGTGCGCGACCGGCTGGCTCTCAAACCCGAGCTTGAACGTGCCGAGGATGAGGTTGCCGGCGATCGACACGACTATCAGCGCGGCAAAGCCGAGCAGGAGCGTGAAATCGCGGAACATGACCGCATCGCGGATGCCGCCGGCCATACAGGTCCTCGCCCGCTGGCACAGCGCCCCCACGACGAGCGCGACGATGAAGGCAACGAAGATATTCGCGCGCATGGAGCCGGGTCCGGCCTGGCTGGAGCTGAAAAGCGAGGGCAGGGCCGCGGCGAGGATGAAGAGCACAAGCGCCGCCGCGGGGAAGGCCAGCCCCTCCGCCCTCGAGGTCTTATAGGCGCGGCCGAGGGAAAAACCGCGGTTTATAAACAGTATGCCCAGAAGTATCCCGACGGCAAAGCCGGCAAGTCCCACCACGGCGTTGAGGTCGCCGCCGCCGATACGCAGAGCCATGCGCAGCGGGCAGCCGAGAAAGACCAGCGCTCCTATCATGACGCAGACGCCGAGGATAAAGCGGGTAAACGGCGCGCTGCCCGCGCGGTTTGTGAACTCCCCCGTACACAGGGCCATCACGCAGGCGCCGAGTACGAGCCCGATGGTTTCCGGCCGGACATACTGCACGTTTTCCGCCCCGTGCAGACCGAGGGCACCGGCGGTGTCACGCAGGAAGCAGGCGATGCAAAAGCCCATGTTCGCCGGATTGCCGAGCTTTGTCAGCAGCAGGGCCGCCAGGGCGATGACGGCTCCGGTCACAGCGACGAAGATCTTCTGTTTTTTCATTGTATTCCTCCGTTTTTGTGATAGAATATGCGCATGGATATGATATATATGGACAACGCGGCCACATCGTTCTCCAAGCCGGCGTGCGTGGGCGAGGCAATGCTGCAATATACCAACGAAATAGGCGCGACGGTCAACCGCTCAAGCTACGGCCCCGCGCAGGAGGCGGAGATGACGCTCCTGTCCCTGCGCGAGAGGCTGTGCGCGCTGTTCGGCTTTGACAGGGCGGAGAACGCGGTCATAACGCCCGGCGCGACATGGGCGCTGAACATGTGCATAAAGGGCTTTCTGCGCCCGGGCGACCACTGCATAGTAAGCGGGATGGAGCACAACGCCGTCATGCGCCCGCTGCGCGGGCTGGAGCGCCGTGGGGTCTCCGTCACCGTCCTGTGCGGCGGTGAGGACGGAAAGCTTTCGGCGCAGGAGCTGCTGCGCGGGATACGCGATAATACGCGGCTTTTCGTGCTCTGCCACGCCTCCAATGTCTCGGGCACGGTGCAGGACGCCGAAGCCCTCGGCCGGGTCTGCCGCGAAGCCGGCGTGCACTTCGTCCTGGATGCTGCGCAGAGTGCGGGCCACCTGCCCGTCGACTTCGGCCGCATGAACCTGTCCGCGCTGTGCGTGCCGGGGCACAAGGGGCTGATGGGCCCGTCGGGCATTGGGGCGATGCTGCTCAGGCGCGATTTTGCCGGTGCGCTCTCCCCGCTTGCCGAAGGGGGCACGGGTTCGTTTTCCGACATGGAGACGCAGCCGGAGGCGATGCCGGACCGGTTCGAACCCGGAACGCCGAACATCCCGGGCATCTACGGCCTGAACGCGGCGCTGGGGGTCCTGACAGAGATTGGTGTCGACGCCGTCGCCGCGCACGAGCGAAAACTGCTCAGGCGATTCCTGCGCGGGCTTGAAGAGATACCCGGCGCCCGCGTTGCAGGCCGGCCGGAGACGGCCGTGGTTTCCCTCGATTTCCCGGGCCGCGACAACGCCGAATGCGCAGACCTGCTGGCGCAAAGGTTCGGGATAATGACACGCTGCGGCCTTCACTGCGCGCCCTCGGCGCACAGATCGCTCGGCACCTTCCCGCGCGGGACCGTGCGTTTTTCCTTCGGATGGTTCACAACGCCGGAGGAGATCGACTCGGCGCTGGAAGCGATCGCCGCCGTCGCGCCCCGGCGGACGTAAAAGCCCTACCAGAAAATGCGCGGTAACATGAAAAAGGGCAAAGCCGGGCAAAATCCCCGAGAACGGGTGGACACATGAAAAAGGGTAAACCGGACAAAAAACGCGAAAATGCGGCAGGGGGTCAGACGATGCGTATTCTCGCCCCCGAGCCGTATTCGCGGACACGGCCGATCTCCCGCGCCGCGGGGACGGCCGTTTTCATTTCTTCCAGCATGGCCGGCGCGTCCTGCGGATGCACGGCGATCAGCAGCCCGCCTGAGGTCTGCGGGTCGTAAAGCAGGTCCTGCATCTCAAGCGCGACGCCCTTCGCGTCGACGTATTTTTCGGCGAATTCGCGGTTGCGGTACATCCCGGCAGGGAGCATCCCGTCCCTGGCCAGCTCCAGCGCGCCCTCGAGCACGGGGATGCGGTGTGAGTCGAGTTCGATCGATACGTCCGAACCCTGCGCCATCTCGCAGGCATGGCCCAGAAGCCCGAAGCCGGTCACGTCCGTGCAGGCGTGCACGCAGTAACGCACCATCACGTCCCGCGCCGCGCGGTTGAGACAGGTCATCTGCTCAAACGCGCGCGGGAGCGCGCCCTCCGGAGCGAGCCCTGCCCTGGCTGCGGTCATGATGATGCCCACGCCAAGCGCCTTTGTCAATACCAGTACGTCGCCGGCGCGGGCTCCGCTGTTGGTCAGCACCCTGTCCGGATGCACAAAGCCCGTGACGCACAGGCCGTATTTCGGCTCGTCGTCGAATATGCTGTGCCCGCCGGCGATGACGGCCCCGGCCTTTGCGGCGGTTTCCCAGCCGCCGCGCAGGATGTCCCGCACCGCCGTGTCCGGCATCTTCTCGGGCACGCACAGCAGGTTGAGCGCGATTTTGGGCTCGCCGCCCATCGCATAGACGTCGGAAAGGGCGTTGGCGGCGGCGATCTGACCGAAAATATACGGGTCGTCCGCAACCGGCGGGAAGAAGTCAGCCGTCTGTAAGATGGCCAGCTCATCCGACACGCGGTAGACGGCCGCGTCGTCGCTGCGGTCGAAGCCGACGATCAGGTTTTCGTCGCGCAGCGGCGGCAGCGTGCCCAGAAGCTGGGCCAGCACCCCCGCGCCGACCTTCGCGCCGCAGCCGGCGCATTTTGCAAGCTTTGTCAGTTTGATCTCGTTTTCAGTCATTTCAAAGCCTCCGTGAGCATCAATACGGCCTCGAGCACGCCGCCGCCGACGGCCAGCGCCTTGTCAGAGACGGTAAAGCAGTTTTCGACATTCCCGCGCGGGTCGATATCGCCGGATTTCATGCCCTTTGCGACGAGCGTCCCCACCGGCAGGATGCCGCGCAGGACTCCGCCGATCTGACACAGCATGGGCTCGCTGCCGATAAACGCGGCCGGTTGGCCGGCCTCCACGATGTCGCCTATCCGGCAGACGGGTCGGAAAACCCCGTCGCAGGGCGCGCGCAGGACGCGCTGTGCCCCGTAGCCGCCGATAAGCCCCGGCACGCCCGTGTTCGGCAGCGCGCTGCCCTTTGTTATAACGCGGCCGAGCGTATGCCCGCGCATCGTTTCCACCACGGCGTGGCAGTCAAGCCCCGCCGTGAAGCCCGGGCCGACGCCGACGACGGCCGGCGCGTCGGTGATACGGGTGCCGAGATTGCGTTTGGCAAGTATCGCATCGACGACCGCATCGGGCCGCAGCGCCCGTATGCACTCGCCCGCCTCATCGACGAGAAGCGCTATATCCCCAGAAAGAGCGACTTTTTTTGCCTCCCCGGGCGAGGCGGCAAGCACTGCGCGCACGCCCTCGACCTGGGTCTCGCCGAGACGCACGGCCTCCGAAAAGCAGACGGCGCGGCGTATGGCCGTCGGCTGCGCCGTTTCTGTCATGACGATGCGCGCGCCCGCGCGGAAGAGTCTGATCGCCGTACCGGTGGCGATATCCCCCGCACCGCGGATCACTATGAGCATAAACAACGCCCCCTTTTACCTTTCGGACGGTTTTCTTCCATTTAATTTTTGCTTTATTGAGTTAAGCGGTTTTTATGGCGGCCTTTATGCAGGAGCCTGGCATTTTCGGTTTTGGTATTTTAGAAGCAAGCCCGGGATAAACCCTGAAATATCGAAGCCCGTACTTACCTCAGCCGGGTAAAACTCCCCTTTTGAAGCTCCCCGGCGAGGACGGGGCAGTCCAGAAGCTCCGCAAGCCTCCGCGCCGGGCCGGGCGCCGAGTCAAACTGGTTTATGAACACGCGGGTGTAAAGGCCCTCCGCCAGAAGCACACGGGCCACGCACTCAGGCGTAGCCTCGTCCGAGACGGAGACGCCGGCCAGGCGCGCGAATCTCTCCGGCCGGTGCACGGCCTGCACTATCGGTCGGCCGAGGCCAGAGGCTCCGACAAGCATTATGCTCTGCCCGGACTCTGGCGCGACGGGAGGCTCATGCTCCGCGTGGGCCTTGAGCGGCAGCATCGCCGAGCCGTCGGCCTCCGCGAGTACATAATCTGCGTGCGCCAGCAGAGTCTCCATCGGAAGCTCGGGCGCCACCAGCTTAGGTCCGGGGGCGAACAGGGAACCGGCACAGACCGCGCCGTGCCTGGCCAGCGCCGCCTCCAGCGCCGCCTCGTCGGGCGACAGCAGCAGCCTGAAACCCTCGACCGGGCGCATTTTGGCCGTCGCGCAGAGGATGACACGCCCGTGCGCGGCAAGCTCCCGGCCCAGAAGGCGCAGCATCGTGCTCTTTCCGCCGGAGCCGATGAGGCTAGTCAGGCCGGGACGTACCTCCAGCTCGCCGGCAAGGCTCACGCTAGGCCCTCCCTGCCGAGGCGGCGCAGCATCGTCTTTTTGACCGCGCGCAGGATGTTTTCATATCCAGTGCAGCGGCAGAGATGGCCGGAGAGCAGCTTGCGCAGCTCGTCGTCGGAGTATTCCTTTCCCGATTCAAGTATCTCCACAGCGGTCATTATGAAGCCCGGCGTGCAGAAGCCGCACTGCACCGCCGCCTCGTCGATAAACGCCTGCTGTATATCTGACAGCTCCCCGTTCGGGCCGAGCAGGCTCTCGAGCGTGCGTATGTCCTTTCCGTCGGCCCAGACGGCAAGGTAGATACAGGAGTTGAAGCACTCCCCGTCTATTATGACATTGCAGGCACCGCACTCCCCGACCTCGCAGCCCTTTTTGACGCTGGTCATGTGAAAATCGTTTCGCAGCAGGTCCGTCAGCGAGGCGCGAACGTCGATAACCCGCTCGACAGGCTTGCCGTTCAGGGTGAAATTGATCTGCTTGTACTGAGCCATTATATCTCACCTCCGCAGAGCTTTACCGACTCGATAAACGCGCGCTTTGCGCTCTCGACCGCAATGTGCCGGCGGAAATCCTTGGACGCGCGCCAGCTATCGCGCGGGTTTATATCCTCGAGCACGGCGCGGGAGAACTCCTCCGCGAGCGCGAGGTCGGGCGCGCGTCCCCGGACAAGCGCCTCGGCATGTCCGCAGCGCAGCGGCACAGGGCCGGCCACGCCGAAAGCGATGCGCGCGCGCTCGACGCTGCGCCTGTCCGGGGAAAGGCGCAGATTCACGCTTGTGCCCAGAGTGGCGATGTCCATGGCGTTTCGCATCGAATATTTTATATAGTGCCCAAAGCAGTTTTCATAGCTGGGCTTCGGTATGATGACACAGGTCTGTATCTCGTCGGGACGGATATCGACCCTGCCCGCGCCGAGGTAAAAGTCCGCGATCGGCACGATGCGCCTGCCCTGAGCGCCGGTGAGCTCGATCAGCGCGTCCCATGCGAACAGGGTAGAGGCCGAATCCGCGCTGGTAACACCGTTGCAGGTGTTGCCGCCAATGGTGCCGATATTGCGTATCTGCGGGCCGCCGACCTGGTCGACAGCCTGTCCGAGCACGGCGATGTGTTTTTGGATAAGCCCGCTTTTCGTTATGTGCGAAAAGCTCGTGAGCGATCCGATGCGCAGCGCGCCGTCAGAGTCCATCGAAACGCCGCGCAGCGCGTCGATGCCGTAGATGCTGATAAGCTCCGCGCCGGCGCGCCTGCCCTCGCGCATCTGGACCAGGACGTCCGAGCCGCCGGCGATTATCTGCGCCTCGGGATGTTCCAGCCGTAGGGCCACGGCCTCGTCTACTGTTTTTGCCTCATAAAGGGCTTTTATGTCATACATGAGCTGCTTCAGTCCTTTCGTTTTTCATAACCAAAACAGAGAGCTAGAAATTTCCATTGGGTGGGTGTCCCCCTGTACAGGAGGTAAAAACACTCGAAAAGAAAAAGCAATAAACCCCTTACTCCTCAATCAGCCCCGCGCTGCGAAACTCGCGGTAGAGCACATGCGGCGTTATGGGGATCGTGTTTATGTACACGCCCGTGGCATTCGCGATCGCGTTGCGGATCGCCGGCGCGCCCGGACAGGCGGGCGGTTCGCCCAGCGCCTTGGTCCCGAAAGGGCTCGTCGGCTCCGCATTCTCGACGAAGTCCGCCGTCAGATGAGGATGGTCCAGCGCCGTCGACAGCTTATAGTCGAGAAGGTTGTTGTTGAGCGGTTTTCCCGTCTTTTCGTCGAAAAGGAGCTGCTCACCCAGGGCATAGCCGATGGCCATGGACATGCCCCCATGCACCTGCGCCTCGGCCAGCGCGGGATTTATCAGCGTGCCGCAGTCGTGCACGTTCACAAGGTTGAGCAGCTTTACCTTGCACATGGGTATGTCCACCTCGACCTCAGCCAGGGCGCAGCCGAAAGAATAGGCGTTGGATTTTATCTGTGCGGTGCTCTCCGCCGTTATATGCTGGCTGTGCTCAAGGCTGTAAAGCGCCTCCGTCGCCAGCTCCGCAAGCGTCATCAAATGCTCCCCGCCGGGGATTCGGACGATGTTGCCGTCGGCAAGGTCGAGCTCCTCCAGCGGCAGATTGGTCAGTTCCTGAGCATATTTGAGGATGCGCTCGCGCAGGAGCCTGCCGGTCTGTGCGATGGCAAAACCGCCGACATAGGTCTGCCGCGAGGCGTAAGCCCCCGTGCCGAAAGGCGTTATGTCCGTATCCTGAGTGGAGACGACATGTACGTTCTCAAACGGGACGCCGACGGCGTCCGCCGCCATCTGGCTGTATGCGGTGTCGCAGCCCTGGCCGATCTCGGTCTCGCCGGTCTGGAGCTGGAGCGAGCCGTCCTGATTGAGCACCATGCGGCAGCCGGAGCTCTCCAGCGAGATGGGCCATACGCCCGTGTTGTACCAGAAAACGGACAGGCCGACTCCGCGGCGGATGGGCCCGGTCTGAAGTCTGTACTCGTCCAGCTTGCGCCTGTAATCGAGCTGCTTCATGCCCTTTTCAAGGCACTGGCCGAAAGAGTCCGTCCAGTTGACGTTTTTAGAGAATGCGTCCGTGAACCCGACAGGCATCAGATTCTTTTTGCGAAACTCCAGACTGTCCATGCCGAGGGCCCTGGCACAGTCTTCGGTATGCGACTCGACGGCGAAGGTGGTCTGCGGCATGCCGTAGCCGCGCATCGCGCCGGCGGCGGGCTGGTTTGTATATACCGTCCAGCTGTCGCATTCATAATTGTCGCAGGGATAAAGCTGTGTGAAAGAGCCCATGCCCTTGGCCGCGATGCTGTGCCCGTGTGAGGCGTATGCGCCCTGGTTTGAGAACATCTCCAGCTTGCGTGCAGCGAAGCTGCCGTCCGGCCGCAGCCAGCTTATTATATGGAAACGTATCGCATGGCGCACGCGGTTTGAAACAAAGGTGTCCTCGCGCGGCACGTCCAGCTTCACGGTGCGCCCGCCGACCTGTATTGAAAGCCACGCGCACAGCGGCTCGTACAGCGCGTCCTGCTTATTGCCGAAGCCGCCGCCGATATAGGGCTTTATGATGCGCACGCTGCCCCAGGGCAGGCCCAGCGCCTGGCCAACGATGCGGCGGATGATGTGCGGTATCTGCGTCGAGGTGACGACGGTCACACG
This sequence comes from uncultured Oscillospiraceae bacterium, assembly GCA_964609305.1. Lineage (GTDB taxonomy): Bacteria > Bacillota > Clostridia > Oscillospirales > Oscillospiraceae > CAKSXP01. The sequence goes on from CAZSRK010000009.1 coordinate 11,783, forward strand.
CCCGCCCTGTACGCTGGCGTAGCAGATGTGGTTTTCGATATGGCAGTGCTGCACCGTGGGCGTTTCATACCAGCCCTCGACCTTTATAAGCCCGGGCTGCGCGCTCGCGGCGGCGTAATCCCCGCCGCGGGAGGAGGTGTGTTTGAGGATGTTGCCGGGAAATTCGTCGTGTATGACGGGTGCTCCCGGCTCCATGGCCTTCTGCGCGTCCAGAACAAAGGGCAAAACCTCATACTCGACCCGAATAAGGCGCAGCGCCCTGTCCGCCGCGACCTCGTTTTCGGCTATAACGGCGGCCACATCGTCGCCGTAATAGCGCACATGGGCGTTGAGCAGATGGCGGTCGGCGACGTCCTGATGCTCGGGGTCGGTCGACCAGGGGTGTCCCGCCGTCGGGAAATTTATGTCTGGCACATCGAAACATGTGAGGATCCTGACAACGCCCGGAACTTTTTCGGCCTCGGCAGTGTCTATGCTTTTGACAAAGCCGTGAGCTATCGTAGAGTGCAGAACTTTTGCGACCAATGCATCCGGCGGACATAGATCGTCCGTGTATCTGGCCCTGCCTGCCGCCTTGTCAAAGGCGTCCACACGCGGCAGGCTTTTTCCCGTGCTTTTGCTCAATTTGATAGGCCTCCTTCTGCCGTCGTTGACCTGCGGCGGATTTTTTAATATACTTCACTATATATATGCGATATACGGGCGTGGAAAACGGCCCGTAGACATGAAAATTTCAGGCTGAGGAAGAATAAAGCTGTGCAGGAGAAAGGGGGAGAGCGGTATAAAGCTTGGCTGCATCGTGATGGCGGCGGGCAGCTCGTCCCGGTTTGGAGGCAACAAGCTGCTTGCCATAGTGGAGGGCAAGACCCTCTTTGAGCGTGCGCTCGACAGCATACCGCGGGAGCGCTTTTCAAAAATCTGCGCCGTGTGCGGGAGCGAAACACTGCCCCTGGCCGTGGCGCAGGGAGTCGACTGCGTTCTCAACGACAGGCCGGAGCTCGGCGCGAGCTATACCATCCGCCTCGGCCTCGACGCAGTTGGAGAGGTGGACGGGGCGATGTTCCTCGTCTCCGACCAGCCGTGGCTGGAGAGGCAGAGTGTGGAAAAGCTGCTAGACCTTTTCGAGACCGACACGTCGAAGATAGCCGCGCTCTCGCACGATGGTGTGCGCGGCAACCCCTGTGTATTCCCGAGCGAGTTTTTTCCGCAGCTTCGCGGGCTGGAAGGCGACCGCGGAGGCAGCGCCGTCATAAGGCGCAACCCGCAGCGCCTGGCCACGCTGGACGTATCCGCGCGGCAGATGCGGGACGTGGATTTCAGGTCAGATCTTGAGTGAGCTTCACTTTCTGGAATACGGCGTATCCTCCAGCGGAAGGCTGGTACGCCACTTGCCGTCAAAGCGGTAATAGGCGTCCGCGACGGCCGGGGCCGTTGGGATGGAGGTTATCTCGCCGATCCCTATGGCGCCGCAGGCGACGTCCAGCCCCGCCTTTTCGACGATGATGGGCGTGATCTCGGGCGTGTCCGTCGCGCGGAAGAGGCCAAGCGTGCCGAAGCGCGCCGTAGGCCGGCAGTTGTCCAGAGGAAAACTCTCCGTCAGGGCAAAGCCGAGCGACATGACAACGCCGCCCTCGATCTGGCCCTCGACGGACAGGGGGTTTACCGCGCGGCCAACGTCGTGTGCCGCGACGACGCGCAGCAGCTTTCCATCCTCGTCGAGCTGGCAAAGCTGCGTGGCATAGCCGTAGGCCACATGGCTGACCGGGTTGGGCACGTCTGCGCCCAGCGGGTCAGTTTTGCCGAGATATTCGCCGTAAAACTCCTCGCCCTCGAGCCGGGCGAGGCTTTTCCCCACCAGTGCCTTTTTCAGATCCTTACAGGCGCGGCGGCAGGCCTCGCCGGCAAAAAGCGTCTGGCGCGAGCCGGAGGTCGTGCCGCTGTCGGGCGCGGACCAGGTGTTCGAACGCTCGTAGACGATCTCCTCCGGGCGCAGGCCCGTCTGGTCGCATACCATCTGGACCAGCACGGTGCCAAGCCCCTGGCCGATACAGGATGCGCCGGCGAGGATGTGCAGCTTTCCGTCCTGCACAAGCAGCCGTACGCGGCCAGTGTCGGGCAGGCCGACGCCCACGCCGGAGTTTTTCATCGCACAGGCGATGCCGACATACTTACCAGCGTCATAATAGGGCTTTATGGCCTCGAGCGTCTCGGCCAGTCCGGTCGAGGCGTCCGCTATCTGACCGTTGGGCAGCTCCTGCCCGGGACGTATCGCGTTGCGGTAGCGTATCTCCCAGGTGGAGATCCCGACGATGTCGGCCATGCGGTTTAAGAGAGATTCGATGCAGAAGCAGGTCTGCGTCACGCCGAAACCGCGGAAAGCGCCGGCCGGCGGGTTGTTCGTGTACCATGCCTTTCCGTCGATCTCAAAATTCTGGTAGTTGTACGGGCCGGCGGCATGGGTGCACGCGCGCTCAAGCACGGGGCCGCCGAGGGAGGCGTAGGCCCCCGTGTCGGACACGACCTGCGCCTTGACGCCCTGTATGATCCCCCTCTCGTCGCAGCCGAGGGTGAACTCCATCTCCATGGGATGGCGCTTGGGATGTATCAGGATGCTCTCACTGCGCGTCAGCTTCACCTTGACGGGACGCCCGGTGAGCCAGGCAATGAGCGCCGCGTGGTGCTGTACCGTTACGTCCTCCTTGCCGCCAAAGCCGCCGCCGACGAGCTGGTTTTGTACCTTCACCTTCTCCGCGGGCAGGCCCAGCATGCCCATTGTCTCCTGCTGTGTGTCGTAAGCGCCCTGGTCGGAGGAGAGTATGACGACGCCGCCGTCCTCGGGATAGGCCACGGCGCACTCCGGCTCGAGAAAGGCATGCTCCGTCCAGGGGGTGGTGAAGGTCTGCGTCAGGACGTGTTTTGACCGCGCGATGGCCCCGTCCGGGTCGCCGCGTTTTATGTGTTTATGCGCCAGCAGGTTTCCGCCGCGATGGACCAGCGGCGCGCCCTCCCGTGAGGCCTCCGCCGGGTAGCATACAGGCTCGAGCGGCTCATATCCGACCTTTACGAGCTTTTTCGCCTGTTCGAGTATCTCCGGAGTCTCGGCCGCGACCAGACAGATTGCGTCCCCGAGGTAATGAGTTATGTCCCCGACGGCTATCATCGTGTCCCAATCCTTGACGAGGTGACCGACCTTGTTTTGTCCTGGCACATCGTCGGCCGTGAACACGCCGACGACCCCGGGCAGCGCGCGGGCTTCATCCACATCGATGTACAAAACGCGCGCGCGCGGATACTCCGAGCGCACGGCGCTGCCGTATATCATGCCGTCGAGATATATATCGTCCGGGTATTTTCCGGTGCCAAGCACTTTTTCCTCCACATCCACGCGGTGCACGGAGGCACCGAGCCTCCATTGTGTATCCGTCTGCGGCACTGCGCCGCTTTTCAGGCACTGCGCGGCAAGCCCTATGGCCTTTATTATCTTTACATAGCCGGTGCAGCGGCAGACGTTGCCGCGTATGGCGCGGCGTATTTCCTGCTCCGAGGGTTCGGGGTTTGAGTCCAGAAGGGCCTTGGCCGAAAGCACCATGCCCGGCGTGCAGAAGCCGCACTGCACCGCGCCGGCCTCACCGAAGGCATAGGTGTAAACGCGCTTTTCAAATTCACTGAGCCCCTCGACGGTCGTGACGGACCTGCCGTCGAGTCTGTCCGTCTTCCAGACACAGGCACGCTGCGCCCTGCCGTCTATCAGCACGGTACAGGCGCCGCAGGCGCCCTCGCTGCATCCATCCTTGACGGAGGTAAGGCGCATCTCGTCGCGCAGGAAACGCATCAGGCTCCGGCTTTCCGGGACGGTTACGGCCCTGCCGTTGACTGTGAAGCGTGACATATCAAAGACCTCCCTGAGGGCGATAAAAATGATTACATTTATTCATTCTGATTATATTACAAACGGCCCGTGCCTGCAACAGCAACATGCCCGCCGGGAATAAAAAACGGCAAAGAAACGGAAAAGCGGGAGGGCAGCGCCCTCCCGAAAAGACTTGATTTGCAAGGCTTTTTTGACAGCCAGGGCCGCACCCTCCCGAAAACGGTAGTGATATTATTTAACCGGAGTTCCCATCAAGATAGGCCACCGCGCTTTCCGCGGCGATGAGGCCGCTTGCGTAGGCCCAGGCCAGATCGTTTATTATCTGCCGCTTGACGCCCATGTCGTTGACGAATCGGCCGGAGGCAAAGTCGCCGACGACGTAGAGCCCCTCGACAAAGCCGGAGCCTTCGGCACAGGCCATCATCTTTGCGTTGACCGGAACGCCGCCGAAGGCGCCGTCGGTGCCGAGGAAGCACTTGTAGGCATAATACGGCCCGGTCAGCGGCACGAGCGCATCGGGCGTCTTGAAGCACTGCGCGTCAAAACCCGTCTCACACGCGCGGTTGTATTCGCCGATGGTCTCCGAGAGTGCCAGGAATGGAACGCCCATCTTTTCCGCCAGATCCTCCAGGCTCTCGGCATAGACTAGCTCCTGCTTTGCCACGCCGCCCGGAAGCGGGGCAGGCGCGTCCGAACCGCCGTGGAGCTCCGCCTCGAGGTCGGCCAGCACATCCTCGGGGAAGGAGGGATTGCCAAAGATGCCGCCCCAGCCGGTGGGAGGGTTGTCCTTTACGTCCTGCGCGGCGGCGAGGACGGTGTTCCGGTCGAACACGAGCCAGGAGATGCCGCCCGGCTGGTCGCACATGACGTGGCCGGAGTCGAACATGCCCATGCGCACGGCGCTCGGCTCGCAGCACCAACGCCGTCCCTCGGCATTTATCTGGAGCTGGAAGCGGTGGGAACTCATACCGGAGACGGTGCGGCAGCGTGACATGACCATAGGACCCATCAGCCGCAGGCAGAAGCTGTCCCTGTCGATGCGTGCGCCGGCCTTTTCCGCGATAGCGATGCCGTCGCCGGTGTAAGCACGGGAGCGGTGCCCGCCTTTCTGCAGCGGTCCGGGGTCGATCGCGGCGTATTTGGGGTTGGCGCGCTCGAGCTCTTTCTGGTTGTTTATCCAGCTCCCGGTAGCGAGGATGACCGCGCCGCATTCGATCTCCAGCTCCCCCTCCGGGCTCCTGGCCGTGACGGAGACGATCTTACCATTTTCGACGCACACGTCGGTGGCGGCTGTCTCCATGAGTATCTCGACGCCGAGCTCGCGGGCCTTCTGCGCCATGATGCGCATGACGTAGCCTCCGCTGCTCCCGGGCAGGCCCGACTTGTACACCGGGCATATGGGGCCGCTGTCGGGCATGTCGAAAATGTAGCGCCCCGGCTCGAAATGCTCCTCCACATCGTCATAGAAGGTGCACAGCCAGTCGAAGAACCGGCCCGTGGCAAGAAACGCAGCCCCGACGAGGTCGGGATCCAGTTTCCAGTAGGTTTCGTCCATGACCTTGACAAGATCCTCGTTGAGCCTGTCGTCATAGCCGTTTTTGCGCTGCCACTGGCTGTTATAGACGCGGAAATCCGCGGCCTGCGCCGCCCCGCCTCCAAGGAAGTCGGCCTTTTCCAGCACGATGACCTTTTTGCCGCTGATATCCGCCGCGCGCACAGCCGCCGTGAGACCGGCACCGCCGCCGCCGAGGACGAGAACCTCACATGTTTTTTTCATATGATCCTCCTTTGCTTTCCTAATTTGTCTGCGAAGTAAGCTCAGGATATCAACCGGGGAGGGATATGTCAAGCTGCCTGTTATACATATATTGCATCGATGCTCAAAACATTGATAAATCAGGGATGGGAAGAGAAAAAGAGCGAAAAAAACGACGCCCCTGAGGGCACCACAGACTGTCGAAAAACTGTTTACACAAGCGGAGACTTTCACACTGCGTAGCAGTGCGAAAGTAACGGCATTTTTCAGTCTGTCAAAAAAGTATAAGAGGCTTTTTTGACAGACTGCGCCGCGCCCCGGAGGGCGCGGAGGGACCCTTATGACTCAAGGGCCGCCACGCGCTTTTGTATATAGGGCTGCACCTGGCTGATATCCAGGCCGAGCGCCGCGGCAAGCTCGCCGTGCAGAAGTTCCTCGGCACGCTTCATATACCGTGCGTCGACCAGGCCGAACCTGCGTTTCTGCCCCTCAAGCTCGCGCTTTTTCTCGTATAGCGACATGAGCATGCGCACAAGCTCGTGGCAATCGTGGCTGCGGAGGATAGCCTCGTAATGCTCGGTGAGCTGGCGCAGGACGCGGTTGTGGTATCCCTGTGCGTGGATCGAGGGTATCTCGTCTATAAGCGCCTCCGCCTCCTCGCGGGAGATGATTGGGCGCATATGGACTTTCTGATTGTCCGCGGGGGTGTAGATGGTACAGCCGCTGTATACGGGGCTCAGCTCATAGTACATGCGGCCGTGTTCCTTCACGTCCTTTGACGGGGAGACGCCGCTTACACGGCACACTCCGCTGCTTCCGTACATGATAATGTCCCCCACTTCAAACATCTGCCATCACCCTTTCAGAAATAAATACGGCCCCCTTCCGTCCGCATCTGCGGGAGCCTCTGGTTTTCTCTATATATATTATAGTATCACAAATTTGCCGAAAATGTAAGAAAAACTTTTTTATCCTCTTGACTCGGGTGCTATAATAATCTGTTAGGAAGAAAAAATCAAAAGAGGTAATGACATATTATGACAAAAGTAACGATTGTTTCGGGTTTCCTCGGAGCGGGCAAAACGACGCTGATCAAGAAACTGCTGGCCGGGGCCAGGCAGGGAGAAAAGGTCGTGTTGATAGAAAACGAGTTTGGCGAAACAGGCATTGACGGAAGCTTTCTGCGTGAAACGGGCATTGAGATAACGGAGATGAACAGCGGTTGCATCTGTTGCAGCCTTGTCGGGGACTTCAGCCGCGCGCTGCTGCAGGTGACCGAGCAGTTTGAGCCCGACCGTATTGTAATAGAGCCCTCCGGCGTCGGCAAGCTCTCGGACGTCGTCGCGGCGGTCGAAGACAGCGGAGCTGATCTCGTCATATCCGGCAGGACGGTCGTTGTGGACGCGGTCAAGTGCCGGATGTATGAGAAAAATTTTGGAGAGTTCTATAACGACCAGATAGAGTCTGCCAGCTCCATCGTTCTCAGCCGCAGCCAGAAGCTGACGAAGGAAAAGCTCGCCGACTGCGAAAAACTGCTGCGTTCACACAACGAGCACGCAGCGATAGTCACAACGCCCTGGGACGAGCTGGACGCTGCCGCGCTGCTGCGCGCGATCGAGCCGGAGCAGAGTCTTGAGCAGCTCCTTCGCCAGAGCGAGAATGAGCACCGCGGTCATGGTCACGAGCACCATCACCATGGACCTCACGAACACGACGAAACCTGCGAATGCGGCCACCATCACCACGGGAACGACCATGACCACGACCATGAGCATCACCATGACCACGACCATGGACACGATGCCGACGAGGTGTTCGCCGCCTGGGGCTTTGAGAGTTCCCGCGCTTTTGACGAGGCGGAGCTTGCCGGGGCCCTGGATGCGCTCGACAGCGGCAAATACGGCGTTATCCTGCGCGCAAAGGGCATCGTGCCCTGCTCCGACGGCGGGCAGTGGCTGCACTTTGACTATGTTCCGCAGGAGCATGATATACGCCGCGGCGCCCCGGACTACACGGGACGGCTGTGCGTTATCGGCTCACAGCTTGACGAGGCGGCGCTGGCCGGGCTTTTCGGCACGCCGGATAAGAGGTGAGACGGTTGAAAAAAGAAATACCCGTATATCTCTTCCTCGGCTTTCTGGAGAGCGGCAAGACAAAATTCATTCAGGAGACGCTCGAGGACGAGCGGTTCAACACCGGTGAAAAGACCCTGCTTGTCATGTGCGAGGAGGGGCTTGAAGAATATGAGCCGGACCAGTTTTCATCCGCGGGCGTGCATATCGTTTCCGTTGAGGACCGGCAGCAGCTCACGCAGGAATTTCTCGACAGTGCCGCCAGCGATATGCGGGTCGAGCGTGTGCTGATAGAGTACAACGGCATGTGGGAGATTCAGGACCTGGCCGAGGCGCTGCCCGAATCCTGGGCCGTATATCAGATCCTGCTGACAATCGACGCATCGACCTTTCCCATGTACCTTCAGAACATGCGGCAGCTAACGGTCGACAAGCTGCGCAGCGCGCAGGATGTCATATTCAACCGCGTGACTGAGGAGACCGACCGCGCGATGCTGCACCGCAGCGTGCGCATGGTCAACCGCCGCGCACAGATGATATATGAATATACTGACGGTACGCTCGCCGGGGACGACATCCCGGACGAGCTGCCCTTTGACCTGGACGCGCCCGTCATCGACATCTCCGACGAGGATTTCGGCATTTGGTATCTCGATGCGGCGGAGGACCCGGAGAAGTACCGGGGCAAGACCGTGCGCTTTCGCGCGATGAGCTGTCATTCAAAAAAGATACCGGCGGGGTGCTTCGTGCCCGGGAGATTTGGTATGACCTGCTGCGTTGAGGATATAACCTTTGTCGGGTTCATCTGCCAGGCGGACGGGTTTGATGTGCCGAAACACCGAAGCTGGGTGTATGTCACGGCCAAATGCGACGTTAAAAAGCACAAGGTCTACGGCGGCGATGGGCCCTGGCTCACGCTGACGGACATAGAATACGATGTTGACCCGCCGGAGGACGAGCTGGTGTATTTCACCTGAGGTCCTGATAATTCATAAACAAATATAATTATATAAATAGAAGCGCTTCTTTCCATTGCGGAAAGAAGCGTTTTTTGCGTTATAAGACAAATAGCGGCGCTCAGGCTCCATGCCGACCTATTCTATGTCCGGCAACGACCAGTACGCTGCGGCCCCTGCGGGGCTTTTCGGGCTCACGCGGGGCAGGGAGCTGCCGGCCGACGAAACACAGCAGCGCGGGCTGGCACAGCTTCTGCAATCGGCGGAGCACAAAGCCGACGGCCAGCGCGCTGATCACGGTGCCCTCGCGCACGCCGACAAGACCGTGGAAGTATATCAGGCTGGCACATGCGGAAACCGCTACCATGCAGCAGTCGGTAATCGTTTTACAGGTAGCGACCGGCAGGCCGGTCTTTTTCGACACCGCCAGCGACAGGCCCTCGCCCGGGGTCGGCAGGATCTGCGGCGCAAGATACAGCATCACGCCAGCGGCGACAAGAGGTATGCTTATGATCAGAAAGACCAGGCGCATCGCATAGCTCTCCGGAGCGGGGATAAAGGAGAGCAGCGACGAGGCCAGCGATACGAGCAGGCCAAAGAAAAACGATGCGACGATCTGGAGCAGCATTTCTGGACGGAAGTCGCGGCGGAGTATGATAAACTCTACGAGTATATACAGACAATAGGTCCCCGTTGTGCACATCCCCAGTCCCAGCCCGCTTATCTGGCTCGTCACGTTCGCAAGACAGGTAACGGGGCTTACGCCCAGCGCGGATTTGACGGAGAATATGACGCCCAGAGCCATCGTGAACAGCCCTGCGCAGTATATGAAAAGTCGTTTTGCCCAAAGTGATAACCGGTTTGCCAATGTTAGACTCTCCCTTTTAATAGGTTTTCTAAATAAAATGATATATAAAAGCTATCAATAAGTCAAGTGGCAAAAGGAACAAAAAACCCCGGCCGCCGGCCGGGCTTTTGGGTGATTCTATCTCAGGCGGTTGGTTATCCGAACACTGTGAAGGACGAAAGATGCAAAACAGCGTACGTTTTTGTGCGATTCTATCCTGCGTGGTGGGTGAACCGGACGCTGTAAATGACAGGAGATGCAAAAATCGTGTGTTTTTTGGCGATTCCTCCTTGGGCATTGTACAAAAAGCGGCGGCGTCAGGCGCCGGCGCGCAGTACGATGTCGCACAGGGCCTCGATGCCGAAAGCCTCGAGATATTTTTCCTCCATCGGTATCCATTTTTCGATAAAGTTTTGCAGGGACTGCGTGCTCTCCCGCTCGCGCAGGCGCTCGAGCTGTGTGCGGGGATCGATGTCGCAGAAGATGCGCAGGCCGTACAGTGTCTGAAGCTCCGGGTGCATCGAATATGCGCCCTCGACAATGACGACATCGCCGCGCGGAACATGGCGTTCGCCCGTGATGGAGCCGGCAGAGCAGTCATACACTCCATAACTGAAGCTCTCCCCGTGCGAGAGCGGCAGGGCGACCTGCGCCGTGAACCGTTCGAGATCAAAATTGCCGCCCGGCTGGGCAAGACGCTGCGCTGTGCGCATCTCGTAAGGCAGGAAAAAGTCGTCCATATGTATGACCGGCGCGTCCAGCGCCAGCGACAGGGTATGCGCGAGCGTCGTCTTGCCAGAGGCGCAGCGTCCGTCTATCGCCGCGACGAGCGGCTTTCCGGCGTGGTCTATCGCCCGGAGCACATGTTCGACGTTCATGGCCGCAGGAACCCCGCTTTCCGCAGCGCGATGACCAGGATGGGGATCAGCACGAGCTGGATTATGATGCCGGGAACAGCGTTTACGAATGCGCCCGCGATAAATATGGAAAAGCCGAAGTCGACGCCGGTGAAAGCGGCGGCCAGCAACGCCATGACGCAGCCCCAGACAGCGCGGCCGAGCAGCATCGCCAGTACAAGGCTGAGCCAGATATAGCCGTTTTTGTTTGGCAGCAGCCTGAAGAACAGGCCGGAGAACGCGCCGTATGCCGCAAGCTCAAAGGCCATTGCCACGGCCGTCGGGAACATGGCGGGCATGCCGAAGGCCACGGAACGCAGAAGAGGGGCGATAAGGCCGACGGCCAGGCCCCAGGGCCAGCCGCAGACGAAGCCGCACAGCAGAACGGGTGTGTGCATCGGCAGCAGGCGGGAACCCAGCTGCTGCAGCTGGCCGGTCAGCAGCGGCAGGACCAGGCAAAGAGCGAGCATAAGCGCGGAAAAGACCAGTTTTCTGACGGAATTCATATTGTTCACCTCTGAAAAATAATAAAAAACCACGCAGGAAGACGGCCCCGCTATCTGCGGGAGCCGATACCTGCGTGGTATCATTGCTGCGATGGAGTCGTTAGATTTACCGGCTTGGGCCGGCGGTTAATTATTATAGCATGCGGTCAAGCCGTTGTCAAATGCCGGATGTGTAAGAGGGCTGCTTCATCAATCCGCGTATGTACCCTACGGCCTCCGCCACAAGGCGGGAGACGGACAGGTCGGCCAAGCCGACGATATGGGTTTCACAGCGGTTGACCGGAAGCAGTACCTTCTTGGCCCGGCTCTGTCCAACGGCGAGCGCCATGCGCGGTGTGACTTCGCCCAGCAGCGAGTCGGCGATCACGATCCCAACGGGTCCGACGATCACGTCCGCGTCGCGGCAGGCGACGACGACCGGGTTTTCCCCGCTCGCGCTGGCATGCGCGCCGGCCTTGTTCATGACGCTGGCAGCGATGCTGTTGGTGCCGATGGCGCATATCTCGGCCTCCGGTATCTCCGCGCGCAGCTTTTCAACCAGCGTTTTGCCCAGCCTGCCGCCCTGGCCGTCGATTACGACTATCTTCATTTTTCCTCACCTCTCCCGAGGTCGTATCCAAAGACCTCTGTATATTCCATGCCGCGTTCGCGCCGCTGTGATCTCATGAGGGATATGCGCTTTACGATCATTGACGCGCCCGGGATCTTGGGCGCCGGTATGTCTGCCGGGCGAACCCGGCGTGCGAGCGTTATATGCGCACGGAAAGGCCGCTCGTCGATTGCAAAGCCTGCTCCGGAGAGTTTCTCGCGAAGCCGGAGAACAAGAGCGTGAAGCTCGTCACAGGGTTCGAGCCCGGCCCACCACAGGTCACCGAAGCGGCCGGGCGAGCCCAGGCGTATCTCAAACGGGGGACAGGCGCATTCCGCGATGATGCGGCGCAGCTCCGATGTGCGCCGGCTCTCGCCGATGAACGCAAGAGTCAGGTGCAGATTCCCGCCCGGTGTGAAGCTGCCGTGCTCCGCCTGCGCGCGCAGCGAGGCTTCGCCCGCCAGAAGCGCGCGTTTCATACCGGATGTCAGGTTAATAGCGATGAAAAGGCGCATATCGTCCCTCCGCGCGGCTGTATCCTTTCCTGCCGCGGCGATGGGGAAATTATAGCACAGCAAAATGCAAAAATAAACTGTTTGCATAAAATCCCTTTCGTTATATACTATATATACTATGGTTATGAACGCCTTACTGAGAGGAACTGCGAGGTTTATATGAAAAGGATAATCTGTTTTACTATCTGCGCCGTCCTTCTTCTGAGCGCACTGTGCGGCTGTATGGATGGGAGCCGGAGCGAGGAGCCCGGGTTTGGCTCCGGTCTGCGCGAGTTCATACCCGAGACCGAGCGGGAGGAGGCCGTCCAGACACTGTCGGACGCAATACGCCAGGCCGTGGGGAGTCCCACCGCACAGGCGACAGCCGAGCCGCAGCTGCCGGCCAAGCCGCAGGGCACCGCTGTGCCGCAGGAAACGGCCGAGCCGATACAGCCTGTTGCACAGGGCGACTATTTCCCCGACGTCTGGCATGCAGGTGTTTCTTTTGCGGATATGGAGTATCCGGATTACCGCGTGGCGGATTTTGAGCCGTACATAGAGCGGTTAGAGGACATAGCCGAAAACGGCGGCTCCGCCGGGGAGCTCGAGAGCGCAGATGATGCAGCGGTAACGGAGCTGTATTACATCTCCACACTGGTCAACATCGCGGACGTAGCGTACAGCGACGACCCGAACGACGAAGAGCTTGCCGCGGAGTCGATGCGCATAGTGGCCGTGTACAACGAGGCTAGCGACCGGTATTGGAGCGCGATGCAGAAGCTTGCGCTGTCGGAAAACGCATATCTGCTCGAGGGGCTGTACAGCGACTGGCAGATCGGCTGGTTCGAGACGTACAGCGCAACAACGGATCAGGAGATACGGCTCAACAATCGGGAAAGCGAGCTAACCCAGGAGTATTATACGCTCATCTCGGAGCCGGAGCCGGATTTTATGGAGATAGCGGAGCTGTATGTGGAACTGGTCGGCCTGCGCAATGAGCTGGCCGCCGCCGCGGGCTACGACAGCTATGCCGAATATGCTTACGAAAATTTCTATATCCGTAACTACGGGCCGGAACGCAGCCGCGCCATCTGGCAGATGGCCAAGGAGGACTTCATGCCGCTTTTGATGCAGTATAACTTCGAAGTGGGGTATGAAAACAGCCGCCTTTACTATTCCGACGAGATAGACTGCTCGCCGGAGCTGATACTTCAGAGCATGGAATATGCGCTGCCGCGCATGTCGGAGGAACTGGCACAGGCCTTTGATTATATGCTCGAATACGGACTTCACGACATTGATTATTCCCCGGCGAAGATGAACGTCGGCTTTACATGCGATCTGCTGTACTATAACGAGCCGTTCATCTTCAACTGCGCAAACGACACTTTTTACGACTATACCAGCATGTACCACGAGTTCGGCCACTTCGTAAACTCCTTCTATACGGAGAGCGACCTGCTCTTCGGGGCCGGGGATTTCGACCTTGCCGAGCTGCAGTCGCAGGGTATGCAGGTGCTTATGACGCAGTTTTTCCCCGAGATATTCGGACAGGAAAACGGCGATATCATACGCGACGGGGAGATACTCAACCTCGTTCTGAGCATAATCGACGGCGCGCTCTACGACGAGTTCCAGCAGCGCGTGTACGCGGAGCCGGGCCTGACTGCCGACAGGGTCACGGAGATATTTATCGAAGTTTACGACAGCTACGGTTATGAGGAGTATGACGGATTCGAAAATGAGTGGATATATATCTCCCATAATTTTGAAAATCCGTTTTACTATATAAGCTATGCAGTCTCCGCAGTAAGCGCGCTGGAGCTCTTTGTCATGGCGCAATCCGACTATGCTGGGGCGCTGGAGACCTATCTAGCCGCAGCGGCGCTTGACCGCGAGGCCTGGTACTTTGACGGGGCGATCGAGGAGGTCGGTCTCAGCGACGTTTTCGACGCCGCCACGGGCTTTGACATAGCCGCCGGATTGGATGCATATTTCCGCAGCTGAGCATAACGTGCACAGAGGGGCTGTTTGACAAATTTTTTCGTTTCCGATAAACTAAAAGGCATAATCAGGTATATTCATTGGGACGGCGGTCATGGATGAGTCCATGTGAGATCCCCTCGGCCGCCGCAGTGCAAGGAGGTAATGACATGGAAGCACTGGAAGCGATAATGACAAGACACAGCATCCGCTCGTACACGTCCGAACCGATCACAGACGAGGAGATGGACACCCTGCTCAAGGCCGCGATGAGCGGGCCGAGCTGCACCAACGCAAAGGACTGGAGCTTTATCGTTGTGCGTGATCGCGAGACACTTTGTAAAATGGCAGATGGGAACGGCGTGCCCGCCAATCCGCTGCGCACGGCCGCGGCCGGTATACTCATCTGCGGCGATCTTGAGAGGGCCTTTCCTCCCGCGCCGGACTACTGGGTCATAGACGGGGCCATCGCCGGGCAGAACCTCTGTCTTGCCGCGCACGCCATGGGCCTTGGGGCCGTATGGCTGGGCACATGGCCGCAGATGGAGCGTGTGCACGCTCAGCGCCAGCTTTTCGGCCTGCCATACAGCGTCATGCCTCATTCGATAATCGCGCTCGGCCGTCCCGCGGCGCAGCAGGCCGGAGGTCCGCCGAAGCCGGCAAAGGCAGACGAGCCGGGGGACCATATACACTATGAAAAATGGTGATCCGGTAATTCCCGGCATAATGTTTGATGTGTTGAAAACAATATAAAAGTGTAATATAATATATCCTGATTGTCCGGCAACGGGGTTCACATCAATTTGCTTTAAAGGAGATGGGTACGATGACGCTGATGCAGCTCAGATGCTTTGTCACGCTGGCGGAGGAACTTAACTTCACCCGGGTCGCTGAACGGCTGTATGTGTCGCAGACCTCGATCACCTATCAGATAAAGCAGCTTGAACGGGAACTCGGCGTTGAGCTTTTCGAGCGGACGACAAAGTCGGTGGAGATCACAAACGCCGGAAAAATGATATATCGCGATATGAAGCTGGCGATCGACCTTATCGACCGTGCGGAAACCCTTCTCAAGCTCTCCCCCGCCCGTCCGGCTTTCACCGTGGGACACTCTTATTTTTGCAACGGCCCGCGTTTTCGCGGTGTTATCGAGAGGCTGTCGAAGATGTATCCGGATACGGACATCCTGCTGGAAAACGTCGAGCCTGAGGACGACATACACACAAAGCTTTTGTCGAAAAACATCGATGCCGCACTGTTTCTCGATCCTCTCCAGATGATGTATGACGATTTGCGATACTACGAGCTCGGCGACAACAAAACCGGGGTTTACGTTGCAAACGGGCACCGGTTTGACAGCCGGCAGGGGGGTGTAAGCACAGATGATATCGAGGGGGAAACGGTAATAACGTTTGCCAAAGTGGAGGCCAGACATCAGGTGGTGGGCGCCGCGCCCGATACCTGCCGCAAGATAATTGCAAAGGATATCGAGGCGGCCATGGAGATGGTTGCCGCCGGCCTTGGCATTTCGGTATTCCCTTTTGCCTGATTTACGGAGCCGGCAGGTATCAGGGTGCTGACGTCCGTCCCGCCTCCGGATGCGGAGCGGATGGATTCGGAGCTTGTACTGGTTTGCCGCGCGGACGATCAGGCTGAAATCATATCTGACCTGGCCGCGCTGCTGCGAGAGGTGGTAGAGAGGGAGACCCCGGAGCTGTGCCCCTGGCTCAACTGAACACAGTGCACCGGTCGCGTGAGTTCTTATACCACGCAGGTTGTGCAAAAAAAGCGGAAGAGATGCGTAGAACGCATCTCTTCCGCTTTTTTCATATTTGCCCTTTTGAACGCTTCGCCGCATTTATCGTGCGAGGCTGTGCCCGCCTGCCCGGGCGCTCCATGCTTAAAGCAGGCTCGAAGCTGATTAAATATTCATATGACATACTCAACAATTTGAATTTCAAAATACAGGGTGTCTTATGATAAAATTTATACAACACCAGTCGAAAACAGGTAGAAAATCTGGCAGAACGCACAAACCAAATTCTATGGAAGGAGCAAAATGAAATGAAGAGAACACTGTCTATTGTCCTGGCGCTGTGCATGCTGTTGGCGCTGCTGGCAGCCTGCGGAGGTGAAACTGAATCACCCGCGACCGATAATCCCACGACGCAGACACCCGCTGACGAGCCGGGCTCTGAGACGCCCGGTGACGAGGAACCGTCCGAGTCCGGAGAGCCCAGGACCGTATCGTTCGGCACATCCGACGCTTTTGGAAACGGTTTCAACCCCCTGAGCTCTGTTGAGGGCAACAACCTCATCGGAAAGCTTTTGTATGACTACCTGATCGAGCTTGATCCGGTCACCGGCGAGCACTCCTCCAGAATCTGCGAGGAGTACTACTGGGAGGACGACGGAGTCACCTATTTCTTCAAGCTTAAAGAGGGCATCACCTACTCCAACGGCGCCGAGCTCACCGGCGAGGACGTGTTAAGCTCCCTGGAGATCATGCAGACGGCCGGCAACAGCTACTCCGCCAATTACAGCGTTATTCTCACTGAGGAGTGCTATGTCGACGAGGACGGTCTTGGAGTCCATCTCGTTTTTGACGGGCCCTATGGTCCTGCCGACAGCCTTCTGATGAGCCTGCCCATCCTCGACAAGGACTTCTGTGAGACGCATCCCGATGGAGACGAGGAGTGGTGGAACAACCCCGTCGGCTCCGGTCCCTACATGCTCGGCGATTATCAGGTCGACTCCTACGTCACTGTCGTCAAGCGCGACGATTACTGGGGCGAGGATATCTATGAGGCCGACGAGATCACCGTGCGCTATTACTCCGACAGCAACACGATGTTCATTGACTTCCAGAATGCTGTTATTGACGTTGCGCTCATGCTGACCGACGACCAGGTCGCACAGCTTGAGGCGGATCCCTCCATGGGTGCGGTAGTCACACAGAGCGCTGCCGACGTACCCGTCGTCTGCCTGAACGAGACGAGTGAGATAATACAGGATCCCGCCGTACGCGAGGCCATCTGCTACGGCGTCGACTGGGCCGCCGTTGCCGACATCGCCTGGGGAGAGCTGTCCATTCCAGCGACGTCTCACTTCGGCGTAAACTACTCCTGCTATGTCGAACACGAGGGATATACACATGACCCGGACCGCGCGGCACAGGTGCTTTCCGACGCAGGCTATTCCGAGGGCGACATCACACTCCGGTTTCTTGTCATGGGCACGGTGCAGCAACAGCGTGTTGCCGAGGCTGTCCAAGGCTACCTCTCCGAGGTCGGTATCACCGTCAGTGTGGAGTCCTATGACCAGTCCACTGTTCTTGGCATGTACATGCAGGGCGATACCGATCTGAGCATCTTCTCTCTGACCGGTCTGGGCGCTACGCTTGAGCCGTGGAACTCCCTGGCCGTCTACTCCGCGACCGGCCCCTTCCCCTGCATGACCGTCAGCGACCCCGACTATAACGAGCTGCTCAATCAGGGCCTTGTTACTAACGATGCGGCCGAGCGTGACGCTATCTATCAGAAGGTCGACGACTGGCTGTATGACAACTACTGGGTCGTACCCATCTGCGAGCGTCTTGAGGCGTATTGCTACAACAACACCAAGCTGACCGGTATCGATCTGCCCTCCATACAGGGCGTGGCGCTGTACAGCGTACACTTTGCATAAGTCGCGTCCGATATAGGGCGCTGGACTTATTATATACCCCCACAGGCGAGCGGCCCGGCCGCTTTAAAACAGGAGTGAGGTAAGAGAATGGTAAAATTTGTTTTGAAACGCCTTCTCTGGATGATACCGACGGTTCTCGGCGTCGTACTTATAATCTTCTGCATACTTGAGATGATGCCGGGCGACCCCGCGCTCAACGCTCTGGGTACCAATTTCACCGAGGAGACCTATCAGCAAAAGCGCGAGGAAATGGGGCTGAACGACCCGTTCCTCGTCCGATACGCAGAATATGTCTGGAATTTCTTCACTAAATTCGATTTGGGAGAATCGTACACAAATCTGCGCCCGGTCGGGACACAGATAATGGAGAGGCTGCCGACCACGATGAAACTTGGCCTTTACGGAAGCCTGCGAACACTGGTTGTGGGTATCTTTGTCGGGATCATCTCCGCAGTAAAGCAGTATTCGATAATCGACTACATATCGACCGTACTTGCAACCTTCTTTGCGTCTGTCCCCGGCTTCTGGCTGGCGCTTATGGGCATAGTCCTCTTTTCACAGAAGCTTCAGATATTGCCGGCCTCGGGCCTTGACACATGGAAGCACTGGATCATGCCGGTCATCTGTCTGGGCATAACTCCCATATCGCTGGTCGTGCGTCTGACGCGCTCGAGCATGCTGGACGTAATCCGGCAGGACTATGTTCGCACCGCGCGCGCCAAGGGCGTGGCCGAGCGCAGCGTTATATACAAGCACGCGCTGCGCAACGCGATGATACCCGTCATCACTGTCGTCGGCGGCCAGTTCGGCACGATTTTCGGCGGTTCGGCCATAATCGAGACGATCTTTTCCATCCCCGGCATGGGCGTGCTGATGCTAAACGGTATAAATGGGCGCGATTACCCCGTCATCGCCGGAACTGTGCTTGTGCTGTCGCTGGCGGTGTGCGTTATAAATTTGCTGGTTGACATCGCCTACGGCTTTGCAGACCCGAGGATAAAAGCGCAGT
This sequence comes from uncultured Oscillospiraceae bacterium, assembly GCA_964609305.1. GTDB lineage: Bacteria > Bacillota > Clostridia > Oscillospirales > Oscillospiraceae > CAKSXP01. The sequence continues at coordinate 30,449 of CAZSRK010000009.1, forward strand.
ATGTCTCTGTCAAAAAGGAGAAGAAGGGGAAAACGGCAAAGGCTGAAGCGGAGGAGGCGGCATAATGGCAAGTACTACAAAGGCAAAAACTCAGAAAACTGTCAGCGACGACAGCCTGAAAAAACGCGGCCAGCTACGCGATATCTGGAAGCGTTTCCGCAGCAGCAAGCTTGCCATGGTCGGGCTGATAATCGTTTTGCTTATCATCTTCTCGTCCGTTTTTGCAAACTTTATCGCGCCCTATGACCCCGCTGAACAGAACTATTCCGAGAGGCTGCAATATCCCAGCCTCCAGCACCTCATGGGCACTGACAACTACGGGCGCGATCTGTTTTCACGTCTGCTGTACGGCGGGCGCGTGTCCCTGCTCGTGTCGCTGATAAGTCTTGCGATATCCCTGGGACTGAGCGCCCTGCTCGGCTGCATTGCCGGCTTCTTCGGCGGCGTGGTCGACACGATAATAATGCGCATTATGGACCTGCTGATGGCCATACCAGGTATGCTGATGTCCGTGGCTGTCGCGGCGATGCTGGGCACAAGCATGTTTGACACAGCCATGGCCGTCGCAATTGGTGGCATCGCTCCCGGCTCGCGCATGTTCAGGGCAGTTATAATGACCATACGCGACCAGGAATATGTCGAGGCGGCGCGCGCCCGGGGCTCCCGCAACGCCCGCATCATAATAAAACAGATACTTCCCAATGCACTGTCGCCCATCATTGTCGACGCGACACTGCGCATAGGCTCAAACATCATGCAGATATCCGGGCTCAGCTTTATCGGCCTCGGCGTCCAGCCGCCCACGCCGGAGTGGGGTTCTATCCTGAACACCGGCCGCGAGTTCGTGCTGACCTTCTGGCCCATGATCACTTTCCCGGGCATCATGATAATGCTCACCATGTTCGGATTCAACGTAATGGGCGACGGCCTGCGCGACGCGCTCGACCCGAAGCTCAAGCGCTGATGAGGAGGACGGAAATATGAGCTTGCTTGAAATTAAAAACCTTACCGTCAGATATGAGACGATGGACGGCGTCGTGCATGCTGGCAGCGACGTGAGCCTTGAAATCGAAAAGGGCGAGACACTTGGCCTCGTCGGCGAGACAGGGGCAGGCAAGACGACCACTGCGCTCAGCATTCTGAACCTGCTGCCGACGCCCCCCGCCGTTATCGGCGGCGGCGAGATCATCTTCAACGGCAAAAACGTGCTTGAGATGAACGATAACGAGCTGCACGCGATGCGCGGAAATCAGATATCCATGATATTTCAGGACCCGATGACCGCTCTCAACCCGGTTTTCAGCGTCGAGTACCAGATCGCGGAGGTCATCGCGATACATGAAAAATGCTCGAAGTCGGAGGCTGTGGAGAAAGCGCGCGCCACGCTTGAGATGGTCGGCATCCCGGCCGACCGCGGCCGCGAATACCCGCACCAGTTCTCCGGCGGCATGAAGCAACGCGTGGTTATAGCCATGGCCCTGGCCTGCTCGCCCGAGCTGCTGCTGGCCGACGAGCCGACGACTGCGCTGGACGTGACGATACAGGCGCAGGTGCTGGACATGATGCGCGAGCTGAAAGAAAAGCTCGGCTCGTCCATGCTGCTTATAACCCACGACCTCGGCGTCGTGGCGGAGACCTGCGACAAGGTTGCCATCATGTATGCCGGCGAGATCGTCGAATATGGACAGATAGAGGACATCTTCGACCGAACTGCGCACCCCTACACCGAGGGACTGTTCGGCTCCCTGCCGAACCTGGAGGTCGACGTGCACCGGCTCAAGCCCATCATGGGCCTCATGCCGGATCCGACCGACCTGCCCAGCGGATGCCCGTTCCATCCCCGGTGCCCGGAGGCTAACAACGACTGTTCCTGCGTACATCCGGAGCTTGTCGAAAAAGCGCCCGGCCACTATGTACGCTGCCTGAAATACTCCGGAAAGGAGAAAGACGCAAATGGCTAATGAAATCCTCAGGGTCGAGCACCTTAAAAAGTATTTCAAGACCGCCGGCGGTATGCTGCACGCGGTCGACGACGTCGGATTTACTATCGACGAGGGGCGTACTCTCGGCGTCGTCGGCGAGTCCGGCTGCGGCAAGTCCACGCTTGGCCGCACGGTGCTTGGCCTGCTGCCGGCCACCGACGGAAAAATATACTTCAAGGGCGAGGACGTGACTGACGCCAGGGGCCGGCGCCGCCGCGAGCTGCAAAAACAGATGCAAATCATCTTTCAGGACCCGTATTCCTCGCTCAACCCCCGTTACTGCATATACGAGCTTATCGCCGACCCGCTCAAGACCTATCGGATATACAGGTCCAAGGAAGAGCTGAGAAAGCGCGTGTTCGAGCTGATGGACACCGTCGGCATCGCCTGCGCGCTGTCGCTAGACCCGCAGCTCATAGTCTGCGACGAGCCGGTCTCGGCGCTGGACGTCTCCATCCAGGCACAGGTGTTGAACCTGCTTCAGGACCTGCAGGAGCAGCGCGGCCTGACCTACATATTCGTCACGCACGACCTTTCCGTCGTCAAGCATATCTCCGACGACATCCTGGTCATGTATGTTGGTTCGATGGTCGAAAAGTGCGCGTCCAAAAAGCTGTTTGAGCACCCGTATCACCCATATACGAAGGGCCTTCTCTCCGCGATCCCCGTCCCCTCCCTGCACAGCGAGAGAAAGCGCATTATAATGCAGGGAGAGCTGACCAGCCCGGTCAACCCCAAGCCCGGCTGCCGCTCTGCAAACCGCTGTCCCTATGCCAAGGACAAATGCCTCAGCGAGATGCCGACCTATGAAGAGGTAGAGCCGGAGCATTTTGTTGCGTGCCACCACGTCCGGGAGATAAATGAGCTTTGAGATGCTTGCGGCGGCAAAGGACTGTACCGGGATGAAAAAGAAACTCTTAAAAAGCACTATACTGCTGGTTCTGGCGGTCCTCGCCCTCGCCTCCTGCGCCGTCGCAGCGTGGGAGGCCGGGGAGACCGTCGGAGCTGTGGGCGCCGCGCTCTCTGAGCTGGATGAGTCGACATACGGCAGCGCGGAGTGCGACCTTGGCTCCTACACGGCCGACGCCGTCCGGTACAGCCTGGGCGCCGACGTCGCTATCGTAAACAGCGGCGACCTTGCCGAAGATTTCCCGCATAATGTCGTGAGCATTGATGATATCCGGGGCGTTTTCGCGAATGACCGCGTTTTGGCCCTGACGGCCGTCACGGCCGACGAGCTGTGCCGGATAATCGAGGGCGCCCTGTCGCACATAACCGTCGACAGGCAGCGCGAGGCGATCGACCGTGAGGCCTCCAGCTTCGGCGGCTTCCCGCAGATCTCCGGCATGGAGCTGGTTTACGACGGCTCGGCGATGGCGGGCGAGCGCATATACCGCCTCGAGCTGTCGGACGGACGCGTCATAAGAGCCGGCGACACGGAAACGGTCATAACCCTCGCCGCGACAGAGTTCATGCTCTCCGGCGGATGGGGATACGACGCGGAGGTCGACTATAAAAGCGCGGACATCACGCTCAGCGGTGCAGTCGCGCAGTACATAGAGAACGGCGAGATAAGCTTTAGCGGCGGCAGGATAAGCGCCATCGGCGTCAACGACAACTTTATCGCCCGGTCGCTGCCGAAAGGCCTGCTGCCGGTAGTTATAGCCGTGCTGATTGTGTTTTTCCTGTTTGTAAGACTGCGCTTTCGCGACATCAAACACAACGTCTATTTTGCCCGCGACCCGGATGAGGGCCGACCCATTCAGGTCAGGCGCGGGTGATAAATTCCCAGTTCAAAAAAAGGAGTAAGAGTAATGCAGGCAAGATATCCAAACCTGTCCAAACCGCTTGTCATACGCGGGAAGGTTTTCAAAAATCGAATGATAACAGCCCCTCTGGGCTACGGGCCGGAGGACAACACCGGCTATTATCTGCACCGGGCGAATATAGAATATTACGAGGCGCTCGCGCGCGGCGGCTCCGCCCGAGTTGTGACCGGCGATCATCCGGTCAACCGCCACAACGCGGGATACGGCGGCAGGCGGCTGGATTTTTACAGCCCGCGCGAGTTTGCCCCCGGCATGGGGAGCGGGGACGAGACTGTCGTGACCATGGACGCGGACAAGTCGATCGAATTCCTCGTCCGCCGCTGCCACCAGTACGATACGCTGATTTTCACCGAGTTTGACCACAGCGGCATGTTTGACCGCGGCGACGACGTCCTGCCGCCGTTCAGCCCCAGCGAGTATGTCAGGCCCGACGGCACGGTCGTGCCGGAGATGACAAAGGAGCAGATCGAGCGCACCTATGACGATTTTGTCAAATGCTGCGTCAAGGCCCGCGACCTCGGGCTGGACGGCGTGCTGATCCACGGCGGGCATGCGCATATCCAGGACCAGTTCCGTTCCCGCCACACCAACCACCGGACGGATGAGTACGGCGGCTCCCTTGAAAACCGCTGCCGCTTCACGATAGAGTGCCTGCGCCGCATCCGCGACGCCGTCGGCGAGGATTTCCTGATAGAGTACCGCTTCAGCGTAGAGGAGGGCTGGCCCGAGGGCGACGGCATCACCGTCGACGAGAGCGTCGAGTTCCTGAAGCCGCTCGAGGCCGACGGCAGTGTGGATATTTTCCACGTCTCCACGGGCGTGCACTTCGACCCCGTCGCCAACCAGGTGATGTGCGCGCCGCCCTTCCGCCGTAACTTCTACAACGAGGAGGCCTGCAAAAAGATCAAGGCTGCCGGCATCAAGACGCCGATAGCCATCTGCAACAGCGTAAACGACCCGGAGAAGGCCGAGCAGATCATCGCCGAGGGAACCGCTGACTTTGTCACGGCCGCGAGGCAGTTCAACATTTCCGACCCCTACTTCCCGCGCAAGGTGCTCGAGGGCAAGGGCGAATACTGCAACACCTGTATCCGCTGCTACGGCTGTTATGAAGGCAATGAGTGCGGCGTGAATCCGATAAATCCCGAGCGTTATTATACAGACCTGGTCTGGAAGCTCGAAAAGAGTGAGAACCCGCGTAAGGTCGTCATCATCGGCGGCGGTATCGCGGGCATGAAGGCGGCAGAGACAGCCGCGGACAGGGGGCATGACGTGACGCTCATCGAAAAGACAGGCAGGCTCGGCGGCCTGACCCGGTACGCCGACAACGACCCGATAAAGAGCGATATAAAACGCTTCCGCGACAATATGATCTTCCGCATGTATGACAAGGAGAACATAAAGGTACTGCTGAACACCGAGGCGACCCCGGAGCTTATCGAGGAGCTTAATCCCTATGCCCTTATCATCGCGGTAGGGTCACATCCCTTTGTCCCGAATGTCCCCGGCGCCGACAGCCCCATCGCCCTGAACGTCATGCAGGCCTTTGACGAGCCCGGGCGTGTCGGTGACACGGTCGCTATCGTCGGCGGCGGTATCACCGGCTGCGAGCTTGCTCTGCATCTGGCAAACGAGGGCAAGAAGGTCACCATAATCAACCGCCGCGGCGTGCTCTCCCCTCACGAACACCTGATGATGGGCATATATAACCCCATCCCGATGATGCTTATGGACTTTGCCTCCTACGAGCGCCCGGTCGACGTGCTGTACAACTGTGACTGCAGGGAAGTTCTTGAGAACGGCGTGCGCTGCATCAACAGCGACGGCAGCCAGACCGTTGTGGAAGCCGACACGGTCATTTTTGCCTCTGGTATGCGTGCAAACTCCGCCGAGGCGCAGAAGTTCCTCGGCCTTGCGCCCTATGTCAAGATGATTGGCGACTGCCGCCGCGCTGGGAAAATCAAGCACTGCACGACAAGCGGCTACTACGCCGCCATAGGCATAGACAAGTAAGCCGTCTTTATCATCTTTCTTCTCACTTCCTGGAAGCAGGCCGGCAGTTCCGGCTGCCGGCCTGTGTCTGGAAAGAGGGAAATTATTTTTTATCCAAGGAGGTAAATGAATGAAAAGCCTTGTGATTTTCTACTCCCAGACGGGAAACACGAAAAAAATTGCCCAGGCGATCGGAGAGGGCATAAAAAAACGCACCGGACAGTGCGACGTAAAGTCCCTGCGGGATGTAAAGCCCGGGGACTGGCTTGACTACGACCTTGTCGGCATAGGAAGCTGTGTCTGGAGCAGCAGCCCGATAACCAACGTGATCTGGCACATAAAAGAGCTGCCGGAAGGGGTCAGGGGAAAGCACGCCTTTTTCTTCTGTACCCACGGTATACTGCCCGGCCGCTGCATCATCCGGGGCGTGCAGCCGATGCAGGAGAAGGGACTGACGGTGCTCGGCTGGAAGGACTGGTACGGGCAGGCCAGCGTCCCCGGACACGGCAAGCCCTGGTACTCCGACGGGCACCCCGATGAATACGACCTTGAGGAGGCGCGGGCCTTTGGCGAGGCGATGGTCCGTCACAGTGAAAAAGTCAGCGCCGGGCGCACCGATATCATACCGAAGCTGCACTCCAAGGAGGCCTCCGACGAGATATACGGGGTCGGGCATCCGTTCATCTTCAAGGCAGAGGATATGCCGCCGATGCCCGAAGGGCCTGCCGGCGAGGCGGAGCCGGAGGAGCCCTATATCCTGCCCTATCCGACCACGATGGATTATGTATGTATGATAGAGGGCATCGACAATGTCGAGCGTGGCCGCGGCCGGCGCTCGGAAAAACTGCGTATAAACGCGGAAAAGTGCATCGGCTGCCACCGCTGTGTCCAGGCCTGCTGGTGCGGGAACATCGACGGCAGCACCAGGGTGCCGACGATACGCTCAAATAACTGCGAGCTTTGTCTGTTCTGCGAGGGCGTGTGCCCGACCGGGGCGCTGGAATTCAACTTCCGCAAGCCGGACCCCGAAATGGCAAGCCGCCCGGGCATGAGCACGGAGCTGGATCTGGCCGAGGCCGTCGGCCGCTTCCGCCGTATCCTGCCGGAGGAGGAGGTCAGCATCCTCACCCCGTGGGAGACAGTCACCGGACATCCCCGGCATAAGGAGATCCCCTGATGCAGTAATATCCGGTGACAGGACATAAAAATCCATATCTCTATTTTCATAAATACAAAAAAAGAGAGGAAAGGGCGCGGCCGAAGCCGCGCCCTTTATCTATGTAAACGGACGGACGGTACACAGCCACGCTCCCGCTCCGACGGGTTGCCGGAGCTCAGGCAAGCGAGGCGCCCAGAGCTTCGCACGCGGCGTTTTCCTCTTCCCCCGGACCGCCGCAGCAGATGACGCTTTCAGCGGCAAGAACAGCCCCACAGGCTTTACACCGCTCCTCCCAGTCGCGCATCCACTCGCCGTCACCCCATCCGTAAGAGCCGAACAGAGCGATTTTCTTGCCGCTCAGCTTCGCTTCACAGGCCGAAAACATTGGCTCGAACTCGTATTCCTCTAGCTGTTCCGAGCCCATGGAGGGACAACCGAAGGCTATCGCGTCAAAAGCGTCCGCCTGCTCGGGCGAGAAGGCCGGGGCCTGGAACACCGTCACTTTTGAGCCCTTGCCCTCGGCGCCCTGCGCGACGGCGGCCGCCATGACCTCCGTGTTTCCGGTGCCGCTCCAATAGACTATTGCGATTTTGCTCATGATAATCTTTCCTTTCCAAAACAGTTTGTTATTCAGCCGGCCACTGTCAGCCGTTCTATGGTAACGCCTTTCGCATACTGTGCGCAGTACGCCTCGGTACAGCGTCTGAATCTGAGAAAAAGGGCCTTTGCAGCCTCCTCATCGCCGTAAACCTTCCAGCAGCCGGCGCATTTGAAGCCCCGGGCCCCGTTTTCTATAAAGCCGCTCACGTCCTCCGGCGGGTAGCCGAGGAACAGCCCGATCTCGTGCGGGAAGGACGCGTCTTCCCGCAGCCGGCGTATCAGCCGGAGGATGCAGGACTGTGCGTCATGGCATGGATAGCCCAGTTCCGACAGCAGACGCCTCGTACCCTCGCCGCGGAGATCGCGCTCCAGCCAGGAGATTCGGTATACATAGACGATCACCCTGCCGTTCTGGCGGCCAAGCGGCAGACTGCGCAGACCCTTGCCAACTATTGCGTGGTTCCAGGAGCGCAGACATCGACGCATCTCATCCCTGCTGGCGAATGCGCAGGAGAACAGATTTCCCGTTTTCATCCCGGCCAGGGTAGGAGAGCCATGCCTTACGAGAAGATCCTCATACAACCTCGGTGCCTCCTTTCCTGCATGCGGCGTTCTCCTGCCTGCCCGCCGCTGCCCATAATAGTTAGCTATAACTAACTAATGCTTAAAATATATAGCCGCTGCTAGCCGCTGCGCTGCCCATGGGGGAAAGCAAAAAACTAAAGCAGCCCATTCCACGCAGAGTTAGTACAGGCTAACTGGTGATAGTATAGCATTCAGATAGGCGATTGTCAATCCGGTTTATACACAGATATGTGCAGCACCCACGATCCGTCGTGCGCCGGAAATTTACGCGGGGCCGCACATGACCGCTTCAAAAAAATACGGAAAAAGCCGTCGGGCAAATTGACTTTATTCAAAGCGCGTAGTAATATAAGTTAGAGATAACTAACTACGTTGCCTCTTTCCTTCATGGGACAGCGGCGCAGTAAAGTATGTCCTGCGCGGGCAAGTGCACAGGGAAAGGAAGATACAGTATGTGGAAATACACCGTACAGGTAAGCGGAATGATGTGCGGTATGTGCGAGGCTCATGTGAACGACGCGGTGCGCAAGGCCTGCCCTGTCAAAAAGGTCAGCTCGTCGCACGGCAAGGGCCAGACCGTTATCATAGCCGAACAGGAGCTTGACGAGCAGAGCCTGCGCGGAGCTATTGCGGCCACCGGTTACGAGGTGGGTGAGATAGAGAAAGAGCCATGGCAGAAAAAGCGGCTTTTCGGACGGTGAACCGGCGTGTCCCGGCGCGGCCGGCCGCCGGAGCGAGGCCGTGGAGGGGAAAGCCATGCTGACAGAGTACCTGCAACAGGCAAATGCGCCTCTATGCTTCTGGTTTTCCGTGATGCCGGGTGCGAGGGCCTGCCGTTTTTCACTTGACTCCGCCTCGCCGGTTATGCTCCCGCCGAAGCTGGAGCACATGCATTTCGAGGCTCTGTTCTGTCTCCGCGGGCGTCTTATACTGGACAGAACTCGTGACAGGAGACTTGCCGCCGCCGGTCGGGAAATACTGCTGCTTTCGGACGCCGAGACCATCCTGGATGCCCGGATACCGGGACAGCTGGACGGAGTGCTTGTGTCCGTGGATGCGCGCCAGGCCCGGGAGAGCCTGCGCCGGCTCTGCGAGCTTATGGGTGGGCTCAGCCTCGATACGTCCCAGGCCAGGCGCTTTATGGCCCGGCACGAGGGCTGCGCCGTTTTGCCGGCTGCGCCGTGGAGCCATGCCGTGTTTGAGGAGCTGTGCGCGCTGCCGGAGGAGGAGCAGGGCAGATACTCCGTGTTCAAAACCGTCGAGCTGCTGTATCTGCTCTGCTCAGGAGGCGCAGGTATGCTCAGGAGCGGCCCGGATCCGGCTCAGCCCGGCGGGTATCTGGCCCGCACGGTAGCCGCCGTGCGCGGGTATATGGAGGAGCATCTGGAAGAAAAGCTCACTATCCCCGGACTGTGCCGGCAGTTTTGCATCTCGCAGACCTCGCTCAAGGACTATTTCCGACGTATGTACGGCATGCCGGTGCACGCCTGGCTCAAGGAGCAGCGTATGATACGGGCCGCGCAGCTTTTGCGCACTTCGTCCATGAGCATACTGCAGGTCGCGCAGGCCGTGGGATATTCCGGGGCCAGCCAGTTCAACCTCGCTTTCAAGCGCCGCTACGGTGTGACGCCCAGGCAGTACATAAAACTGCCTGCCTGCGAAGCCGCGACAGAAAAAGACACGAAAAAAGCCCGCTGAATCGCGCGGGTGCAGATTTTGACAAAGCCCTGAATCAGGGCTGAGAGGCATAACTGTGCAAAAAATGTCCGTTTCCGGAGATAACTGACCGTTTTATAAAGACGCAGCACACATCCTTCGATATAATGTTCTGATACAAAAGGCGACAACACCCGCTTTATTTTAAGGAGGGAGACCCTTTGAAACAACATCGTTTCTGGGCCTGGGGAGCTGTCATCTGCATGATCATGGTGATGCTCACGGGTTATAAGAGGAAATAACGAAAGGAAGGACAAGTATGAACGTATATACCAAGCTGGCCTGCTTTGTCTCGGGTGCGCTGTTTGGCTCCGTGGGGCTCAAGCTGCTCTCCGGCAGCCAGGCCAAGAAGGTGTATATCCACGCTGCCGCCATGGGGCTGAGGGTTAAGGACTCCGTGATGGAGACGGTCACCACGGTACAGGAGAACGCGGCCGATGTCCTGGCCTCCGCAAAAGAGCTCAACGAAGAGCGCGAGGTCAAAGAGCAAGAGCGTGCCGCCGCCGCGCAGGTGGACACCAGGGAATGAGCCCGGCGTATCAAAGGGAGCCGATGACGCGGCTCCCTTTCTGCCTGTCAAATAGCTGTTTCTGAAAGAGAAAGAGCTAAGAGGCAGCGGAGAAGTTCTAGGGGGCGCAGGTCCGTCCCGGATTGGATCGAATTCCCAGTAAAGTCTTGAGCAGTAAGGATTTTCATACTGCACAGCAGTGGGATTGTAATGGTATTTTCTGGCTGCCAAAAAAGTCTTTCCGGACTTTTTTGACAGCCGGTGAAGGAGAAAACCAATGAAGGCAGTTATTTTACATGAAAGCCGAGGCCGCATAAGGCTCCGGCTCTGTCAGAAAAGTATGAGCCTGCGGCAGGCCGACCTACTCGAGCTCTGGCTCCAACAGCAGCCGTGGGTCGAACAGGCCGTCGTGCACGAGCGCACCCGCTGCGTCATCGTGTATTATCGCGGCGGACGGGAGCAGGTGATTGAGGCCATCGGCGGCCTCAAGTGGGAGCAGGCCGGGGAATCTGTCACGCTGCCAAACCACAGCAGCCGAGAGACAAACCGGAACTTTGAGGAGAAGCTGGTCGGAAAGGTCCTGCTCAAGGCGGCCTGCACGCTGTTTCTGCCGCAGCCGCTGCGCATCGCGAGGATACTGTGGCACATGGCGCCCTTTGTCCGGCGCGGCCTGCACTGTCTGCTGCACCGTCAGATGAAGGTGGAACTGCTCGATGCCCTGTCCGTCTCCGTCTCAGCCTGTCGGGGCGATTTCGGCACGGCGGGCACCGTCATGTTCCTGCTTGAACTGGGCGAGCTGCTCGAGGAGTGGAGCCGGAAAAAGTCTGTGGAAGATCTGGCCCGGTGCATGTCGCTGAACGTCGACCGGGTATGGAGGCGAACCCCAGGGGGCGAGGAGCTCACCCCGATATCGAACATCCGCGTAGGCGACCATGTGGTCGTCCGTGCCGGCGGCGTCATCCCGGTGGACGGGCTTGTGGTCGAGGGCGAGGCAACCGTCAACCAGGCCTCGCTGACTGGCGAGTCCATCCCCGTTGCCAAGCGCCCCGGCGGCGCAGTCTATGCCGGCACCGTGCTCGAGGAGGGCGAATGCGTCATCGAGGTCAACCAGGCCTCCGGCGAGAGCCGGTACGACCAGATAGTGGCCATGATCGAAAAGTCCGAACAGATGAAGTCCGCCAGCGAGAGCAAGGCGGCGGGCCTTGCCGACAAGCTGGTGCCCTATACCTTTGCAGGCAGCGTGCTGAGCTATCTTATAACTCGAAACACTGCCCGGGCGCTGTCGGTGCTTATGGTCGATTTCTCCTGCGCGCTCAAGCTGGCCATGCCGCTTGCAGTGCTCTCGTCGATGCGCGGGGCGGGCAGGGAGCATATAACAGTAAAAGGCGGTAAATTCCTCGAGGCCGTGGCCGCCGCGGACACCATCGTGTTTGACAAGACAGGCACGCTGACCCGTGCCTGCCCCCGCGTGGCGCAGGTGGTGCCATTTGGCGGCGGCGACGAAGCGGAGATGCTTCGCATGGCCGCCTGCCTCGAGGAGCATTTTCCCCACTCGATGGCAAACGCCGTCGTCGCGGAGGCCGCGCGCCGCGGCCTGGCACACGAAGAGCTGCACTCAAAGGTCGAGTACCTTGTCGCACACGGTATCGCCAGCACCGTCAACGGCGAACGTGTGCTCATCGGCAGCGCCCACTTCATTTTCGAGGACGAGGGCTGCGTCGTCCCGCCGGGCGAGCAGGAGAGGTTTGATGCGCTCTCGCCGGAATATTCGCATCTGTATCTGGCCGTCGGAGGACGGCTGGCCGCGGTCATCTGCATCTCCGACCCTCTGCGCGAGGAGGCGCGTGAGGTGCTTGAGAAGCTGCGCGGGATGGGCGTGTCCAGGCTGGTCATGCTTACCGGCGACAGCGAGCGCACCGCGCAGGCGATCGCGGGGCAGGTAGGCGTGGACGAATTCCGCGCCGGGGTCCTGCCTGCGGACAAGGCGCAGTATGTGGCGCAGCTTCGCAGCCAAGGTCACACGGTCGTCATGGTCGGCGATGGGATCAACGATTCGCCGGCCCTGTCCGAGGCGGACGCGGGCGTTGCGATAAGCGACGGCGCAGCCATTGCCAGGGAGATAGCCGATATAACCATATCCGCCGACAGCCTCTGGGAGCTGGTGCGCCTGCGCCGGATAGCGATGGGCCTTATGAAGCGTATACGCTCAAACTACCGCTTTGTACTGGGCTTCAACGGGACGCTCCTGGTCCTGGGCATGGCGGGCGTGCTCGCACCGGCTACGTCGGCGATGCTGCATAACCTGTCTACCCTCGGCGTCAGCCTTCGCAGCATGAGCCCGCTGCCGAAAGGAAACGGCCCGGACGGCATCGGCCCCGCCGCGCAGGGATAGGCCCGTCTGCTACCGCGAGGGGCCATAAGCTATGCGCAAAACACCCAAAACTTTCCGTGACAGTGCGGAGTTTGTTGTGGGAATTAGTGGGTTGCATATAACTAACTCAGCATAATATAATTCAACACAGACGTGCAGTGCGTGACTTGAACATGGTCCTGTCCGCCCTTTATAATAAACAATAAGTTAGTTATAACTAACCTGCGTGATTTGTTTGGTGAGTTGTTTGGAAGGGGTCGGTATTATCAAATCAATACGTTCAACCATCGTTTTATCGGCGATTCTTCTGATATTGTCGATAGCGTCTCTCTTTGTGGGCGTTATCGATATAACCCCGGCTCAGCTTCTTGCCGGGAATTCCGAGCTGTGGGAAATATTTTTCATTTCCCGCCTGCCACGGCTTCTGGCCATTTTGTGCACGGGCGTGGGCATGAGCGTCGCGGGTCTTATAATGCAGCAGCTTTGCAGCAACAAATTCGTCTCGCCGACGACGGGCGCGACCATCTCCTCCGCACAGTTCGGCATTCTGCTTGCGCTGTTGTTCATGCCGGCCTCCACACTTTGGAGCCGGGCCATCTTTGCCTTTACCACGGCCATTCTGGGCACCTGGATTTTTGTCTGGTTCATACAGCGCATAAAGTTCAAGGATGTGGTTATGGTGCCGCTGGTGGGTATTATGTTCAGCAATGTAATCGGAGGTATCACAAACTACCTGGCCTATAAGTACGAGATGACGCAGGCTCTCTCGTCCTGGCTGGTGGGCCATTTCTCGCTGGTCATCAGAGGCCGGTACGAGATCGTGTGGCTGACGCTGCCGCTGGTGGTGCTGGCCTTTGTGTTTGCAAACCATTTCAACATAGTTGGGCTTGGAAAGGACTTTTCCAAAAACCTCGGCGTGCCGTATAACGTCGTGCTCTTCGCGGGCCTGACCATTGCCGCGATGATAACGGCAAGCATTGTCGTCGTCGTGGGCTCGATCTCCTACATAGGGCTTATAGTGCCCAACGTTGTGGCCATGTACAAGGGCGACAAGATCCGGGGCACGCTCGTGGATACGGCGCTGTTCGGCGCTATCTTTGTACTTATCTGCGACATGATCGGCCGTGTCGTTATATACCCCTATGAGCTTCCGATCGAGCTTATCGTGGGCATTTTGGGCAGTCTTATCTTCATCGCCCTGCTGTTTTACCGGCTCAAGCACGGGCGTCGCGCCATCCGGCTGGGCAGTGCCTCAAGCAGCGCCTGCGCCGCTTCCGTGCCGGATGTGGAAAGGGGTGGTACGATATGAACCTGTCCACCGTTCGCTCCAACCGGAGAAAGCTTATCATCATGGCTGTGCTGGTGTTACTGTGCGCTGCGGGCTATATGCTTGTGGAGGTCAATTTCGGAAATCCTAAGCTGCTGCGCTACGCGATGAAGCTGCGCGCACCAAAGCTGATAGCCATGCTGATAACGGCCTTTGCGATCGGCGGGGCCTCCATCGTGTTCCAGTCAGTCATCAACAACACGATCGTCACCCCCTGTCTGCTGGGCATGAATTCGCTGTACACGCTCATCCACACGGCGGTGGCGTTCTTCCTTGGCACCGGCAGCCTCATCGCGGCCAATGCCAATCTCTCATTTGCGGTCGATGTTGTGCTAATGGGTATCGTCGCAACCGTCATTTATAGCTGGATATTCAAAAAGACGCGGCACAACGTGCTGTATGTCCTGCTGGTCGGGACCGTTCTGACCTCCTTTTTCGGCAGCATCCAGACGACCCTTACCCGCGTTATGGACCCGAATGAGTACGACACCCTGCTCAACACCCTGGTCGCCAGCTTCAGCAATATAAATTCGGAGATTATTCTGTTTTCCGTGCTGCTGCTGGCCGGTATCGTTGTGGTTTTGCGTAAGGACCTGGCACTTCTGGATGTGCTCACCCTGGGCAAGGAACAGGCGATAAACCTTGGGGTCGACTATGACAGATGTATCCGCCGGCTGCTTCTGGGTGTGACGCTGTGCATCGCCGTTGCAACGGCGATGGTCGGCCCGATCTCGTTCCTTGGCCTTATCATCGCGAACCTCTCCAGGCAGCTTCTCAAAACCTTCCGCCACGGCCAGCTCGTCCTGGGCTCCGCCATGTTCGGCATGATAGTCCTGGTCGGCGGACAGCTCATCGTGGAGCATGTCTATTCCTACGCTGTGCCCGTGAGTGTGTTCATCACCGTGGGCGGCGGTATCTACTTCCTCTATCTACTCCTGACCAGAAAGAAGGTATGAACATGAATATACAGAACCTGACAAAACAGTATGACGGCAAGACCGTGGTCGACGCGGTAAGCTTTTCCATCCCCCGCGGGAAGGTCATCTCCCTCATTGGGCCTAACGGCGCGGGCAAGTCCACGGTCATGGGCATGATCTCGCGGCTGATTGCCCATGACAGCGGCCTTGTCGACTTTGAGGGGAAGGACATCGGCAAGTGGAAGAGCAGGGAGCTGTCAAAGCGCCTTGCGATCCTGACCCAGACGAACAACATTCAGATGAAACTCACAGTGCGGGAGCTGGTGACCTTTGGCCGTTTTCCCTATTCCGGCAGCCGTGTCACGCCGGAGGACGAGGTAATTATCGACCGGGCCATCGCCTACATGGAGCTTGAGGAGTTTCAGGACAGCTTCATCGACGAAATATCTGGCGGCCAGCGCCAGCGCGCACTGATCGCGATGGTCATCGCACAGGATACGGAATTTGTACTGCTTGATGAGCCGACGAACAATCTTGATATATATCATGCTTCAAACATGATGAAGACCGTCCGCCGCCTCTGCGATGAGCTGGGCAAGACGGTGATACTCGTGCTGCACGAGATAAATTATGCGGCATTCTATTCCGATTACATCTGCGCCTTCAAGGACGGAAAGATCGCCAAATTCGGCACGGTAGAGGAGGTGATGACAAGAGAAAACCTGTCGCAGATATATCAGGTGGATTTCGAGATCCTGAACATTGAGGGCAAACCACTGTCAATTTACTATTAAAATTCACTGTGTTCAGTACTTTTTGAAGAAAAGGAGCTTTTAAAATGAAAAAAATTCTGTTACTTACTCTTGCGGCCGTTCTCGTTTTCAGTTTTGCCGCCTGTTCAAGCGAAGGCAGCGAGGAGACTCAAACCGAGGCCCCGACCGAAAACGCCGCGGCCGGAAACGAGACGGAAGATACAAATACTAACGCCGAAACTGACGGGACAGGCGCCGATGCCGCTGAGGATACGGGTGCTGACGATGCCGCGGCGCCTGAGTCCGTGACGATCACGTCGCTCAACGGCAGCTCGGAGGAAGTGGAGCTCACCGTGCCCTATGACCCACAGCGCATAGCGATACTGGATATGGCCTCCCTGGACATTCTGGACGCTCTGGGTGTTGGCGACCGCGTGGTCGGTACTGCGACCACAAGTCTTGAGTATCTCCAGAGCTACATAACCGATGACATTGCCAACCTCGGCACCATCAGGGAGGCCGACCTGGAGGCCATCATGGCCTGTGAGCCGGACGTCATCTTCATCGGCGGACGCCTGTCCGCAAGCTATGACGCACTTACCGAGATAGCCCCGGTCGTATATCTCTCTACCGACACGGAGATAGGCGTTGTTGAGAGCGTACGCAAAAACGCAAATATCATTGCCTCCATGTTCGGCCTGGAGGAGCAGGTAGACGCGCTGATGGCCGATTTTGACGCGCGCATTTCCGCGCTTCAGCAGGTGGCCGAGGGCAAGACCGCCATCGTGGGCATGTGCACCAGCGGCAGCTTCAACGTGCTCGGAAACGACGGCCGCTGCTCCCTTATTGGTGTGGAGATCGGCTTTGAGAACATCGGCGTCGACGCCGAAATAGACACCTCGACCCACGGCAACGAGGCTTCCTTTGAATTCATTGTGGAGAAGGCCCCGGATTATATCTTCGTCATGGACCGTGACGCCGCCATCGGTACCGACGGCGCGCAGCTGGCACAGGAGATAATGGAAAATGAACTGGTCATGGGCACCGCAGCATATCAGAACGGAAACATCGTCTACCTTGCCAACCCGGCGGTGTGGTATACCGCCGAGGGTGGCATAACGGCTCTTGACATCATGCTCTCCGACCTTGAGAGCGAGCTGCTCAGCTGACACCGGATTAAGAAAGGCCCCCGCCGCGATGCGGCGGGGGTCGATGTATAAACAAAGATTTTGGCATT
The DNA here is from genome assembly GCA_964609305.1 of uncultured Oscillospiraceae bacterium. Taxonomy (GTDB): domain Bacteria; phylum Bacillota; class Clostridia; order Oscillospirales; family Oscillospiraceae; genus CAKSXP01. The sequence goes on from CAZSRK010000009.1 coordinate 47,424, forward strand.
AAAAACCTCCCCCTTAAACAGGGGAGGTTTTTGCACATAATTTATGCCGTCGGCCGCACACCGGGAAAATTTTTGCATATGGTTTTGCCGGGCATGCACAGCCCAGGCGTGTCAGAAGAAGCCCCTGGAAGTAATCCTGCCCTGTTTACAGGGCCACCAGCGAGTTGTCCAGCGTTTTGAATATATCATAGTTTATCTGATTTGGGATCAGAGCTATCGTGTCCGGCATGCGGGCGGCATCCTGCTGCGCCTCCGTCCCGGCCAGTTCCGAAAGATGATGCTTCATCGCATAGTAAATTGCCCCATGGCATATGTAGGTGTTTTGAAACATGTCTCTTTTGTCGGGATATACCGCCATGGAGTAATAACGGTAACGCAGCAGGCTCGGTCGTATCGCCGCATACATGGATTGAAGATACGGGTTGCCGCAGGCCTTGTAGATGACGGCGTGAAACAGATCGTCCATTACTGCAAACTGGTAGAACGACAGCTCGTCACTGTACGATTTGAAATAATTGAGCAGCTTTTCCATCTCAGCCAGCTCGGGTTCCCGGATCCGCTTTGCGGCAAATTTGGCCGACTCCCCGTCTATCCCCAGGCGCGCATGTGCCAGGTGCTGGAGGCTCGTCTTGGTGATATGGGACACGCATAGCTTCCCGGCGCTGCCTTCCACCAGTCCCTCCTGGCACAGCTGCTCGAGCGCGTGCTTGACCGGTGAACGGCTGACGTTCAGCAGCACTGCCAGCCGGCTTTCCATCAGCTTGTCCCCGGGGGCCAGCCGCAGTGTGATTATCTCACGCTTCAAATAGGCATAAATGGCCTGCCATAAGGGCATGAAGGGGTTTTTATCCAGTAATTCCTGAATATATGCTGGGGGACTGTTCATCGCTCATTCCTCCCGTCAAACTGATTCATTTTTGGTAATTATCATTATAACACAGTAAAAAAACCAGTCAAATATCGTTAAATTTTTTATAAAACATTTTTTTAATGAATCACGGAAAAGTGTTTTTTTCTTTTACAAAGATTCGGCCTAATGTCCAAAAATGCGCTTTATTTGACATAAGCATTTGTGCTTTTTTATAATATGTTAAATAGGTATACGGCAACAAAAAGACATCATTAACTGAGGAAAGGAGTGCCTTGCGGATGAAAATCTATATGGTGGATTCCGACTTTTTCGTCGGATATGATTACTCCATCGAGAAAAGCATCATCGAGGAGAGCGGGAACGAACTAATTCTGGAGACCTGCAAATCGGAAGAGGACGTAATCGAACGTTGCAGTGATGCGGATGTGCTGATGACCGTCCTCGTAAAGCTCAGCGCGAAGGTAATGGATGCCTGCCCGAACGTAAAGGGACTGATCCGCTATGGCATAGGCGTTGACGCCATCGACATCGCCGCGGCCAGCCAGCGCGGCATACCCGTGTGCAACTTCACGGACTACTGCATACCGGAGGTGGCGACGCATGCGTTTGCCATGATCCTGGCGCTGTCACGCAATCTGCCAATTTTTGACCGCAGCGTGCGCAAGGGCCTGTGGACCCACGGCCCGAAAGGAGTACCCATGCATCGTGCCTCCACAAGGACCCTGGGGCTGGCCGGGTTCGGAAATATCGCGCGGCAGCTTTCTGGCTATGCCAAAGCGGTGGGATATAACATTATTGCCTATGACCCGTTCCTGCCGGCAGAGGTGTTCGAGCAGTATGGCGTTGCTTCCGTGTCCCTGGACGGACTGATTGAACAGTCCGATATCCTGTCCCTGCACACGCCTATGACAGACGAGACCTATCACATGATAGATAAGGCCGCCCTCGAGAAGATGAAGGATGGCGTCATCGAGGTCAATACGGCGCGTGGCCCTCTGATATGCGAGGCGGACCTGATCGAGGCTCTGCGCTCTGGAAAAGTCGGCGCGGCTGGCCTTGACGTCGTGGAATTTGAGACGATATCGACCAGCGACCATCCCTATGCCGCGATGGAGAACGTCATCCTCTCACCCCACGCGGCCTATGACTCGATCGAGTCCACGGACGATCTCCACGCCAAGGCCGCAAAGACGGCCGTGACCCTGTGCGCCGGGGAACTTCCGTACAATACCTATAATAAAAAAGACCTGGCACAATAAACAGGTTCTTATTTAAAAAGGAGGGGGTAAATAACAGTGGAAAACTTATTGAAGAGAAAGATGGAAACCGGTCAAAAAGCGGTAGGTACCTTTTTTGAAATCGGTGGCTCCAACGCGGTGGAGTGCCTTGGCGTCTCCGGGCTGGACTTTTTCATAATCGACTCCGAGCACGGCCCCTTTGGGCGGAGAGCGCGGCGGATCTGGTACGCGCTGCCTGCCTGCGCGGGATCACCCCGCTTGCCAGGATCCAGGACTGCACAAGGCCCTCGGTGCTGAAAATGCTGGACGTGGGGGTACAGGGGCTTGTAGTGCCCTGCGTCAATACCGTGGAGGAGGTACATAATCTTGTCTCTTACGCCAAGTATTTTCCGGTCGGCAACCGCGGCGTCATGTGGGGGCGCGACGCCATCTGGGGGGAAGCGGACTATGCCAGCCGTGGCCTTGACGCCTATTTCGAGACCTGCAACCGGGAGACGCTGCTCATCCCGCAGTGCGAGACGGCCGGATGCCTGGCGGACATTGAGGAGATCGCCGCCATCGAGGGGGTAGACGGAATTTTTATCGGCCCGTTTGACCTGTCCGTCGCGCTCAACGCCCCGGGGAAGTTTGACACTCCGGAGTTCCAGGCCGCTATGGAGCGCATCCTGGCCGCCTGCAAAGCCGCCGGGAAATTCGCCATGCTGTACACCGGCGATGCGAAAGCCACCCGCAGCTACTTCGAGCAGGGATTTGATGCCGCGGCAGTCTCCCTGGACACCAAGTTCTATATCAATGCATTTCGCGGGTTGATCCAAGAAATTAGGGAGGGGTAATATGGAACGCAGTTCATGGAAGGGCCTTTTGGGTCCGATATCGGTGGCCTGTGTATGGTTCGGCACCCATGTAGGTCCCGGCTTTGCCAGCGGCGCACAGCTCGTGCAGTATTTCGTTGGCTACGGCTGGCTGGGTGTTTACATTGGCCCGCTGGTCCTGATGGTGATCAGTTCCTGGATCGTCTATCACGTTCTGGAGGTTTGCCGTCTCTATCAGGTATACAATTATCAGGAGTTTTACAACGTTGTCTTCGGCAAGGCCAGAAAGGTCTTTGTCGTGTATAAGGAAGTGTGCGTCCTTCTGTCCAGCGTCGTTATCGCCTCTATGTGCTATGCAAGCGGTGGTTCCCTGCTGGAAACGGTCGGCGTGCCGTATTTCATCGGCGGCATCGCCACGTTTATGATCGTTGCCATCCTGCTTGGACAGTTCGGCATCCTCACCATAGTCAACTGGGGCTATAAGATCGTGTTCTCCTATATGGGCGTGCCGGTCATATTCATCCCGTTTATCTTCATCCTGCCCTATTGGATACGCAGGAAAAAGCGCGAATCACAGCTTATGCAGTGACTTCGAAGCAAAAATCAGCATAACAGATACAGCAGGAGTCTGCCGTCGGTATATTGCCGCGGCAGGCTATTATTTATAAATTTATTAATAAATATTGCTAAAAATAGCCTGTACATAGGCAATCCAAAATGAGGCAAAGGATAAATTGTCGTATATGAAAGAATTACCGACAAATAATATCACCTGTAAACAGAAAAATGACAGGAGGAAATTTTTATAATGAAAGCAACCGGAATTGTCCGCCGCATTGACGACCTGGGAAGGGTCGTCATCCCCAAGGAAATAAGACGCACCATGCGTATCCGCGACGGCGATCCGCTGGAGATTTATACCGAAAAGGACGGGGAAGTGATATTCAAAAAGTATTCCCCGATGGGCGAGCTGAGTGAATTTGCCGACCAGATGTGCGAATCGCTCTTCCGCGCGGCGGAGCGCACCGCGGCCATCTGTGACCGCGACGAGGTCATTGCCGTGGCCGGAAACGGTAAGCGTGCGCTGGTCGACCGCACAGTCACTCCCGAGCTCGAGCGCATCATGGAAAAGCGCGGAGCCTTCACCCACAGTGCGGGAAACAGCCCCGTACATGCCGTGAGCGGGGACGACCGCTTTGCCGTGTCCGTCGCTGTGCCCATCCTCTCGGAGGACGATTTGATGGGCTGCGTCATGTTCCTGTCCGAGAACGGGGAGGGCGCCGGCAATGTGGAAATGAAACTTGCACAGGCTGCCGCCGGCTTTCTCGGCAAGCAGATGGAATCCTGACTTTTGACATTTTTGCAACGAGCGGTTCATTTGGCGCAGGAATGGGGACATTTTGAGCATTTAAGCTCAAAATGCCCCCTATTTTGTGGTTTTTTGCACCGAATATATGTTTTTGCGGTTTGTCTGATTTATTGACAATGGGAGTGTTAAAGCTGTATAATCTTAGTCGTAAGTGACAATAAGGAGGATATTCACATATGCTGAAAAAACTTAAGCATGTCGGAATCGCCGTCAACAGTATCGACGAGACTATGGAGCGCTGGTCCAAGCAGTTCGGAGCCGTCGAGGTTCGCGAGCGCAAGACCTTTGAGCCCATCGGACAGACCTCCACTCTGGTCCAGATCGGCGACACCTTCATCGAGCTCATGGAGCCCTGGGGCACCGAGGAGAGCACCATCTCCAAGTTCCTCAAGAACAACGGCGAGGGCTTCCACCACCTGTCCTGGCTGACTGACGACGTGAACGCCGAGGGCGAGCACCTCACGGAGACCGGCGTCAAGGTCCTCGGTCAGGGCCAGCCTGTCATCTTTACCCATCCCAAGTCCACCGGCGGCCTCGTCCTTGAGATAACCGAGATGGAGGACTGAGTCCCCCCGCGCAGCAAAAAACACCGTAAATATCGGCGCTTGCCGTATTTTATCACTTTACAGAAAAAGGAGTTAACTTACAATGGCTGAAAGATCTGCAAAGAGACCTCAAATGAACTATGCCCACGAAACTGAGAAGTGGAATGGTGCCAAAGCAGACCAGATCGACGAGTGGGTACCGACTTTTACCGAGACTGACGGCGACCTCCGTCCCGTTATGCCCGAGTCCAACTGGATCCTCCCCCCGGAGTACACCTTCGAGGAGTATAAGAAGATCCTTGAGCCCGTTTTTTGGCTCACCCGCAAGGACGGCATCATCGAGGCCCGCGCCCATACCGAGGATCACGGCCTTATCTGGGGCACCACTCCCCACGCTTTCGTACACAAGCTGTTCCAGTACGTCGGCGACGACCGTGACGCTCAGATCCTGATCTTCGGCTCCTCGGGACCCAACTTCTTTGAAGGCCTTGGCCCCCAGGATTGCTACCGCGACACCAGCAAGCCTTTCCTGCCCATGAGCGACTGGGATCCCGACTATGACTGGACCCTGTTCGACCATCAGTACCACGATGGTACCCATGATATCGAGGCTGAGATCTGCGCTCTCGATATCCCCACCATCGGCATCTGGAACGGCGGCACCTTCCACAGCGACCTGTTCCTGCTGTGCGATATCACCCTCGCCACCGAGGATGCCTGGACTGTTGAGCAGCACTTCCGTCTCAACATGGTCCCCGGCGACGGCGTGCAGATCGCATGGCGCAACCTCATGGGCCGCAAGAGATTTGCATATGCTGAGCTGACCGGTGAGATCATCACCGCCCGCAAGGCTCTTGCCTGGGGCATGATCAACGAGATCCTCCCCAACCTGGAGAGCTGCTACAAGCGCGCTTGGGAGATTGCCGAGCTCATCATGCACTCCTCCACCCGTCAGACCCGTCACCTCACCACCCAGATCATCCGCATGCCCTGGAAGGAAGACATCGCCAAGGAACTGCGCGGCTCCTTCGCAGCCGAGATGTGGAACACCCGCACCGAGCAGTCCCCGCACGACCAGTTCTACTGGGAGAGCGCCACTGCCAACGCCCGCGCCGTCATGGCCGCCGAGAAGAAGGGCAAGGTTGTCAAGCCCCGTATCGGCAAGTTCATCGAGGAAGACGTTATCAGCTAAGTGTTTTAAATGCCATAAACGCAAAAACAGGATGCTTCGGCATCCTGTTTTTTATTGTCCCGCTGCGTCGGGGCTTTTATTTTTTGCTGAGGAGCGTGTAATTGTCAAATCCGTTACATTAATCTTGAACAAAATGAGAACTTTATTATATAGGGCTTGACAAATCGCTCATATAGGTCTAAACTAGCACTCAGAAAGCGAGAGTGCTAGCAAACATTAATTCAGAGCGCCAAAGGAGGTCCTCCGATGGAACTCAGCGCCAGAAAGAAAAAAATACTGGCCGTTGTGATCGAGGAATATATCCGCACGGCGGAACCGGTAGGCTCCAAGGCTATTGCGAACACCGCCGATCTGGGAGTTTCCCCGGCCACGATCCGAAACGAACTGGCCGAGCTTGAGAGAATGGGCTATCTTGAACAGCCGCACACGAGCGCAGGCCGCGTCCCGACCCCCATGGGATATCGTATGTATGTAAACGAGCTCATGGAACGGCAGAAACTTACAAACGAGGAGACTGAGGCTATAACCCGGGGACTTGACACCAAAATACAGCAGTTTGACAAGCTTATGGCGGACGTCGGAAAGCTTGCCAGCACCCTGACGGACTATCCCGCCTACGCTATGGCAGCGGCGGTGCCGGCCACGGTTTCCAGGTTTGATTTCATATATATTGACACAAACACGTTTATCGTCGTCGCACTTCTGAGTAATCGGGCGGTCAAGACCAAGCTGATGCATCTGCCGTTCTCGGTCGATCAGGGGCTGGTACAGACGCTCTCGACCATGTTCAACGCGGGCTTTACCGGGTTGACGGAGGAGCAGATAACCGGCCAGCTCGTTGACACGACGGAGCGCGCCAGCGGCGATACTTATGGACTTGTCCGGGCTGTGGCGGCCTTTGTCATCGAGATACTCAGCGATATCAAGACAGGCGAGACGTATATCGGTGGAACGGGCCATCTGCTCAACCATCCGGAATTCCGCGACCCGGACAAGGCGGGACGGGTCATCCACTACTTGTCCGACGGCGACCGCCTGCGGCAGCTTCCCGGCCTTGCCGGGGAGGGGAATGTCCGCGTGCTGATAGGACCGGAAAACGCCGCGGAGGAGCTCAAGGACTCCAGCGTCGTGATGGCGACGTACAATGCCGGCGACAATATGCAGGGTCTTATCGGCGTCGTCGGTCCGACCAGAATGGACTACTCAGCGGTCGCAGCAAAGCTCAGCGCGATAGCAGATGCGCTAAGCCGTCTGCTCGGCGCGACGGACGCGCCACCGCTTTTGGATAATAAGCTCATCAAAGGAGATGATTAGGTTTGGGTAAGAAAGAAAAGACTCCGCAGGAAGAGGCCGAGAAGCAGGAGGCCGTATCCGAGGTTGAGGGCCCCGAGACGGAAGAGGAAAAGAAAGAGCCTGAGCTGACCAGGGAGCAACAGCTTGAAAACGAGCTTGCGCAGGAGCGGGAAAAATATCTCCGCCTTGCCGCAGAGTATGATAACTTCCGCAAGCGCAGCGCCAAGGAAAGGGAAAGCGTCTTTTCCGACGCGCGAAGCGATACGATAACCAGGTTCCTGCCGGTCTACGACAACCTTGCCCGCGCCCTGGCGCAGGAGACCGCCGACGAGGCATATCGCAAGGGCGTTGAGATGACGATGACGCAGCTCAAATCCATACTCGAAAAGCTCGGCGTTATCGAGATACCTGCCGTCGGTGAGACATTTGACCCCTCGCGTCACAACGCGATCATGCATATCGAGGACGATTCCATGGGCGAAGGCGTGATAGTCGACGAATTTGAAAAAGGCTTCATGCTCGGCGACAAGGTTATCCGCTTCAGCATGGTAAAAGTAGCAAACTGATTAACTGAGAAGATCATCACATTTGAATATATATCAGGAGGAATTAATTATGAGCAAGATTATAGGTATAGATCTGGGAACAACCAACTCGTGCGTTGCAGTCATGGAGGGCGGCGAAGCCGTCGTCATCCCGAACGCAGAGGGCAACCGCACGACCCCGTCGGTCGTAGCTTTCTCCAAGACCGGCGAGCGCATGGTCGGCCAGGTGGCAAAGCGCCAGGCCATCACCAACCCCGACCGCACCATCTCTTCCATCAAGCGTGAGATGGGTTCAAACTACAAAGTGACAATCGACGGCAAGAGCTACACACCGCAGGAAATCTCCGCGATGGTGCTCCAGAAGCTCAAGGCGGATGCCGAGAGCTATCTGGGCCAGACCGTGACCGAGGCGGTCATAACCGTCCCGGCTTACTTTACCGATTCCCAGCGTCAGGCGACCAAGGACGCCGGCAAGATCGCCGGCCTCGAGGTCAAGCGTATCATAAACGAGCCTACCGCCGCGGCGCTGGCCTATGGCCTTGATAAAGAGAGCGACCAGAAGATAATGGTCTATGACCTCGGCGGCGGCACCTTCGACGTGTCCGTGCTCGAGATTGGCGACGGCGTTATCGAGGTTCTGGCAACCGCGGGCAACAACCGCCTCGGCGGCGACGACTTTGACGCCTGCATCACACAGTACCTTGTCGACGAGTTCAAGAAGGACACCGGCGTTGACCTGTCTACCGACAAGGTTGCAATGCAGCGTCTGCGCGAGGCCGCAGAGAAAGCGAAGATCGAGCTGTCCGGCGTCACCACATCCAACATCAACCTGCCGTATATCACGGCGGACGCCACCGGCCCGAAGCATCTTGACGTGACTCTGACCCGGGCCAAGTTCAACGAACTGACCCACCACCTCGTCGAAAAGACCACCGGCCCGGTACGCCAGGCCCTGTCCGACGCGGGCCTGACGGGCGACCAGATCTCCAAGGTCCTGCTCGTCGGCGGTTCCAGCCGTATCCCCGCCGTGCAGGAGGCCGTCAAGAAGCTGACCGGTAAGGACGGCTTCAAGGGCATCAACCCCGACGAGTGCGTGGCCATGGGTGCAGCCATTCAGGGCGGTGTTCTCGGCGGAGATGTCGAGGGCATCCTGCTGCTGGACGTCACTCCGCTGAGCCTCGGCATCGAGACCCTCGGAGGCGTGTGCACCAAGCTTATCGAGCGCAACACCACCATCCCCACCAAGAAGAGCCAGGTGTTCTCCACCGCGGCCG